>NZ_JAUOPW010000003.1:0-356196 GCF_030547795.1 Colwellia sp. 5_MG-2023 | reverse complement strand
CTTTATTGTAGTTAACCTGTTGGTTAGCGAACACAAAAGGTTAATGAATAAAAAAGGTCGCTTCTGCGGCCTTTTTTATTTTTAAAAAAGAAAATATAAAAGCTAATAAAGGATCATCATGTCTTGGCAGTCAACTCTCTCGTGGGAAAATGCACAAAAACGTGCAAAGATATTACAGCAAATCAGGGATTTTTTTGCAGAACGTAATGTTCTTGAAGTGGAAACACCTTCTTTATCTCAAGCAACGGTTACTGATGTACATTTAGAGGGATTAAGTTGCCGTTACAACTTCCTTGCTGACAGTCCTATAAATCAAGCAATTCCTTTGTATTTGCAAACGTCTCCAGAGTTTCACATGAAGCGTTTATTAGCTTCTGGTTATGGTTGTATTTTTCAAATAGCTAAAGCATTTCGTCATGAAGCATTTGGTAAATATCATAATCCAGAATTTACTTTACTGGAATGGTATCGAATTAATTTTGATCACTTTGACCTAATGGCTGAAGTAGGAGAGTTGTTAAAAACGACTTTGCACTGTGCTGAGCCTATCAAGAAAACGTATCAAGAGTTATTCATTGAATATACCGCTCTTGACCCATTAACTGCTTCTCGTGATGATTTACTTACGGTCATTAGTCGTAATAATAAATTAAGCGATTGGTTAGTAAATGAAGATGACAATGATATTTTACTACAGTTTATTTTTTGTGAAATAATTGAGCCAGTAATAGGACAAAATGAGCCGTGTTTTGTTTATAATTTTCCAAGCTCACAAGCATCTTTAGCTAAATTATGTCCTGATGATAATAGGGTGGCACAACGTTTTGAATGTTATTATCAAGGGATAGAATTAGTGAACGGTTTTAATGAGTTAACCAGTCATGAAACTCAAGTCCAACGTTTTCAAGAAGATAATAAAAAAAGAGCAGTGTTAAGCTTGCCAGAGAAAGTTATTGATGAAAATTTTATTTCTGCATTATCACATGGTTTACCTCAATGTGCAGGTGTCGCATTAGGTGTTGATCGCTTAATTATGTTGGCTTTGAAGATAGAGCATATTGAACAAGTGATAACTTTTCCCATAGGGAGTGCTTAGTAATTTATCATCAGAGTAATTTTATTAATGTTATAACATATCAATCGTGGTATTATAGTAAAGTGAGTTACCGTATTGTTCATCAGTGTAATATTTGTGGGAAATAGTTTTCTATACCATAGTGTCGTCTGACTCTTATAGACAGCAATGTATGAACGTTAGTATTGTTTATGTTTTATTTGAAAAGTGAAAAACCATGTTAGATCGAATAGGTATTACAGCAACTTCATTATGTGCATTACATTGCATACTTTTGCCTATTTTACTGCCCATTTTACCATTATTAGGTTTGAGCTTTTTAGCTGATCATACTTGGGAGCATGTCTTTTTACTAATGACTGCTGCTTTAGGAACAATAGCCTTGTTTTCGGGGTTTAAACGTTATCATAGACGATTATACCCCTTTTACTTGCTCTATTTAGGTATTGCTCTTTATTGGATAAAACATGATTTTTCGGAAGCATTAGAAATCTATTTTATTACGGGTGGCGCAAGCCTAATCATCGCCGCACATTTTATTAACCTTAAGTTATGTAATAATTGTAAGCAATGTGACGATGAGACATGTAGCCCTTCTTAATTACTTATAAATCTAATTCTTTTAGTTTTCTGGTTAATGTATTTCTTCCCCAACCTAATTTCTTGGCTGCATCTTGTTTGTGGCCTTGAGTAAATATCAACGCACGCTCTAACATTATTTTTTCAAATTCAGGCATAGCTACTTCTAATATTGCATTACTTCCTTGTGCTAATTCTTGATCCATCCAATCGCTAAGTGCTGATTGCCATGATGTGTTATTGCTGTTTGTTGGTACTGTTTTTTCAGTAAGCTCGCTTGGCAAATCTTCTAATAGTATTTCCTGACCACTGGCCATTACCGTAAGAAATCGACAAATATTTTCGAGTTGTCTTACATTGCCAGGCCATTGAAATTGCTCTAAGAATGCTGCTGCTTTCTTGCTGATGGTTTTAGGTTCAACGCTCAGTTCGTTGGCAGCTTGTTTGAGAAAGTGTTGACTTAGTTGGACTATATCTTCCTTTCTTTCTCGTAAGCTAGGAAGCTGAATACGAATTACATTAAGGCGATGAAATAAATCTTCTCTAAATTCATTGCTATTAACACGATCCTCTAAGTTTTGATGAGTTGCGGCGATAATACGTACATCAACCTGGACTGGTGAATGCCCACCAACGCGGTAGAATTGACCATCTGATAGTACGCGTAACAAACGGGTTTGAATTTCCAGTGGCATATCACCAATTTCATCAAGAAATAAAGTCCCACCATGTGCTTGCTCAAACCTTCCTTGACGCACAGAATTGGCTCCGGTGAATGCGCCTTTTTCATGACCAAATAGCTCAGACTCAATAAGATCTTTAGGTATAGCAGCCATATTTAAAGGGATAAAGGGTGCTTGAGAACGAGGGCTATGAGAATGCAAAGCGTGAGCAACTAATTCTTTACCTGTGCCTGACTCACCATTAATTAGCACACTGATACTTGAGCGTGATAAGCGACCAATAGCTCGGAATACTTCCTGCATTGCTGGTGCTTCACCAATTAACCCTGCCGTAAGCGGGGTCACATCATTTTGTTGATTTTTTGCATTTTGCTCTTGTGCATGGGTTAGTGCCCGTTTTGCTAGGGTAACGGCTTCATCCATATCAAAAGGTTTAGGTAAATATTCGAAAGCCCCACCTTGATAGGCATTAACTGCACTATCTAGATCAGAGTGAGCCGTCATGATGATAACCGGGATATGTGGGTGATCCTTACTAATAGTATTAAGTAGGGTCATACCGTCGATATCAGGCATCCTTATATCAGATATAATAACCTCAGGTTGATCATGATCGAGCGCTATTAATAAATTACTAGCGCTTTCAAATGAAGCCGTACTAATATTAGCTTTAGTAAAGGCTTTTTCTAAAACCCAGCGAATTGAGCTGTCGTCATCAACTATCCATACTTGTTCAGTGATCATTGTGTATTCTCTTGCGTTAATTTTTAAAGTTGTGTTAGTAGCGTCCTAATAAAAGCTTAGTCTCAGCTTAAGGGGAGAAGAATTATAAACTCTGTATGCCCAGGACGACTTCGGCAAGAGAGCTTGCCTTGGTGTTGATTTATTAAAGTTTGTGAAATAGATAAACCTAAACCGGTTCCATTTGAGCGACCGGATACCATAGGATAAAATAAAGTGTCTTGTATTTTTTCAGGAATACCTGGCCCATCATCAATAATGCTAATTTTTACCGCTAATTTTATTTGTTTACCATTAATAGTTGCATTACTGGCTATTCGTGTTTTTAGGGTAATTTTATTTTCGGGGCTTATTGCTTGAATAGCATTATTAACAATGTTTAATACTGCTTGCTGTATTTTTTCTTGATCACATTCTATGTTAGGAATTGAGGGATCATAATCACGTTTTAATTCTATTTCTTGCTCACTTGAAAAATTAACCACTTGGCATACTTTCTCTAGCACAGAATGAATATTATAGCTTTTAACTTGTGGTAATTGATTTGGACCTAATAGCCGATCAACTAAGTTAGTTAACCTGTCAGCTTGCTCTATGATCATGGCAGTGTATTCTTGTTGCTCTTCATCAAGCTCTTTATTTAACAGTTGAGCAGCACCACGAAGACCGCCAAGTGGGTTTTTAATTTCATGTGCTAACCCCTTAATTAAGTCACGAGCAGCAATCCATTGCTGCTGTTGAAATATTTCAAGGCTGATTTGTTTTTGTTGGTCAATTTGTTTGAACTCAATCAGAATGTGAGGAATGCGATAAAACTCTACTGACGACGCGGTTACTTCTGCGGTGAAGCGGTGAGTTTTATTAAACTCTATCACTATTTCGCTATCAGTAAATTCTTGCCCTGTCGTGAGCAGCTGTTCTAAACGTGATTTAGTTATTGACGTATTTTCGAAAATTAAATCAAAAGGGCTGCCATATAGTTTATACAAACTTTTTATTAACAAGGCTTCAGCCGCAGGATTTAAGTAACAAATATTTAATTTTTGGTCGAGTATTAGTACCGCAGTCACTAACTGATTCGCGAGTGTTTGTTGGTAACTTAATTTAAGTCGTTGGATATCTTGTCTTGTGTGCAACATAAAGTCTCATACTTATACTGGGGCGCACTGATTTGGTGCTTTAAATTTAGTATATTCTAGAAAGGTTTTATTTGCAGGGCTAAATACGGCTATTTAGTGCTAATTTTCACTAATTAATAGATGCTCGATGCATATAAAACGTTATAGGGTCAGATAATGCAATTACCTTGCCTTCTTCGTTAAATACTTGCATTTTTATTTGGTGTTCACCGCGATCAATATTTCTAAGAGAGAATTGAGTGTGATTTTGGGGAGTTTGATAAGCTTCACCGTCTAAAATTAGTTGTACTTTTAAACCACGTTTAAATCTTGGTTGTATCATAGCGCTAATAAGGATAGAGCCGGTATTATCACGAATTGTGTCATGATTTTTAGGGTGATTAATAATGATTTGATAATCTTCAGGTACTATCTCTTTTTGAATATCAAGTAGTTGTATATCTATCGAACTAGATGATTCAATAACATGGCCTGGATTAGTTTTTACTTCTTCTGCGCCAGGTGAAGGGGTGTCTGAGTAGACTAGTTGGCCAGCTTCATTACGCCAAAGATATATTTTAGTGGTACTCGCGTTTACCGGCGCAATTATGGATATAAGTAATATTAGTAATAAAAATTTAATCATAATTTATCAAGTATATCTTGTTCCTTTAGATATATCCAAACACACGATAATGTGAGGCATCAGTAGTTATAATTTATACAAAAACTTGTAACTTTACTACTATAAATATTTTGAGCACAAAAAAGCTCACCGAAGTGAGCTTTTTGATTTAAAGCCAAGGCTCTAAAAGTATAACTACTAGGGCTTAAACGCTGTAGTACATACCAAATTCTACTGGGTGAGTTGAAGTATTTAATAACTCACAATCAGCACGTTTAAGGTCAATGTAAGCATTGATCATATCGATATCCATAACGCCACCAGCAGTTAAGAATTCGTTATCTTCAGCTAAAGCATCTAATGCTTCAGTTAATGATGTTGCAACTTGTGGTATTGCTGCTGCTTCTTCAGCTGGAAGGTCATACAGATCTTTATCCATAGCATCACCAGGGTGGATCTTGTTTTTGATACCGTCAAGACCAGCCATTAACATAGCAGAGAATGCTAAGTAAGGGTTAGCTGCTGGATCAGGGAAACGAACTTCGATACGTGTTGCTTTTGGTGTTGGAACTACTGGGATACGAATTGAAGCTGAACGGTTAGCCGCTGAGTACGCTAGCATAATAGGTGCTTCAAAATGTGGAACTAAACGTTTGTATGAGTTAGTTGCAGGGTTAGTAAATGCATTAAGTGCTTTAGCATGCTTGATGATACCACCAATGTAGTAAAGAGCCATTTCAGACAATCCACCGTATTTATCACCAGAGAATAAGTTAACGCCATCTTTAGCAAGAGATTGATGAACGTGCATACCAGAGCCGTTATCACCAACTAATGGCTTCGGCATAAATGTTGCTGTTTTACCGTAAGCATGAGCAACGTTATGAACAACATACTTATATACTTGTACTTCATCAGCCTTTAATACCATAGTATTAAAACGACAAGCGATTTCGTTTTGACCAGCAGTTGCTACTTCATGGTGATGCGCTTCAACAACTAAGCCCATATCTTCCATTACTAAACACATAGCAGAACGAATATCTTGTGAAGAATCTACTGGAGAAACTGGGAAGTAACCGCCTTTAAGGCCAGGACGATGTCCCATGTTACCTTCTTCATATTCAGTACCTGAATTCCAACATGCTTCTTTATCGTCAACTTTAAAGAAAGAACCACTGATATCAGTGTGGAAACGTACGTCATCAAATAAGAAGAATTCTGGCTCAGGACCAATTAATACAGTATCAGCGATACCGGTAGAACGTAAGTATTCTTCAGCACGTTTCGCTACAGAGCGAGGGTCACGGCTGTAACCTTGCATTGTATCTGGTTCTACTACATCACAACGAATGTTTAATGTAACAGCGTCCGCAAACGGGTCTAACACAGCAGAATCTGCATCAGGCATTAATACCATGTCAGATTTGTTAATTCCTTTCCAACCTTGAATTGAAGAACCATCGAACATTTTACCGTCTTCAAAAAAATCTTCGGTTACTTGATGATGAGGGATAGAAACATGTTGTTCTTTACCTTTAGTATCGGTAAAACGAAGGTCAATAAACTTGACGTCATGTTCTTTAATTAAATCGAATACTGCTTGTGACATTTTGTCTCTCCAGTGAGGGTTAGTTTTAAATTTCTTTTGATGCAAACCAAAGTTTTGACATATACAAGCTAATATTGTGCCAATAATAAATCATAATCAAAACAATGATTTAGAAAGTTTACAAAAAACGCTTTGCACGGTTGTAGTGCGTTGTGGGATCTTTGTGGTGCAAAATACTAGTTCGAAAGCCACTATATCTTATTTTGAGCAATTTTCATGTACTATTTGTACCATTTTGACACAAATCAGTCACAAAGTAGGTTTATCATAAAAAATATCTTTTAATATAAAAAAACTGTATAATACGCGCCCAATTAAAGCCTTAGTTATTTAAGCCCCGCGTATTGTTGTGGTATTAAATAATAATAAAACAGCGAGACGCCTGTGTTAGATAAATTAAGAAATGTGGCAATTATTGCTCACGTTGACCACGGAAAAACGACTTTAGTCGATAAGTTATTAGAGCAATCAGGTACATTAGATGTACGTGGTGGCCTAGAAGAACGTACAATGGATTCAAATGATATCGAAAAAGAACGTGGTATCACAATCTTAGCTAAAAACACGGCTATTAACTGGAACGGTTACCGTGTAAATATCGTTGATACTCCGGGCCATGCCGATTTTGGTGGTGAAGTTGAACGTGTAATGTCAATGGTAGATTCAGTTTTACTTATTGTTGATGCGCAAGAAGGTCCTATGCCACAAACGCGTTTCGTAACGAAAAAAGCGTTTGCTCAAGGTTTAAAACCAATTGTTGTTATCAATAAAGTTGATAAGCCTGGTTCTCGACCTGATTGGGTTATGGATCAAGTTTTTGAATTGTTTGACAACCTTGGTGCTACAGACGAACAATTAGATTTTAAAGTTGTTTATGCTTCAGCAATTAATGGTTGGGCTACACTTGAAGAAGGTGAAACTGGCACAGATATGACGCCATTGTTTGATACTATTCTTAAAGAAGTGCCTTCACCAGAAGTTGATCCTGATGGTCCATTTCAAATGCAAATTTCTCAACTTGATTACAGCTCATATTTAGGTGTAATTGGTGTTGGTCGTATTACGCGTGGTTCTGTTAAACCAAATCAACAAGTAACTATTAAATTGGCAAATGGTGGCGTACATAACGCTAAAGTTGGCAAGGTATTTGGTTACTTAGGACTTGAACGTCTTGATGTTGCAGAAGGTTTTGCAGGTGACATTATTGCGATTACAGGTTTAGGTGAATTAAAAATCTCAGATACGATTTGTTGTCCTACTTCTGTTGAAGGTTTACCAGCATTATCAGTTGATGAACCTACGATCAACATGACTTTCCAAGTTAACACTTCACCATTTTGTGGTAAAGAAGGTAAATTTGTAACGTCACGTAATATTAAAGATCGTTTAGATAAAGAATTAATTCATAACGTTGCATTACGTGTTGAGCAATTAGAAGATGCAGATAAATTTAAAGTATCAGGTCGTGGTGAGCTTCATTTAGGTATTTTAATTGAAAACATGCGCCGTGAAGGTTTTGAGCTAGCAGTGTCTCGTCCAGAAGTTATTATTCGTGAAGTAAATGGTGTATTAGAAGAACCATACGAAACAGTTACTATTGATGTTGAAGAACAGCATCAAGGTCCTATCATGGAAAGAATGGGTGTTCGTAAAGCTGAATTAACGGATATGGCACCAGATGGTACTGGTCGTATTCGTATGGATTTCATTATGCCAAGTCGTGGTTTAATTGGTTTCCAAACTGAATTCATGACATTAACATCGGGTTCAGGTTTAATTTATCATACATTCTTTGAATACGGACCTCATAAAGGTGGCGAAATTGGTCAACGTAAAAATGGTGTAATGATTGCTAATGCTACCGGTAAAGCATTAACTAACGCTATCTTTAACTTACAGTCTCGTGGTCGTATGTTAATTGGTCACGGTATTGATATTTATGAAGGTCAAGTTATTGGTATTCATAGTCGTGATAACGATTTAACTGTAAACGCCCTTAAAGGTAAGCAGTTAACTAACGTTCGTTCTTCAGGTACTGATGAAGCACAAACATTAACGCCGCCTATCATTATGTCGTTAGAGCAAGCATTAGAATTTATCGATAATGATGAATTAGTAGAAGTAACACCAGAAAGCATTCGTATACGTAAAAAGTTCTTAAAAGAGAATGATCGTAAACGTGAAGGTCGTTCAGGTAAGTAATTAATTACTTAAGTTAACCTAAAAAGGCCGATTGATGCTAAATCAATCGGCCTTTTTGTTAGAAAAATATCAATACATTATGAATGCTGATTAACCATTACTGTTAAATGTCGCAGCATCAAGAATAGAGTATAAGTGAAATATAGCGGCTATAATTGCAGGAATAATAAGCCACCACAGCGCATACCCACCAACACAAACAATAGCGAATATAATTGCCGGTAAAAGTCTTCCTTGTACTAATTGGCCTAGACCTGGAAAAAAGATATTACAAATTGCAGCAATAACATTGCCACCAGAACCTTGCTTTGACATAACACACCTTGCTAGTAAATTAGTTACTGATATCATAATATAATATTTACTATTAAAAAATCAGTAAATTAATGAAATATAGAATAACTATGATTAAATGGTTTTGTTTATTTTAAGCTTACTCATATCTACTAAAATGAGTAAAAAATTAGCCTATTGGTATATATATGAGTTCCGTATACATATTTTTTGAAAAAGTAAAACAGTCACTACCTTGGCGATATTATTTATCGTTTTTTAAGTATTTATTAAAGCGTATCAAACAAGCACAATTACCTGTGGTTGCCGGCCATCTTTCTTATGTTAGTTTGATGTCGCTGGTTCCTTTGATGGTGGTTGCCTTATCAGTGGCAACGGCATTTCCTATTTTTGCCGATATTCATAAAAGTGTTGAGCAATTAGTTTTTGACAACTTTGTACCAGCAGCTAGCGGGGTAGTGCAAGAATATTTAGCGTCATTTGTAGCTAATGCTTCTAAAATGTCAGCCGTGGCGATCTCTTTTTTATTTGTTGTTGCCTTATTACTGATTTCTTCTATTGATAAAACGTTCAATAATATTTGGCAAGTAACGCAAAAGCGCCGTGTTATCACCTCATTTTCTATGTATTGGATGATACTGACATTAGGGCCACTTTTAGTGGGGGCTAGCATTGCTATTTCTTCTTATATTGTATCCTTAGTAGCAATAGGTGTTGAGGATGATTTTGGTATCACTGATCAGCTTTTTAGGTTATTACCTATTTTGTCTTCTATGTCAGCTTTTGTACTTTTATATATGTTAGTGCCTAATAAAGCAGTACCATTTAAATATGCTTTTTTCGGTGCTTTAGTTGCGGCTATTTTATTTGAATTTGCTAAAAAAATATTTGCAGAATATTTAGCTGCATTTCCCTCTTATCAAGCAATATATGGTGCGTTAGCTATAGTACCTATTCTGTTTTTATGGGTATATTTATCTTGGCTAATTGTACTAGGTGGCGCTGTAATTACAGTGTCGTTACAAGAATACGAACTAGAAAATGAATTGGAAAACCCACAAATATGATTGCGTTAATTCAAAGAGTAAGCTCAGCAAGTGTTACCGTTGACAATGAAGTAATAGGTGAAATAGGCCAAGGTTTACTGGTATTTTTAGCTGTTGAGCCTGAAGATTCCCAAGCAAAAGCTAAACGTCTTGCCGAGCGAGTTGCTGGTTATCGGATTTTCAATGATGAAAATGGAAAAATGAACTTGAATGTCAAACAAGCAAATGGCGAGATCTTAGTTGTCTCGCAATTTACTTTAGCGGCAGATACCAGTAGTGGTATGCGACCAAGCTTTACTTCAGCAGCTAAGCCTGACTTTAGTAAGAGCCTTTATCAATTCTTTTGTCAGCAGCTACGTGATAAAGGTTTTAGCGTACCAACAGGTGAATTTGGCGCAGATATGAAAGTGCAATTATTAAATGATGGTCCAGTAACATTTACGTTAACCATTTAATTTTTCATGGTCTTCAGTCATTAATTGCTTAAAAATTAATTACCTAAATATTAATGATTAGAAAAACTCGCCTGTGTTTTTATTCATTAATCATGCCATTTTTATGGGTGGTGTACTGTAAATATGCTTAGCATATTATTGAATTGCTACCCTATACAACAATACAACCTTGAATTAAACCTCAGTTTAATTCATCAATTTTTATAAAAAATGATGAATTTTGATATTTTTTTACGATTTTTAGGAAAATTGTATTTCTCATAAAGGCCTTTTTTAGGCATAACTTTTCTCTAAATTTGATTTCACAATACTCTTGGGTTATTTTGTTCTAAAATAATTACAGTAAGTAGTACAAAATGCACTTAAATGATATAGATTTGCGGCTTATTGCTATTCTTCAGCGTGATGTTAGTATTGCGATTGATGAATTAGCTAAGCGTGTTGGATTAACTAAAACTCCATGCTGGCGTCGTCTACAAAAACTAGAGAAAAGTGGAATTATTAAACGTAAAGTCGCCTTGCTTGATGCTAAGTTATTAGATCTAAGCGTGTCGGTTTTTGTGCAAGTAAAAACCAGCAAGCATGATAGCGATTGGTTGGCGCAGTTTTCTAAAACTGTATCAGCTTTTCCCGAAGTGGTTGATTTTTATCGCATGAGTGGTGAATATGATTATTTACTACGTGTCGTGGTTAAAGATATTGCTAGTTATGATGCTTTTTATCAGCGTTTTATTCGAGCGACTAGCTTGACCGATGTTACCTCTAGTTTTGCCATGGAAGAGATTAAGCGCTCTACAGAATTACCATTGGTGATATCTTAAAGATTAGTTTACCAGTCTCTTGCTTATTTATAACTGATTACACTCACTTTAGGTTAATCGAACAGGGGACAATTATGTCGTTAGAACAGCACTTTTCTAAATTTCGTCAACACATTATAGGCCAAAACCTTGAGCATGAAATTAATGGAAAACAGCAAAAAATTATTTATGCTGATTGGACTGCAAGCGGTCGTTTATATCAACCAATAGAAAATTATATTAGCCATACACTTGGGCCTTATGTTGCCAATACTCATACTGAAACTAACTTAACCGGTAGTACGATGACATTGGCGTATCATGACGCACAAAAAGTGATTAAGCGCCATGTAAATGCATGTGATAACGATATCTTAATTACCTCTGGTGCAGGAATGACTGATGTTGTGAATAAGTTTCAGCGTATTCTTGGGTTGAGAATTCCGGAGCGCATGGCTGAGCAAGTCAGTTTTAGTGAGGAAGATAAGCCAGTCGTGTTTATCACTCACATGGAACATCACTCAAATCAAACAACTTGGTATGAATGTGATGTTACGTTAGAAATTGTGGCTAGTGACGAGAATGGTTTACCTTCTTTAGATAATTTAGAAGCGTTATTAGTGCAATATAAGGATCGCAAGGTCAAAATAGGCTCTTTTACTGCTTGTTCAAATGTGACGGGTATAAAAACTCCTTATCATCAGTTAGCTGAGATTATGCATAAGCATGGCGGGCTGTGTTTTGTCGATTTTGCTTGTTCAGCGCCCTATGTAGATATAGATATGCACCCCGTTGATAAGCTACAAACGTTAGATGCAATCTTCTTTTCGCCACATAAATTTTTAGGTGGACCTGGGAGCTCTGGTGTTCTTATTTTTAATAAAAGTTTATATAAAAATAAAATTCCTGATCATCCTGGCGGCGGTACAGTAACTTGGACTAACCCATGGGGCGAGCATAGCTTTTTCAATAATATTGAAATACGTGAAGATGGTGGAACACCAGGGTTTTTACAATGTATTCGTACCGCGTTAGCTATCAAAGTAAAAGATGCGATGGGGACAGATAATATTGCTAAACGAGAGCAAGAGCTAACAGAATATGTCATGTCAGAGCTGAGCAAGAATGAACAAGTAAATATGCTTGAACCTACAATTACAGATCGTTTAGCCATAGTGTCATTTTATATTACCAATGTGCATTACAATTTAGTTGTACGTTTACTTAATGATAAATTTGGTATTCAAACTCGAGGGGGGTGCTCATGCGCAGGTACTTATGGTCATATTTTACTCAATGTTGATCAAAATACATCACAACAAATTACCCAACAAATTGACGAAGGAAACTATTGTGAGAAGCCAGGTTGGATTAGGGCTTCTTTCCACCCAACAACAAGCAATGAAGAAGCAAAGTTTGTTGTTGAGTCAATTAACAAGTTAACTGACAATATGGCTGAATGGTCGAAAGAATATCGTTTTAACCCTGCAACAGGTGATTTTGAAAAGAATATTACCTCGGAAGGTAAGTTACAAAGTTATGTTGGAATAAATGGTTTTAAACCGTTGTATTGTGGTGAAACTATTGTAGAATCGGGAGTCAATAAATCTATGCTAAAAAGATTCTTCCGATAAATGACAGAAAACACTATTATCTTAAAATTACGGCAATGGTGGAAAACTGAGTGTAAATATTGCAAAAGAGCACGTTTGCTTTTGCTGTGGTTTATCTTAATGTTGATAGTCGACTATTATTGGTTCCATTTATTATTTTAGTATTCGTTTACACGTTAATAACCCATAGGATAAAACATGAATACTTCTGCAGGACTAAAGTGGATTGACTCATTAGAAATTGCGCTTGATTTAATTGAGCTCTATCCTGATGTAGACCCACTAACATTAAATTTTACGGATCTTCGTCAATGGGTGCTTGATCTTGAGCGTTTTAATGATGATCCTGCGCACTGTGGGGAACGTGTACTTGAAGCTATTCAATTAGCTTGGATAGATGAAGCTGATTAATTAGGTAAGTCCAGTTGATTAGTTCAGCGAGCATTAAGTTATATGCTTAATCTAAAGTCATAAGTAGTAAAGGATTCTTGTTATTCCATAATTTAGCATTTTCTTCACTTATTGCTTTTTTATTATCCTTATCTGCTGATTACCTTATCGGCATATAGCGGCAACAATTTTTGAAGTGTTGGTTGTGTCATTTATAATGTTATTGATTTCCCTTTGACGGTACGCTGTCTCTTGTTGAGTATGGTAACTTTTACCCTACTCAGCAATATTTGGGTGAATCAGCAGAGCTCCAACTTAGTTTCGCCATTATACCTATCTCCTAGCTATGTGAGCATTTCTACTCATTAAAATCACCAACTACATCGTTATTTATTTAATAATTATAACAGCTAGTTATTAAATAAATGCCTTGTATTTGGCAATGTTTTCTACGTATAAAATTGTTCACTTAATTAATGAAACTGGTATTATTTATTGTCATCTATGCCAAGCTAAAAATATTCTATATGCTGCAATCAATATCATTTTAGTGTATTTTCAGTATTCATAAAAATAATGCTTTATATCTTAAGCCTTCACACGGTAAAATTTGAATTTAATAAGTATAAACATCAACATCAACATAAACCTCAACATAAGCAGTAAGTGAAATGACTCAAAGTAAGCGCTCTTTATATATCCCCTATGCAGGCCCAACATTATTAGAAACACCGCTATTAAATAAAGGCAGTGCTTTTGATCCACAAGAACGTATAAACTTTAATTTAACTGGTTTATTACCGCCGCGCTTTGAAACCATAGATGAGCAAGTTGCTAGAGCGTATCGACAGTATTGTTCTTTCCATACTAATATTAATAAACATATATACCTGCGTGCTATACATGATAATAATGAAACATTATTTTTTAAATTAGTACAAAATCATTTAGCAGAAATGATGCCTATTATATATACACCAACGGTTGGTGACGCTTGTGAACAATTTTCAGATATTTATCGGAGCTCACGTGGTTTATTTATTTCTTATGATGATAGATATCAAATTGATGATATTTTAAGAAATGCGACTAAAAACAAAGTAAAAATAATTGTGGTTACTGATGGAGAGCGAATTTTAGGCTTAGGTGATCAAGGTATTGGCGGAATGGGTATTCCAATTGGTAAACTCTCTTTATATACCGCCTGTGGAGGGATTAGTCCGGCCTACACTTTACCTGTCATGTTAGATGTTGGTACCAATAATCAAAAACTATTAGACGACCCTATGTATATGGGAGCACGTCATAAACGTATTGGTCAAACTGAGTATGATGAGTTTTTATCGTTATTTATAGATGCAGTGAAACGTCGTTGGCCTCAGGTTCTTTTGCAATTTGAAGATTTTGCACAACCGAATGCAATGCCGCTTTTAAGCCGATACCGTGATCAAATATGTTGTTTTAATGATGATATACAAGGTACAGCCTCAGTAACCGTAGGGACTTTACTCGCGGCTTGTCGAAGTAAAGGTGTTAAGTTGTCACAACTTAATGTTGCTTTTGTTGGGGCAGGATCTGCTGGGTGTGGTATTGCCGAACAAATTATCAGTCAAATGATAACTGAAGGTATTTCACCATTAGAAGCAAGAAGCCAAGTATATATGGTCGATAGGTTTGGTTTGTTAACGCAGGGTATGGATAACTTACGTGATTTTCAGCAGAAATTAGTGCAGAGTAAAGTTGCTATTGAGCAATGGGATATTGAGGGTGAGTATGCCACGCTTTTAGAAGTGGTGCATGGTGCTAAACCCGATATTTTAATAGGTGTATCAGGACAGGCAGGTTTATTTAGCGAAGAAGTCATTAAAGCGATGAAACAGCACTGTAATAAACCTATTATTTTCCCGTTAAGTAACCCGTCAAGACAAGTTGAAGCAACACCAAGCCAAGTGATTAATTGGACTAATGGCGAAGTTATCATTGCAACAGGTAGTCCTTTTGATCCTGTCGAATATCAAGGCGAGATTTTTCCTGTAGCTCAATGTAACAATAGTTATATTTTTCCTGGTATCGGTTTAGGGGTTGTTTCTGCGAAAATTAGTAGAATTACGGATAAAATGTTGCAAGTAGCCAGTGAAACTTTGGCTGCTGCTTCACCGTTAGCGAACACAGGTAAAGGTGAATTATTACCACCGTTAACTCAAATAGCTCAGTTAAGTAAAGAGATTGCTTTTGCCATTGCTAAAGTTGCTTATGAGCAAGACTTAGCGCTTGAATTATCTGATGCTGATTTATTGGCAAAAATAGAGCAAAACTTTTGGAACCCTGAGTATCGTCAATATAAGCGTATTAGCTTGTAAGTGAAAAAAGTTAGACTTGGCAGCTAGTGGTCTACTGCCAAGTGACTTCTAAGGTAAAGATATAACCAGCACCGTAAACTGTTTTTATGATTTTTGGATGTTTATGATCTTGCTCTATCTTCTTTCTTAATCTCGACATTCTTACGTCTATACTACGATCAAAAGAGGTTGCATCAAGGCTCAGTAAACGCTCTCGTGATAATATCTGTCGAGGTGCTTTAAGCAATATCATCAATATTTCAGCTTCTGCGGCGCTTAACATAAAGCTACCGCCCTTATTATTTTCTAAAGTAAGGGTTGATTGTTCAAAGGTCCAGTCACCAAAGCTGGCGGTTTGCAATGTTGTCTCAGGTAATTCACTTACAACAAGTCGACGAATAATGCTGTTTACCCGCGCTACTAACTCTCGTGGATCAAACGGTTTACCAATATAATCATCTGCGCCTAATTCTAAGCCTAATACTTTATCGGGTAAGCTATTGCGACCGGATAAAATTATCACGCCAATTTTTTTATCATCGAATAGTTCTTTTACTAATGATAAGCCATCCATATCAGGTAAACCAAGGTCAATAATACAGAGCGAAGGTAACTGTTTTCTGATCGCTAATAAGGCTTCTTTTCCAGTACAAAATGCTTGGGTTTTAAAGTTATAACGTTCAAGCTCTTGGCAAACTAAGCTACATATCTCAGGTTCATCATCAATAACATAAATTAATGGTTTGGTGTTCACAAGTGTCATTACCTCGATGCTTTTTATTGTAATGCTTGAAATAATTTATTTGCCACAAAGGGCTTTTTTAACAAAATCGGTATGTCTTTATTTGGCTCAGTTGCTGGGTGAAAATAGCCACTCATCAGAACAATTTTACAGCTAGGTGAGCGAGTTTTTAACAGCGTAGCTAGTTCAAAGCCATCTTTATTGCCCGGCATACTAATATCTGAAACCATACCGTATAAATCATCAATAGTATCAATTAGCTGCTCAGCTTCGTCGCTGTCATTTGCCTCGATAACGTTTAGCCCAAATGCGATTAACTGCTTCCTAATTATAGCACGAACATCATTATCATCTTCGACTAATAAAACAAGCTTATTGGAAAAGTCTGTTGTTATGACGTTTTCATTATCGTCATGGAGAGAGGCAGATGACAGCTTGTCGTCTTGCTGATGAATCAGTAAGGGTAATAAGAGTGATATTTTAGCACCGCTAACTTTTTGATTAGCAATGCGTATATAACCTTTTGATTGTTTAATAAAGCCAAAAACAGTACTTAGGCCAAGACCCGAGCCTTGGTGCGTTTCTTTAGAGGTAAAAAAAGGTTCGAATGCTTTATTTATTGCTTGTTCCGAAAAACCAGAGCCATCATCTGTAATGGTAACTTCAACGTAATCAGCAAAAGTAACTTCTTCATCAAATTGTAAAGGATGCTCTACTGTTTTTTTATTGACTGTTATTGTTATATCACCACCGTTTGGCATAGCATCTTTGGCATTTAATACTAAATTAATTAAGCAATTTTCTAGTTGGTTAGCATCGACATAGACATGCAAATTATTATCTAAATAATGAGTCTTTATGGTAATTTTACTAGGTAATGATCCTTTTAACAGCGTAATGGTTTCATCAATCAGTACGGTAATATCCACTTTACAAGGGCGTAAATACTGTCGTCTTGAAAAAGAGAGTAAACGGTTAGTAATGTCGCTCCCCTTACGTGACGCTTTTATTGCGGGCAGTAAATGCTGTAATAATGCTTCATTTTGTTCATTATCTTGCTTAGCAGCATGTAGATTACCTAAAATAATAGTAAGTATATTATTAAAATCGTGAGCTAAGCCTCCTGCAAGCTGTCCTATTGCATTAATGTGTTGTACTTGGGCTAGTTGTTTTTGTGCTTGTTGGCTTTCACTCATAGCTTGCTGAAGTTGTGCGTTGGTGGTGGATAGGGTTTGGGTGCGTGAGGCTACTTTTAAGTCTAACATCTCGATGTTTTCACGCATTTGTAGCACCATATCGTCAAACGCTTTACCCAAAATGCCTAATTCATCTTTGCGTGATATACCACTGGTGACATTTAAGTCACCTTGACTTACTTTTCTGGCAATTAATGCGAGAGTGTTAATTGGTTTTGTTATCCAGGAAGAAAAAAGGAGCGCTAAAAAAATAGCACACATAAAGGTAATAAAGCCCATGGTTAAAATGCGTTGGCTTAGAAGTTTACCGCTACTTTGCAATTCATCGATATAAACAGAAGAGCAAATATACCAGCCTAACTCAGGTAAATGACGTACTAACGATATTTTATTATGGCTGTAATTATTTGCGTCAGTAGGCTTGTCCCATTTATATTCAAGTTCTTTTCCTGTATCGGCTACAGATATAAGCTCTTGTAAAATATATTTACCATTATGGGTGTTTTTAAGTTTTACTGCGTTGGTACCATTAATGTTGGGGTTAGGGTGGTATAGCATATTGCCTTGTTCATCAAAAATGAAAAGATAGCCGGTTTTCGCTATCACACTTTTTTTTATTATTTGTTGCAGTCTGTCTACTACTTCTTTTTTAGGGGGCTTTAAATCTAATTGCATATTGCTGGCTAATTCAAAAATATTATTTAATACCAGACGACTCGCATTTTTTTCAATTTGGTACACTTCTTTATTAATTAAGGGGACTGAATACCAATAAATGCCAACAAACAACAGCAGTAAGGTAGCGGTGATGGCAGAAAAAAAAGTACGGGATAATTTTTGCTTAAGAAACATTCGTCACCTGTATTTACCGAGTTTTTAAATCGGACAATGGAAGCTACAAAATACTATAAAAAAAGGGCTGGCGTGAAGCCAGCCCAAAATAGTAGCGGAAGGACGGTTGGGTAGCTACTATTGGATAAAGACTTTCTTATTACCTATTCGCCTGCTCACGTAAAATAAATTTTTGTATTTTACCTGTTGACGTTTTCGGTAACTCACCAAAGATAATCGTCTTTGGTGTTTTGAAGTGTGCCATATTATCGCGACAAAAAGTTACTATTTCTTGCTCTGTTATCGCTATATTCGGTATTGGTGTAATGAATGCGCAAGGCGTTTCTCCCCATCTATCATCTTTCTTGGCTACCACGGCAACTTCTTGCACTTTAGGGTGACGATATAAGATATCTTCTACCTCGACGCTTGAAATGTTTTCACCCCCCGAAATAATGACATCTTTTGAGCGATCTTTTATTTCAATATATCCGTCACTGTGCCATACCGCTATATCGCCAGAGTGGAGCCAACCACCTTTGAAAGCAGATTGAGTTGTGGAAGGATTTTTTAAGTAACCTTTCATTACCAAGTTACCGCGCATAAATATTTCTCCAACAGATTTACCATCTTTAGGCATCGGTACTAAAGTGTCAGGGTCTGCTACCATCAGTTGATCAAGCATGGGGGAGCGAACTCCTTGGCGAGATTTCAACTTAGCTTGTTGTTCAGTGCTTTTATCATTCCATTCATCATGCCACGCACAAACAACAGAAGGGCCGTATGTTTCAGTTAACCCATAAGTATGTGTGACTTTAAAGCCCGAAGCTTCTATTCCTTCAATCACGGAAGCCGGTGGTGGCGCACCAGCCGTCATTACTTTCACTGTATGGTTAATGTCGGATTTTAATGAATCATCCGCGCTATTTAGCATATTTAATACAATAGGCGCTCCACAGAAATAGCCGACTTGTTCGGTTTTAATTAACTCAAATATAGGCTCTGCTCGTACATGCCGTAAACTAATACTAGTGCCGGCGGTGGCTGCGATTGACCAAGGGAAACACCAGCCATTACAATGAAACATAGGCAGTGTCCATAAATAAACAGGATGTTCGCCCATATTCCATGAAATAACATTGCTCACCGCATTAAGATAGGCACCACGGTAGTGATAAACAACCCCTTTAGGATCACCTGTTGTGCCTGAAGTATAATTTAACGAGATTGCATCCCACTCATTGTTAGGTCGTATTGCTTGAAAAGTATTGTCGCCTTCTTCAAGTAATTGATCATAGGTTAACTCGCCAATCAATTGACCTTCATGAAAGTTAGGATCATCAATATCGATCACTAGCGGTTTATGCGGAATCATACGTAATGCTTTTTTGACCAACGAGCTAAACTCCTTGTCCGTAATTAATACTTTGGTTTCGGCATGTGTCAGTATAAAAGCAATTGCTTCAGCGTCTAGGCGTGTATTGATCGAATTAAGCACAGCGCCACACATTGGTACCCCGAAATGTACTTCAAAATGTTCACTAATGTTTGGTGCTATAACCGATACAGTATCACCTCGGCCAATACCACGTTTTGATAACGCACTTGCAAAACGTGTACATCGTTGAAAAACCTCTAGCCATGAATGGCGAATGTCGGCGTTAACGGTTGCTGTTTTATTTGGATAAACAAAGGCTGCTCTTTCTAAAAAAGCAACGGGGCTTAGTGCTGTATAGTTAGCTTCGCTAGGCTCTAAATATTGTTCAAAAATGTTTGCTGTAGTCATTTGTCTGTTCCCCTATTGCTAAGTGTTACTCTTTGGTTTGCTTATTTCTTCCTGCGTTTCGTCAGAAAAAATAATATTGTCTTTACTGTGATGTTTTCCCATAAGCTTCGGGCGCTCAATAAGAAAATATAATACGATGCCGATACACACCGCATACATAGTAGATTTAGGATCTGGCATGGCTAAAGTAACGGCAACAATACCGGCAACACCTCGTTCGGTTGAATTTTTTAGTTGTTCCATGCCAACCATGATACAAATATAGGCTGTGAGTACTAAGGTTAAAGAGAGTGCTATCGGTAAAACAGGTTTAAATAATGTCACTAGAGGTAATGCCAATAGTGCTAATAAGCCGCTTATCCAAAAGGTACCACCGCCACTGTAAATTGATTCCATCGATTTACGTCCCATAGCGTAACGCTCTGCAACTGTTGCATGTGCAGCTGTCCATACTGGCCCTGCTAAACCTGGCCATGGCGCAAAAAACGCATGTAACGCATTTCGAATAGCTGTAACCAAATGGACACGATCAACATTCTCTTCAATTTTTTCATCATCACGCAAGTGATCAACACGTTTAACTAAGGTAAAGCCAACAAGAATGTCGCCAAAAGCGATAACGTAAGCAATGATAGCGGTTGGAATAGCGAGTAAGAATATTTCCCAATCTGGGTAACCAACAGTAAAGGGGAGGTATTGCCACATTAAGCTAAAATCTGGGCTTGTAATGCCCCATTCTATTTCAGGTAACGGATATTCACCTACAAGCCAACCAATAATCATGGCAATGATCATTCCTGGAACCATACCAAAGTTGGCAATTCTTTGGGCGAGGGCATTTTCATTAATGACATTTTTAAAAGATAACGAAAATAATATATAAGCTGAAATGATAGAGCCTACAATTAATGAGATGGGGGTGGTATCGATACGGCCACCTATCTTTAATTCTCCCATCATAGCCGCCATACCGGCACCAATGATTACGCCGCACTTGAGAGAATTAGGAATTATATTAACTAAAGTGGAGCCTAGGCGAGTGATCCCCAAAATAAGAAAAATAATTGTCACTTCAATTTGTAGTGCAAATAATGCTCTTATCGCTTCAGGGCCAGGTTCAAAACCTTTTAAATAAAGTAATACCACTGGAATAGCTGGTGTTATCCAGCCAGGAACGAGTGGTACACCAAGTAAGCCTGGTAATATATAACCAATACCAGCAATAAAAGTAAAAGCTAAAGCGGCTTCATAAGGCATACCTAAATAACTTTCCAGTAAAGGGATCATTGCCAAGCCAACAACGAACATAAAAAAACCTTGTATCATTTCTGGCAATTCCCAGCGGTAATGTACAAAAGGTAATCTAATTTTAAATGGTCCTGCTGGCCAATATGGTTGCTCTTCCCCGTGAATTCTTTTAATTAGTTGCATCAAAATTCCTATTATTGTTTTTTATTTTGATGCGCAGTGAACTATGAAACTATTGCTGAATTTTTTCGACAATGTGACCAAATGTAACAAGCTAAAATGTTATTTGCTTAGCTAAATAGCCTAATTGTTTTTATTTTTATTAAGGATAAATTTTTCCGGTACTGACAGGCTTGGGATACAGCTTGTTTTATGTGCTTTTTTATTTGCATTTAAATACCAAGATAAAAAATGGGGCATATTTTCTGTCTTTACCTTACTTACGACTAAAGGACCAAAAAAAATTAAACATTTTAGTCGGTCTAAATAATTATTAACGAGTTAATATAGGAATTTACCGTGACTTGGTTTATAATCGCGCCAAAATTTGTAGGTGTCAGTCTATTGTGCCGATATCTATTTAATTACACTAAAATTTAAATCTATTAAAAGGGCTTATCATGGCTATCGAACGTACTTTTTCTATCGTAAAACCAGACGCAGTTGCTAAAAACTATATTGGTCAAATCTACAATCGTTTTGAAACTGCAGGTCTAAAAATTGTTGCTTCAAAAATGTTACACCTAAGCAAAGAGAAAGCTGAAGGCTTCTACGCAGAACATAGCGAACGTCCTTTCTTTGGCGCTTTAGTTGAGTTTATGACTTCTGGTCCTGTAATGGTTCAAGTTTTAGAAGGCGAAAACGCGGTTCTTAAAAACCGTGAAATCATGGGTGCTACTAACCCTGCTGAAGCTTTAGCTGGTACTATCCGTGCTGATCTTGCTGATAGCATTGATGAAAATGCTGCTCACGGTAGTGATGCATTAGAGTCTGCAGCACGTGAAATTGCTTACTTCTTCACTGAAGAAGAGATCTGCCCACGTACTCGTTAATTCATTTTTAATTTTAGCAAAATCAATGTATTTATTGTCGGCTTTACGCTCGTATTAACATACGCATGGTGATGTCTATTAATATTGAGTTTGTTTTCTTGATTAAATAATGAATTAAATTAGAAAGGATTTTACTGAGTAATCAGTAAAATCCTTTTGTGTTTTATCTTTACGGTAAAATTGCGGGTTTCGCGTGAAAAGCGTACAATTCGTAACCTTGTTTTATCTTTTTTCTGTTTTAGTATAAATTGTGAGAGTTTGTTGTATGAGCGACCCTATCGTGAAAGAAAGCGCCAAAGAAAATACCAAAGTAAATTTATTGAATTTGGACCATCAAGGGCTACGTGAATATTTTGCCTCAATTGGCGAAAAACCTTTTCGAGCAGATCAAATAATGAAATGGATTTACCATTTTGGTTATTCTGACTTTGAACAAATGACCAATATAAATAAAAAACTGAGAGAAAAGCTACAACGAAATTGTATTATAAAATCCCCTGAAATTTCTCAAAAACAAGTTTCTAGCGATGGCACTATCAAATATGCGCTTGTGTTAGAAGGCGGTCAAGAAATTGAAACCGTATGGATCCCTGAAAATGATCGTGCTACTTTATGTGTATCATCACAAGTAGGCTGCGCCCTTGAATGTACTTTTTGTTCTACAGCACAACAAGGCTTCAATCGTAATTTATCGATGGCCGAAATTATTGGTCAAGTTTGGCGTGTTGCAAATGATATTGGCGCAACGCGTATTACAGGAAAGCGCCCGATTACGAATATTGTTATGATGGGAATGGGCGAACCGTTACTTAACATGAAGAACCTTATTCCTGCGCTTGATACTATGCTTAATGATTTAGGCTATGGACTTTCCAAACGTAGAGTTACGGTAAGTACCTCGGGTGTTGTACCTGCGCTAGATATGCTTAAAGAAAAAATTGACTGTGCATTAGCTATTTCAGTACATGCCCCAGACAATACTTTACGTGATGAATTGGTGCCAATTAACAAGAAGTACCCATTAGAAGAGTTTATATCTGCGGCCGCTCGTTATATTGAAGGCTCAAAAGCTAACAAACAAGCAACTATTGAATATGTGATGCTTGATCATGTTAATGACTCAACAGAGCAAGCGCATGCTTTGGCACGAGTGTTAAAGGATCTACCGAGCAAAATTAACCTTATTCCTTTTAATCATTACCCTGGTTCTCCTTATAAGCGTCCAAGTAATTCACGTATAGATAGGTTTGATAAAGTACTACAAAGCTATGGTTTAACTGTGATAACGAGAAGACCTCGTGGTGAAGATATTGATGCGGCTTGTGGGCAGTTAGCTGGCGATGTGTTAGACCGAACAAAACGTACTCAAGAGTTGCAAGATGTTCAAATAGAAAAAAAACAAGCTAAAGCTGACGAAATCTCGGTAAAGATAGTCTGAACGCGTTACTATCAAACTTTACTAACATAACAACTAATGAAGTAACTTCACTATATTATGGATAAACATTTGATTAGCAAAAAAGCCGTTATCGCAATTCTGATATTGCTTCCTGCTTTCTTATCAGGTTGCGTAACACAGAACTACGAAAATGATGATACACCTGTGGTCCAAAACCAAGCTAATACGGATGATATGGCTGCAACACGTATTTCGTTAGGTTTAGGTTATCTGAAAATGGGTAATATGCCCCAAGCTAAGCAGAATTTAGAAAAAGCAAAAAACTTTGCTCCTAATATGGTGCAAGTATATACCGCATTTGCGCATTATTATGAAACGGTTGGTGAGCATAAGTTAACCATTTCATCCTATGAAAAGGCATTATCAATAAAAAGTGATGATGCTGATACGCTAAATAACTATGGTGTTTATCTTTGTAGGCAAGATCGGATTGAAGAAGCTGAAAAACAGTTTTTAAAAGCAATTGCCGTACCTAGTTACCTTTTAGTGGCTAAAAGTTATGAAAATTTATCATCATGTTTTTTACAAAATGATGATTTTATTAAAGCTGAAATGTATTTACAAAAAGCAATTTTACACAGCCCTAGTAGCTCATCGATATTATTCCAAATGATACGATTGCAATATGCTATGGGAGACTATAAGCAAGCTAAATCATTTAATCAGCGTTTCGAAAAAGTCACCCGTCGTTTTACTGCTCAGTTTTTAGCCTTGTCTTATAAAGTGCACTATAAACTTGGTGAGCGAAGCACGGCAAAAAATTACGGCACTATGTTAGTAAAAATGTTTCCTCAATCATGGGAAGCACAACAATATTTACTTAATGAGTTAGCATCGATAGAAGCGGATAATCTGGCTAAAAGATATGCAGCCTTAAAAGCAGCTAATATGCTGAATAAGTCTAAGAAACGTATAGTAAAGTTGTCACCTAAAAAAAATAAAAAAAGTGGGACTCAAACACCGCAACAAGTTGTTGCTGAAAAAGAAGTTAATAGAGTACACTTATCTGCACTTACCCCAAATCGGGTAAAAGAATTAAAAACCGCAGAAAATCCTGTTGTCATTCAGGAAGAACCAAAGTCTGCAACACCAGAGCAGTCTAAAAAGTTGCCAAGTTTCCATGTCGTTGAAAAAGGCGATACTTTGTATAGTATTTCAATGAAATATAATATAAAAATTGAAACGTTGCGTCTATGGAATAATATTAGTGAAAAACTTTATATTAAAGATATAATTTTTTTGGAAGATCCAAAGTTGGTAAATCAGTAGATGAGTGAAAAAATAATAGACGCAGTTGATAATAATCAACTTGATGAACTTAATGAAGATATGGAAATGATTGGTCCAGGCCAAATATTGAGTGAAGCAAGAGAAAAAGCATCGTTTACTGTGGAGTATGTTGCTAATACCTTGAATTTCAAGGTTAAATTAGTAGAGAGTATTGAGCGAGATATATTCGATAATAAATTACCAGCCACTTATAATCGCGGTTACCTGCGAAGTTATGCCAAACTTGTTAATGTTGATGTAAGTGAAGTACTCAGTGCTTATGACATGCTTGGCGTTGCCGAAGTTCAGCGAAGTGAAATGCAAAGTTTTTCTAACTTAACCGAGAAACAAGCAGAGCATAGTCGGATAATGTGGCTGAGTTACATTATTGCTGCGATTTTGTTTGGTTTAATGATAATGTGGTGGTTACAAGAGCCAAAGCAGGGCGTAGACGAAAATATTGTTAATGAAAGCCTTGTCACAATTCCTACTAGCGAAACAGTTAATCAAGACGGTAATATTGAAGAGAGTAATGCTGATAAAGCGAGTGCTGAATTAAATGATGCGTCGAAAAGTGACTCAGTACCAAACGATATTATAGAAATCATCTCCGAAGATGAAAGTATCCCGCAAGAAAATACAGATTCGATTATAAACAATCCAAGCCCCGTAGAAACTCAAGTTAGCACAGTAGAGGATACCACTTCAGAAGAGTTAACTAATACTGCTCCTGTATTAGCGCTTGATGAAAACCTTGAAGAAAGTGTCGCAATCGACACCGCTATATTTACTTTCTCAGGTGATTGTTGGGTTAATATTTTTGATGCAAATGGCGATCGTATTGCTTGGGGGGTTAAAAAATCCGGTTATGTAATGACGGTTACAGGTCAAGCACCGTTAAAGATTACTTTGGGGAAACCCGAATTAGCTGAGATTGAATTTAATGGTCAGGCTGTCGACTTGTCTGAGTTTAATGCGGGTAATATTGCTAAATTTACCTTACCGCTAACGTTATAAATTGTTTGTTAGATAAGTTTAAAATATGTTTAAAGAATCACCTATTATTCGCCGGAAATCACGTCAAATTATGGTAGGCAATGTACCTGTTGGTGGCGATGCACCAATAACTGTACAGTCTATGACTAATACTGAAACGACTGATGTTGCTGCTACCGTAGCTCAGATAAAATCGCTTGAAGCTGTCGGGGCCGATATTGTCCGGGTTAGTGTGCCAACCATGGATGCAGCTGAAGCCTTTCGTGAAATAAAAAAACAAGTGAATGTGCCACTCGTGACAGATATTCACTTTGATTATAGAATTGCATTAAAAGTTGCTGAATATGGCGCAGACTGCCTACGTATTAATCCTGGGAATATAGGTCGAGAAGATCGTGTTCGTAGTGTTGTAGAGTGTGCCCGTGATAATAATATACCAATTCGTATTGGTGTAAATGGCGGCTCTTTAGAAAAAGATATCCAAGAAAAGTACACTGAGCCAACACCTGAAGCACTACTTGAATCGGCCATGCGACATGTCGATATTCTAGACCGACTTAACTTTGATCAGTTTAAAGTGAGTGTTAAGGCTTCAGACGTATTCCTCGCGGTTGAGTCATATAAATTATTAGCTAAACAAATTGATAACCCACTACACCTAGGCATTACTGAAGCTGGCGGTTTACGCTCGGGCTCAGTAAAATCGTCAGTTGGCTTAGGTTTATTATTAGCACAAGGTATCGGTGATACTTTACGTATTTCCTTAGCTGCTGATCCTATTGAAGAGATTAAAGTGGGATTTGATATTTTAAAATCCTTAAAACTACGCAGTAGAGGTATTAATTTAATTGCATGCCCTAGCTGTTCTCGTCAAGAGTTTGATGTAGTTGCTACTGTGAATGCTTTAGAGCAACGTATTGAAGATATTATGACTCCGATGGATGTTTCTATAATCGGCTGTATTGTTAATGGCCCCGGTGAAGCAATGGTATCTGACTTAGGATTAACAGGCAGTAGTAAGAAAAGTGGTTATTATCTTGATGGTATTCGCCAAAAAGAACGCTTTGATAATGGCAACTTAGTTGATCAATTAGAGCAACGTATTCGCGCTAAAGCGAAAGCAATGGATGAACGTTTAGCTCAAAATAATCAAATTGATTTTAAAGCGCTCGATTAAGAGTGTTATTCTTCGATTTGAGAATGAGTATATATTCGAGATTATATATTCGCTATAATGCGCGCTGCGTAAAATTAATGTTTTTTTAAGAATAAAGAGAGATACGATAAGTGGCTAAAAATAAAGCGCTACAAGCAGTTAGAGGTATGAACGATTGCTTGCCAAGTGAAACGAATGTTTGGCAAATGGTAGAGGATATACTGCGCAGAGTCGCGAGTAATTACGGTTTTGCTGAAATTCGTATGCCAATTGTTGAATCAACAGCACTATTTAAACGCTCTATTGGTGAAGTAACCGATATAGTTGAAAAAGAAATGTACACCTTTGAAGACCGTAATGGCGACAGCCTGACACTACGTCCTGAAGGAACAGCAAGTTGTATACGTGCAGCAAATCAACATGGACTTTTATATAACCAAGAGCAACGCTTATGGTATATGGGGCCGATGTTTCGACATGAAAGACCACAAAAAGGGCGTTACCGTCAATTTCATCAATTTGGTCTGGAAGCGTTTGGTATTGCCACTCCTGATATTGACGCAGAAATTATTTTACTAACTTCTCGCTTATGGCGGGAACTTGGCATCAATGAATTTGTCACACTAGAGTTGAATTCATTAGGTAGCAATGACGAACGAGCGAATTATAGAGATGCATTAGTTAGTTATTTAACTGAACGTGAAGAGTTATTAGATGATGACTCGAAACGTCGCATGCACACGAATCCATTAAGAGTATTAGATAGTAAAAATCCGCAAGTGCAAGAAGCGTTGGCTGATGCACCTAAATTATCTGATTATTTTGGCGAAGAAACGCAGGCACATTTTGACAGCCTTTGCCAAAGATTAGATGCAGCCGGTATTAACTATGTATTGAATGAGCGTTTAGTGCGTGGATTAGATTATTATAATCGTACCGTTTTCGAATGGGTTACCACAAGTTTAGGCGCTCAGGGTACTATTTGTGCCGGTGGACGTTATGATGGTTTAGTAGAACAATTAGGTGGTAAAGCAACACCAGGTTTTGGTTTTGCATTAGGTATTGAACGCTTAGTATTAATGTTAACTAATACAGAAGTTGCCGCTAATGCTCGGCCACAAGTCGATGCATATGTCGTTATTTTAGGTGATGATGCGCAAATTAAAGCAAATGAGCTTGCTGAGCAATGGCGTGATCAAGTGCCAAATATTCGTTTGCAATGTCATTGTGGTGGCGGCAATATGAAGAAACAATTGAAGCGCGCTGATAAATCAGGTGCTCAAATCGCGTTAATTTTAGGTGAAGATGAAATAGCACAACAAAGTGTTATGGTTAAATATTTACGCGGACAACAAGAACAACAAAACGTGGATTTTGAAAAAATTCCTAGTTTGTTAAGTGATCTAATTTAAAAGTTTTAGTCAAGGTGATGTAGTGGAAATTTATCAAACAGAAGAGCAACAAGTAGAAGCTATTAAAGGCTATTGGGAAAAGAACGGCAATATGATTATTGTCGGTATTGCCCTTGGTTTTGCTGGCTTTATTGGTTTTAACTTTTATAAAGATGGCAAGCTTGAAGATGAGCTAGCAACTTCTGATAGCTATCAAGCATTAATGGAAGAAAGCACTAAAGATAAGGCTGCATTTACAGAAAATGCGACAAAATTTATTAGTGAAAATTCAGCCACAAGCTATGCATCGTTAACTGCTTTAGCATTAGCGAAAGAGGCGGCAGAGCAAAAAGATTGGCAAAGTGCTCAAACTCAACTGTCAATCGCAGTGGATAAAGCACCAAGTGATGGTATCAAAGGTATTGCAAGTGTACGTTTGGCGCGTGTGCAAATTCAACAAGAGCAGTTTGATCAAGCTTTAGCAACCTTAAGTAAGCCTATCCCTGAGTCTTTTACAGCAGCTGTTGAAGAAATAAAGGGCGATATTTATTTATTACAAAATAAAACAGAATTAGCACTTAATGCTTATCAACTTGCTATTGCTTCTGATGGTTTAGCTACGAGTCCAAATTTACAAATGAAAGTAGATGATTTAGCGACAACCGTTAATTTAACCACTACAGTTCCTGTTGCTAAGTAAAATAAGGTCATTTAATGCTTTTTTCTAAAAAACAAACAAGTAATGGTTTACTCGGTAAATACGCAAAAGTATTTTCTGTGTTTTTGCTCTCTAGCACTTTATTTGCATGCTCTTCTACTGATGAAGATACCAGTGATTTACCTGCCGAGTTAACAGAGATCGAACAAAGTTTTGAACCTAACGTGTTGTGGGAAGAAAGTGTTGGTGACGGAAGTGGTGATTACTTTTCACGCCTTAAACCTGTGGTTGCCTATGGCAAAGTCTATAGTGCGAGTCGTGAGGGGGATGTTATTGCTTTCGATCCTAAAACAGGTAAAGAGCTTTGGGAAACTGACTTAAGTGATATTAATAACGAGCGCAGTTTTTGGGATAGTAGAGTCCCAGCGCTACTTTCTGGTGGCCCAGCCGCAGGTTTAGATAAAATCTTTATTGGTAGTGAAAATGGTAAAGTATACGCCTTAGATGCACTAACCGGTAAAGTGTTGTGGGATGCTAATATCAAAGGTGAGGTTATTAATACGCCTGCTGTTGATTCTGGTGTTGTGATTGTTAATACATCTTCAGGTATTTTAAAAGCCTTAAACTCTGATACGGGTGAAGAATTATGGAAAGTGGAGCAAGATGTACCAGCATTAACATTACGTGGTATTAGCGCACCAGTTATTGCTTCTGGTGGAGTATTAATTGGCACCAGTAAAGGTGGTGTAAGTGTTTACTTGTTAGATAATGGTCAACAAGGTTGGTCTACAGAAATAGGTGAAGCGACTGGCTCTACAGAGCTTGAGCGTGTTGTTGATGTTGATTCAACGCCGGTGATTTTTGGTGATAAAGTCTATGCTATATCATCTCGAGGTAACCTAGCAGCAATTGAACTTCAAAGTGGTAGGTTACTTTGGAAGCGTCAATATTCATCTTACCGTCAATTGTCTATTTACCGTAATACTATTTTCTTAACAAACTTGCGTGGCCATGTTTATGCTATTGATCGAATTAATGGCATTGAACGTTGGAGTAACTTAGATCTTGAAAACCGTGGTGTAACCGGACCAGCATTCATTGATGACTATGTTATTGTTGGTGATTTTGAAGGTTACTTACATTGGTTAAATCAGGAAACAGGTAAAATTGTTGCTCGTCATAAAGTTGATAGCAGTGGCTTTAACACTTCACCAACAGTATTTGATAATATCTTGTACACTCAATCACGAGATGGTGATTTGCAAGCCATTGAAACACCAAAGATTATAAAGCCGAGCGAGTAAATCAGCTTTAACTAAGCAATCTATTTTAATTAAAGTAGGGTTGTTTATATGTATACGCGGCTCCGGTGCTTTTGCATGTGGGGCCGTTATTTGTTTTTACGCTCTTAGTTTTAATTAGATCGAATCTACTAAAGCTAAGTGACTATTTTTGAATTTTGAGGTTTTCATGCTTCCAGTCGTTGCCCTTGTCGGGCGTCCCAATGTTGGTAAATCAACATTATTTAATCGCTTAACGCGTTCTAGAAATGCTTTGGTTGCAGATTACCCCGGTTTAACCCGAGATCGTCAATACGGTAAAGCTGAAGTTGAAGAGCATCCTTTCATTGTTATTGATACCGGTGGTATTCATGGTGATGAAGAAGGAATTGATGCACTAATGGCTGAGCAGTCATTAATGGCAGTAGAAGAAGCTGATGCTGTATTGTTTTTAGTTGATGCGCGTGCCGGTTTAACATCTGCAGATTATGGTATTGCTGATTATCTACGTAAAAAAGATAAAAAAATATTTTTAGTGGCTAATAAAGTTGATGGTATCGATGCTGACTCTGCTGTAGCAGAGTTTTATGCCTTAAGTTTAGGTGAAGAGGTTCATAAAATTGCCGCTGCTCACGGCCGAGGAGTGACTCAATTATTAACATTGGCACTTACCCCACATATTGAAGAATTAGGTCAACCTAAAGCTGATGGCACAGAGAATGATGAATTTGACAGTTATGCTGATGATGAGTTCGATGTTGAGTTAACAGAAGAAGAACTAGCAAAGCAGGTTGAAGATGCGCCTAAAGAACACGATACCATTAAACTCGCTATTATTGGTAAACCGAACGTAGGTAAGTCAACACTTACTAACCGTATACTCGGTGAAGAACGTGTGGTTGTTTATGATATGCCTGGCACAACACGTGATAGTGTTTATATCCCGATGGAGCATAATGGCCGTCAATATACATTAATTGATACTGCGGGTATTCGCCGTCGTAAAAATGTAACTGACGTCGTTGAAAAGTTTTCAGTAATAAAAACATTACGTGCGATCGAAGATTCTAATGTCTGTTTACTTATTATTGATGCGCGTGAAGGTATTACCGATCAAGATTTAAGTCTGTTAGGCTTTATTTTAGAATCAGGTCGTTCGTTAGTGCTAGCGGTAAATAAATGGGATGGGTTAGACGATCACGTTAAAGATCGTATTAAAACTGAATTAGATCGTCGTTTAGGTTTTATTGATTTTGCTAAAATTCATTTTATTTCCGCATTACATGGTACCGGTGTTGGTCATTTATATGAATCAGTTGAAGAAGCCTTTATTAGTGCGACGAAGCGAATTTCTACAGCGATGGTAACTAAAATTCTTGATATGGCAGTGTTTGATCATCAACCACCAATGCATAATGGTCGTCGTATTAAGTTAAAGTATGCTCATGCCGGTGGCTATAATCCGCCTATTATCGTGATTCATGGAAATTTAGCGAAAAAATTACCAAGTTCATATCGTCGTTATTTAATGAATTATTACCGTAAATCTCTAAAAATAATGGGGACACCTATTCGCATTGAATTTAGAGATACAACAAATCCATTTGCAGGTAAGAAAAAACTTACTTTTACCGAGCAAAAGAAAATGGCTAGAGCGACTCAAGGTTATAATAAAGATAACAAATAATGAGTTAAATAAGGGCGGTTTTCTTTTTGAAAACCGCCCTTGTTAATACATAATTTAAGAGTTTACTTAAGAATAGTTATCCATTTTCATTGCTTTTAATTTATTCTTTGACTAGGGTGATTAGATACACTAAAAAAATTCACATTTATGTCTAACAAACCTTCAAATATTGATACCAGTACTCGTTTAGATCGGAATTTAGCATTACTTCATGCTGGTTCGACGGTTAATATTGATATTTCTACGCCTGCAGGGCAACGTGCTAAATTTAGAACAACTTTTATTGGTTATCTTCCAGGAAAATATGTATTAATACAATTTCCTGAATCGAGTAAACTTGGAAAGTTTTCTCAGCATATAGTACAAGGTACTGCTGTTACTGTGAGGGGGCTAATTGAAGGTCATGAAGGTGTTGTGGTTGCTTTTCTTAGTACTATTAAACAAACCTTACAAATGCCATCTCGTATTATGGTGTTAGACTTTCCCCGAACAGTGGGTTTACAAAACCTGCGCTCATCTATTCGCATAGAAACCCAAATCCCCGCTAAAGTCAAAATAGATGAAGATTATTGGCAAGCAACGATAGAAAATTTATCTAGCAAAGGTTGTCAGTTAAATATTATGAATGGTGAGAAGTTGGTTTTATCTGATAAAAAAGATATTCAAATTGTCATCGAAGAAGAACAAGCCTTAGATAATTTTAAGTTAAATGGCTCTGTGTGTAATTTGAAACAGCATAATGACGGTATTACTTTTGGGGTAAAATTTGAGGAGAAAAGTGAGGAACAAGTTCGTCAATTATTATTAACCACAATGACCTCATAACACTAACAGCAGAGCTCTTTTAAAATAAAACACACTTTCTTTAAGTGATTTATTTTGTTTAAGCTCATTCGCTTAACTTTTCCCTTCAATTACCTTAGCTTTAATTATACCGTCAGAAATTTGTACACTTATTTCATCGTTAACAGATATTTGTTTAACCGAACTAATCACTTTATCCTCAGTATCTCGAACTACACCGTAGCCTCTGGCAATAGTCGCTAATGGGCTGACCAATTGTAGTTGCTCAATTAAATGCACAAACAACTCACTTTTATGTTGCACATTATTTTGTTGGGCATTAATGAGGCGCTGTTTTAACTGTGTTACTATTGTTTGGTATTCCACTAATTTTCTATTGGGTGATAAACGATTAAGTCGTTGCGCTAATTGCTGTGGTTGTTGCTTAGTTTGTAGCAATATTCGTTTAATTACTTGAGTTAAGCGCAAGTTAAGCTCGTCAGACTTTTGTTGGTGTATTCGCAATTGTTGCTCTGGGTGGGCTTGTGTCAATCTATGCTGTGTATGGCTCAACTTTTGAATTAACACGTTATTATTTCTGGTAATCGCGTTATTTAATCGTAATGTTAGCATAGTGATTTTTTTCATTAGTTCATCACTATCACTTGAAACTAACTCGGCTGCGGCAGAAGGCGTTGGGGCACGTAAATCAGCGACATAATCGCTCAAGGTAGTATCGACTTCATGACCAACTGCACTAATGGTAGGAATTACGGAATCATAAATAGCTTGTACCACTATTTCTTCATTGAAAGGCCAAAGATCTTCTAACGATCCACCTCCGCGCCCAACAATAAGTACATCGCACTCTTGTCGACTATTTGCTTGTGCAATTGCGTGGCAAATATCATTACTGGCATATTGCCCTTGTACTAACGCGGGATATATTGTCACTTGAATATTTGGGTTACGGCGTTTCAATACGGTAAGAATATCTTTTACCGCAGCTCCTGTGGGGGAGGTAACAATACCAACCCTTTGAATAGTCGTTGGAATTTGTTGCTTATGGGCTTGAGAGAATATGCCAAGGGCATTTAACTTATTTTTTAATTGTTCATATTGTTGGCGTAATAAACCTTCACCGGCATCATCAAGCTGTTCAATAATAAGCTGAAAGTCACCTCTAGGTTCGTACAAAGAAACTTTGGCACGCACTAACACTTGTTGTCCATTGCGTGGCTTGGCATTGTTAGCAAGGCGAACTCTTTGGTTGTTGCCTTTAAACATAGCACAACGGACTTGTGATTTATTATCTTTTAATGATAAATACCAGTGACCAGAGCTAGCGGCGACAAAATTAGATATTTCCCCAGTTAACCACACGGTATTTAATTCACTTTCTAGAATAAAACGTACTTTGCGTGTGAGTTCACTGACTTGAAGGATATGTTGTGCTGGCATAACTAATTAATTGCTAATAGTGTAGAACTGGTTTGAGTGACAGTATATCTCGATGGAATTTATTTAGGGCATTTTTTTTCTTTTATTGCATAAAATAATAATGGTTCAAAGGTAAATTTATGTTTACCTAAACAAAGAAAAGAGTTAAAATTCTGCCGCAATATTAGATACTAACTTTTAAATATTTAGTGTCTCCTTTCCCCTTAACTCTGGTGATATTGCGATGTTACGAATTGCCCAAGAAGCATTAACTTTTGATGATGTTTTGTTAGTACCGGCTCACTCTAAAGTACTACCCCACACAGCTAACCTACAAACTCGTTTAACACGAAAGATTAATTTGAACGTACCTATTGTATCTGCGTCTATGGATACAGTAACGGAAGCGCGCTTAGCAATCACTTTAGCACAAGAAGGTGGTTTAGGTTTTATTCATAAAAATATGACCATAGCAGAACAAGCGCGTAATGTTTCTAAAGTTAAAAAATATGAAAGTGGTATAGTGTCAGATCCTGTCACAGTAAGTACTGATTTTACCATTGAAGAAGTCATGCATAAAGCCGATGATCTAGGATTTTCAGGCTTTCCTGTTGTTGATAATCAGAATAATTTAGTGGGTATTATCACTGGCCGTGATTTGCGTTTCGAAACTGATTTAACAAAGTCAGTATCTTCATTGATGACGGCTAAAGAAAACTTAGTAACAGTAAAAGAAGGCGCAGCCCGAAAAGAAATTTTAGGCTTAATGCATAGCAACCGTATTGAAAAAATATTAGTGGTTGACGATGCGTTTAAATTAGTTGGCCTTATCACCGCAAAAGATTATCAAAAAGCTGAAAACAAACCAAATGCTTGTAAAGATGAACTTGGTCGTTTACGTGTGGGTGCTGCTGTTGGCGTTGGTGCAGGTACTGATGAACGTATTGATGCCTTAGTTGCTGCCGGTGTTGATGTACTATTAATTGATACTTCACATGGTCACTCTCAAGGTGTTTTAGACCGAGTAAAAGAAACTCGTGATAAATACCCAGACTTGCAAATAGTTGCAGGTAACGTTGCTACAGGTGCTGGCGCAAAAGCCCTAGCCGATGTAGGTGTAGATGCAGTTAAAGTCGGTATTGGCCCAGGTTCAATTTGTACAACGCGTATTGTAACGGGTGTTGGTGTTCCACAATTAACTGCGATATCAAATGCAGTTGAAGCTTTAAAAGGCACAGATATTCCTGTTATTGCTGATGGTGGCATTCGTTTTTCAGGTGATATTGCTAAAGCACTTGTTGCTGGCGCACATTGCGTTATGGTTGGTAGCTTATTAGCTGGTACAGAAGAAGCACCAGGTGAAGTTGAGCTTTATCAAGGCCGCTATTATAAATCATATCGTGGTATGGGTTCACTAGGTGCTATGGATCAAAAAGAAGGTTCAAGTGATCGTTACTTCCAGAAGTCCGATGGTGAAGCAGACAAATTAGTACCCGAAGGTATTGAGGGCCGTGTTGCTTATAAAGGTCCTGTGGCTGCTATTATTCATCAGCAAATGGGTGGCTTACGTTCATCTATGGGCTTAACGGGTAGTGAAACGATTGAAGTGATGCGAACTAAGCCTGAGTTTATGAAAATAACATCAGCAGGTATGGGCGAGTCGCACGTACATGATGTAACTATCACAAAAGAAGCGCCTAACTATAGAATGGGCTAGTCGAATATTTCATTTCTGTGCTATTTAGCGTGATAGCGGTATCAGAAGTACTCATTGACTAAAGTCAACTCCGTGCTTCTTCTTTGCTCTAACGCTAACTAGCTTAGAACTAAAACATTCTTGATTATTTCTTTATTGAAAAACTAAAAAATTCCAACAGGCTGAGCAATAACCCTTAAGTAGGGTGCTCAGCCTTTTTCTTTAATTTACACCGTTCATTTAGAACGTAAAAGTAGGAAAACAAACATGAGTAAAGACATTCATGATCACCGCATACTGATTTTAGATTTTGGTTCACAATATACGCAGCTTATTGCACGTCGTGTACGTGAAATTGGCGTTTACTGTGAACTTTGGTCATGGGACGTGACTGAAGCGCAAATTAAAGACTTTAATCCAACAGGTATCATTCTTGCTGGTGGTCCAGAATCAGTTACGGAAGCTAACTCACCACGTGCTCCTGAATATGTGTTTAATGCTAATGTACCCGTATTAGGTATTTGTTACGGTATGCAAACCATGGCTGAACAGCTAGGTGGTAGTGTTGAGAGCTCTGACCATAAAGAATTTGGTTATGCATCAGTTGAGTTAATTGCAAGCTCAGCATTATTTAATAATGTTGAGGACAACGTGGGTGAAAACGGTAATGGTTTACTTGATGTTTGGATGAGTCATGGTGATAAAGTTGCCAGTATTCCTGAAGGTTTTGTTACTGTTGGCCAAACACCAAGTTGTGCTTTTGGAGCCATGGCACATGAAGAGAAAAAATTCTATGGTGTGCAATTTCATCCAGAAGTTACTCACACAAAACAAGGTTTACGTATTCTAGAAAACTTTGTTGTTGAAATTTGTCAGTGTGAAAAGTTATGGACACCAGCGACAATCATCGATGATGCTATAGCTAAAATGAAAGCACAAATTGGTGATGATGAAGTTATTCTTGGTTTATCTGGTGGTGTAGATTCATCAGTAGTCGCAATGTTATTACATCGTGCTATTGGTAAAAAGCTAACATGTGTCTTTGTTGATAATGGTTTACTTCGTTTAAACGAAGGTCAACAAGTTATGGATATGTTTGGTGATCATTTTGGTTTGAATATTATTAAAATTGATGCTGAAGATCGCTTCCTTGAGCGTTTGGCTGGTGAAAGTGAACCAGAAGCTAAACGTAAAATTATCGGTAATGTATTTATCGATGTATTCGAAGAAGAGTCTAACAAGCTTGAGAATGCAAAATGGTTAGCACAAGGCACTATTTACCCTGATGTTATCGAATCTGCAGCATCAGCAACAGGTAAGGCACATGTTATTAAGTCTCATCATAACGTTGGCGGCTTACCTGACTATATGAAGTTAGGTTTAGTTGAGCCATTACGTGAATTATTTAAAGATGAAGTACGTAAAATTGGTCTTGAACTAGGCTTGCCATACGACATGCTTTACCGTCATCCGTTCCCAGGCCCAGGACTAGGTGTGCGTATTTTAGGTGAAGTGAAAAAAGAATATGCAGACTTACTACGTCGTGCTGATGCTATCTTCATTGAAGAATTACACAAGCATGATTTATATACTAAAGTAAGCCAAGCATTCACCGTGTTTTTACCTGTTCGTTCCGTTGGTGTCATGGGCGATGCTCGTAAATATGATTGGGTAGTAAGCTTACGTTGTGTTGAAACAATTGACTTTATGACGGCTCGTTGGTCACACTTACCGTACGACTTCTTAGGTCTAGTGTCTAATCGAATCATCAATGAAATTGATGGTATTTCGCGCGTTGTTTACGATATTTCAGGTAAACCGCCTGCTACTATTGAGTGGGAATAACATTGTTGTAAACGGGTTATAACAATCAATTTCGGCGTTGAAGGTACTCACCTATAGTCATAGGCTCCGTACTTCTGCCTTGAATTTGAAGGTTCTACCTGCGTTTTCTAAGCATGTTAGATGAATACTTAAACCTCATTGTTGAAAAACACTGGGGTTTTTTATTGCACGTCAAATAGAGGCAACCTAATAATAACATTAAGTTTTCATACCAGTTTCATTAATTAAGTGAACAATTTTATACGTAGAAAAAAATGGCCAAATACAAGGTATTTATTTCAATAACTCGTTGTTCTAATTATTAAATAAATAACGATGTCGTTGGTGATTTTAGCAAGTAGGAATGATCACATAGTTAGTGAGATTGGTATAATATGTTAACAACAGGAATGTAAGTTAAAAAGTAGAATGAAAGGGGAGGTAATACATCCCCTAATTATCTAATAAAGCAAAGTCAGCAGTGAGAACCAATAACGAGAAAAGCGGGTATAACCGTAAAGTTATATGCTCAGTGCAAATTAACGGTTGTCGTTATATTATTTATTTATTTATTGTTTTACCAAATATAAAAGCAACAAATAAATTAGTTAACAAGCCGCCAGAGATAGCGACAAAAACCCCACCAATACTGCCATAAACGGCAATAAAGCATATTGAAGCCGCTATAAATATTGCCAAGCTTAACCAACAACTTGTCGTGCTTGCTTTTCTTAGTAATAAACTACTTATAATTAATAGTATGCAAGCTAAGGTTAGGTAAATAAATATCATACGCTCACCTCTTGATGCACAGCTGGTTCTACTAAGGCCAAGCGCTTAACATTTATGCGTTTAGTTGCATAAATACCAAATAGACCTATCACGAAAAAGCTTATATCAACCACAGTTACTAATAAATTATTTGCCATAAAAGCATGACTTGATGACAGTACAACATTTAATGGTAAAACTGCCATACATGAAACCCCTGTCACTAACAGAGTCACTTGTAAGTAACGATGATAATTAAGCGGAAATATAGCTAATAAAAACCAAGCTAGCCAGGAATAGAAGAAAAGTGGGCCAAAATACTGGTTATGTAGCTCTACCGCAACTAAGTTGTTAAGTAAAACTTGAGCAGGAAATAGAATAGCGCTTGCTAATACTAAACCACCACAACTACCAATAATAGCCCTATTCCAGCGTTGATAAGCGAGTTCAGATAATGTTGGATTACTACCTCGGCTACGCTTTGCTAACCACATCATCATGCCTGACAATGGCAATAGTGCGGTTGTTAAGCCAAGTAAAGCCCAAATACATTTAACAAAAATGCCAGCGAAATTACCAAAATGTAGTGGAAATAATAAGGTGAGCACCTTGATAGCAGGGCCAGGAATATCGCCTAAACTACTCATCGATTTACTAAATTCACCATTACCATGATATTGCAACAATTGTGACGCTACAGCATCCCCGCCAAGTAAACGTAGATAAACTTCTGCATTCGTATCGTTATGCGCCATAACCGTTAAATCAACAATTTTGGCCTTTGGGTAGCGAGTTTGTGCGTCAATTAAAATAGCATTGATATCTGTTGCTTGATAATTATGAGAGATAATGGGCTCTGGCATAGCTGTAAATCGCTCAACCAATTTAGCTTGATCACCACCAAAACTTACAAAAGCAGCGGCAGGTAACAATATAATTGTCGCTAATCCTAAAAAGGCACCACTAAGTCCTATAATGCCGTGAAATAAGCTACCCCAAATGCCCATAATTTTGTGTGCGTCGCTGACAACAACATTGAGTTCCTTTTTACGCCGGAAAGTAAATAACTCTTTAATTAACTGGCGATGAATAAATAAGCCGGTTATGGTGGAGACTAATAATGTTAAGCCTAAAAAGCCTGTTAGTATTAGCCCGATAGGGCGACCTAGATGTAAATCGGCATGAAAGTGGCCAATAAATGAAGGTGCGTCTGTTTTACGATGTTCGTAAAAATAGGCTGCTGTACCATAATATTCTTTTACTAGTTCAAAATTTCGAGGATCAAATTGATAGGCATATGCTGCTTCCTCAGTATAGTTTTCATCCCCGTCATGCGATTCAAATAATAACGTGAGTAAGTGAGTGTTATGTCCTGTGGGCAAATATACATGAATATTTTCACCAAAAGCTTCAGGTACTTTTTGATGATATTTGTTAATAAGCTCAGTAACTTTTTCACTTGGGATTGTACTGAGTTGATGTAATTCAGGGTTAGCCCAAATTTTTAATTCTGGTCGGCTTAGTACAGCTAAAGCGCCGGTAAAGCAAACAATAAACAACAAGATAGCAGTAACAATACCAACCCAACTATGCAATAAAAATAGCTTTTTTAATGTAACTGATTTCATGTTTGTGCCCCTGATAATGCCATATAACTCAAACCTGCATGACTAAATAAAATAACTAACATGACAACAAAAGGGTGCCATGCTTTTTCAGCCATATAGGCATAAATAAATAAGCCTGCCCAAATAAGAGGAAATAGCATAATAGGTATAAGTATCCTTTCTTCCATCGCAAATGGCAGATAAGTCGTCATACCCGGAATCATAACTATGGCGGTAATAAGCGCTAATATACAAGCCATTAAATGCCGGCGTTTAGTCGCCGAGAATGTTCTTTTTGTCTTCATTTTTTATTTGCTCTCAATGTGTGACTAACGTTAGTTAGCCACACTGGCGGTAAGTTAGAACTCAGCTTCAAAACGTACGCTTAATGTGCGTGGTGAACTTAGGGTTTGATTGTCAAAACCGGCAGGCGCAAGAGCCACATATTCGGCGTCTAGCAAATTATCAACTAAGGCATATACACCATAGTTTTGCCACTGGTAGCCAATACGTGTGTTTACTAATAAGTGAGCGTCATTACGTGGCTCTAAACTTGTCGCTAGTCGTTGTGATGTACCGGTATAGCTAGCATTAATATTCGCAATAAAACCTTTTTGATTTGAGTAATCGACACCAAATAAGGCTGTCCATTCAGGAGCACCTTCAAAAGAAAAGCCACTGTAATCTTGTTCTTCACCGTTGAAGCTAGCGCTAAACTCATCAAACTCTGTTTTAGAATATCCGATGCCACCATAAAGATTAACAGAAGAAGTTAGCTGATAACTGATCTCTGTTTCGAAACCTTGCACATGTGACTCACCGACATTATGTATTTCACGGTCATATTGATTACCCGATAAAAATACAGAGACTTGTTGATCTGTCCAATCAAGGTAAAAAATATTGGCATTAATCACTAACTTGTTATCAAGCCACACCGAGCGAAACGCTAATTCGTAGTTCCATGTATATTCAGGATCATAAGTAAAAACAGTTGCTTGGGCGATGTTTGTACCTACACCGCCAGAGCGGTAGCCTTTTTGAACAGTAAGGCTGGTTGAAATATCTTGGTTGAAACGATATGTCGCACCTAGTTTGGGTAACCATGCATCAAAGCTTGCATCTTCAATAGGTTCATCACCAGAGGCCCCATCAGCCATAGCATAAAGCTGTTGGTTTATACCTGTTATTAACTGAGCAAGTACCGGATCTGCCGCAAAGTCATCAGGTTGAGGTAAGGCATTTTGTGTTCTTTCGGTAATATAGATATCAGCAGCAGTACCATTTTTTTGCTCTTCTTTATCATAACGAAAACCTGCGAATATATTCCAAGATTCGTTTATTCTATAGGTGAAATCAGCGAAAAGTGCTTTAGTTTCAACTTTTTGTGTGAAGTCAGAGAATTGACCAATATAAACAGGATCAGCGGCGCTATAAAATTGTAGTACTTGATCAGCTAAAGTATCAGGTAAAGCCAAGCCACCATATTCGGCAGGCGCGGTAAGTAAGCTACGTACACCAAGTTGTTCAAATGTTAAGCCGCGCTCACCACCACTACTATCAAAAACATCTAAATCTGAATAATAAAAACCAATCAACCCTGATAGCTTGTCACCTTCGTAAATTAAGCGAAATTCTTGTGTTGTAGTTTCATCCGTACGGGTATCAGTCAGTATAGATTGAGGTTGCTGTATACTAGCATCGCCATCCCATTCGTAACCATATTCAGCATCAGAATAGGTCGATATAGAGGTGAAAAACCATTCATCAGAAATATCATAATTCAAGTTTAAAACATATAAATCAGAGTCGATATATTCAAAGGTTGGTGAATCTAAATAAACATAACGATCATCATAAATATTATTAATAGGGTATTGATCATCACCACTTTCAACCATAACCCAATCAGCACCCTTTTCGTTTTCAGTGTGAAGAAAACTTAGCTGAGCCTCAAAATCAGGAAAAGCAGATGGTGTAAAGCGCAACTTTACTCGGTAAGACTTGTTGTTATCAAAATCTGATTCTTCACCTGTGGCTACGTTAGTGTTATAACCGTCAAAATCACGTTTTTCTGCACTAACACGAAATGCTAATTCGTCTTCAATTATACCGCCTCCAAAAGCCACTGCCGCTTCTTGTGTACCGTATTCACCTACACCAATACGAGCCTTAAAGTCATACTCTTGTACTGCATCACGGGTTTTCATCACAACAGCACCAGCGAGTGAATTACGACCTTGTAAAGTAGACTGTGGTCCGCGAAATATTTCAACTTGGCTAATATCCCAAGTTGAAAAGCCGCCTTGTTGCATTACGCGATAAGGCAAAGGAGCACCATCAACATATACACTAGCAAGTCCACCAGTGCCACCATCAGTTACACCAAAAGCATCAATACCACGAATGTTAAAGCCAGTGCCATCAGTACCAGAAGCATTAGGAGTGCGTGCGATAACATCGTAGAAGTCGTTTAGGTTTTCTTGTTCAATTGTTTGACCAGTAATAACAGCAACACTAGTAGGGGTTTCTTGTAGAGTTCTATCTATTTTTTGACCTTTTACAATGATTTTCTCTATTTGACGCGTATTACTTGAACTTTCTGTATCGTTAGCACTGGCGTTCATTGCAACGCCTGAAATAGCAAAGGTAACAGCACAAGCTAATCGCGCTTTTAAAAAACGAGTGGTCATAAAAGGTGAACTCCAAATACGGTGTTAATGTTAATGATAATGGTTGTTATTAATATTATACCTTGAAGTTTTTTTACAAAACAACAACAAATGGAATAAATAGATAAATAATTGAGTCTGCAGATATCTGATAGAGCTTAGTCAGTGAGGAGAATAATGGCATATAACCGAGCTTAATTTATGCCTAAAATAGTCAGTGTTATCTATATTAGCTAAAACACTGCCTTTCGTGACCATACTACCTGTTTCAAAAGGGGCATTAATAGTGGTTACTTCACCGTCAACTTCTGATTTTAATGTTAGATCCCAATGGGCTTTCGTTTCACCATGACTACTTACATAGGCCTGATAAGTATTGGTTAGTGCTTGAATAACCGATACTGTGGGGATGCTTGCCTTAATTGTCGTAGGTTTCCGAGCTGCTTGTAGTTGATCAATCTTTTCTCCGTTATAAGCAACAGCTAAACCAATGCAGACAATGGCAATAGCAGTCACAATAACAGGGGCAGACAAAATTTTCATGACGATACTCCAAGACCTAAAGCGAGGCCTAAATTAATACGGTTAATTAAAAGGGTGTAATTGATTTACGCTAATTCATCAGCTGCTAAGTCGTACATTTATATTTCTTGGTTAAGGTAATGAAGGGAGCAGCGTGGAACTTACCGTGGTTATAGTAGGCGTTGTAAATAACGCTTGTCAGATTTGCTTAACGCTACAGTTAAAGCGTGATATGACTATACGAGAGAGATTTTAATTTACTCGTATTACTTTGCATTAAAGTTTCTATTGTAGAGTACAATAGCTTTATTGTTTTCACTTACTTGAAATCAAGCTCAAACAGTGGGCTAGGTTTCACTTTGTTATATATTTAATTCACTATTATTACCCTTTTAATGAGGTGTTAGGTTTTAAATTAGCCTGGAGTACTATTTTGTTGATTGATGTTATTTTTCTTTTTATAGCAGGGCTAATTGGTGGGGTTTTAAACTCTATTGCGGGAGGGGGAAGTTTTATTACTTTTCCTGCTCTCGTTTTTGTTGGCGTGCCACCACTTATGGCTAATGCTACTAATACCTTTTCTTCGTGTGCCGGATATTTTAGTGGAGCTTATGCTTTTAGGCACAAATTAAAAGAGCACAAAAAAGAAATGTTGCTCACGATTTTATTTAGCCTATTAGGGGGATCTCTTGGTGCATTTTTATTGTTAAAAACCCCTGAAGCATCATTTGAAAAGGTTATTCCTTGGTTACTTTTATTTGCAACCTTGTTATTTATATTTGGTGGGAGAGCTAATACATTATTGCAGTCTTACTCAGAAAAAAATAAATATGCATTACAGTTTAAATCTATTTTTCTTTCTTTATCATTACTCAGTGTTTGTGTCTATGGCGGATTCTTTAATGCCGGATTAGGTATTGTTGTCTTAAGTTATTTGACTTTATCTGGTCATAAAAACATTAATGTAATGAATGGTTTAAAGTTAGTTGTTTCTTCTGCTGTATCGATTGCTGCCATATTATTATTTGTTTTGAGCGACTCTATTGCGTGGTTAGAAGGCTGTATTGTTCTCGTTGGTACTTTATTAGGCGGATATTATTCGGCTCATATTTCGATGAAGTTAAATCAGCAGTATGTTAGGTGGTTCGTGATATTTATGAGCGCTGTGATTACGGTATATTTTTTCTATGTCACTTATGCGTAGACTTTTATGATATAAGGCCATTAAATTAGTGGTGCGAGGTAAACTTAATAGGTTAAACAGCTAAAATAGTTTACTCAATTTCTCTGTGCTACTCATAGTAGCAAACAGTTTATTAGTCTCTATTGGGACGTATGTGGCAAGGAAGTGGTGAGAATGCCTATTAGTGCAATAACCGAAAATTCGTGGGATGCAATTATGAAAATTCAGGCGGAGGCATACACAGATATTTTGCCTGAAGACGCAAGTATCCTAAAAAGTAAGTGGCTGGCTTCGCCTGAAACATGTGCAGTCTATGTAGATGATGAAGATAAAATATTAGGCTATTTACTTGCTCACCCATGGGAGAGCGAAGTGCCACCTAAGTTATATGAAAAAACGCAAGTAATTAATAGTTCAACTTTATTTCTCCATGACTTGGCTTTGGCGAATGCGGCACAAGGAAAAAAGATCGCTAAACAATTAATTGAAAACTTAATTGTTTATGCCAAATGTCAACATTTTTCAAAAATATCACTTGTTTCAGTGCAAAACTCGAATATGTTCTGGGGAAAATTTGGTTTTGTTTATACCCCTAGTAAGATTATTTGTCCAAGTTACGGTGATGATGCCCAATTAATGGTGTTAGCGCTAAAAATAGAATAAATCATGTAAAATATTTGCATAACGATAGCTGTTCACGCATTCTTTAAACATAAATATTAGCACGTAAGATAACCTATGAATTATAAACTACTATTACTCATTATCGTTTTTTTATGTTCGTTTCACTCATATAGCAAACAAAGTGAGTCTTTGAAACATCAAATAAATTCATTACTAGCAGCTAAAAATGCAACAGTTGGTGTGTCGATTTTGGCAGGGGATGGCAGTGAATATATTTCAATAAATGGTAATAAGAAGCTACCAATGCAGAGTGTTTTCAAATATCACCTTGCTTTAGCAGTGTTAGATCAAGTGGATAAAAAAAACTTAAGCCTATCGGATAGAGTAAGTATTAGCCAAAAAGATTTAGATAATAATTTATGGAGCCCGATTCGTAAAAAATATCCCAATGGTACTAATTTATCCTTAGCTGAAGTATTAAAATATACAGTCGCTTATAGTGACAACGTAGGCTGCGATATATTATTTAATATGGTTGGTGGTACGAAGGTTGTGGAAGCGTATATACATCAGCAAGGCATAATGGATGTTGCTATTGAATATGATGAAATAACACAGCAATTAGTTTGGAACCGAATGTATGAGAATTGGACAACGGCTAATGCAGCTATTACTTTATTAAAGTTATTTTATGAGAATAAAGATAATTTACTTTCTCAAGGCAGTCATCAATTCTTATGGGATACCATGAAAAGCTCAGCTACCGGTAAAGATAAAATTAAAGGTTCATTACCTAAAGGTACGATTGTTGCGCATAAAACCGGTAGCTCTGGTAGCAATAAATTGGGATTAACGGGGGCCGATAATGATATTGGCATAGTTTTTTTGCCTGATGGTCGACATTTTTATATCGGGATTTTAGTCAGTAACTCGACAGAAACAAGCGAGGTTAATAAAAAAATAATTGCAGATATTAGTAAAATAGCTTGGGATTATTTTAAAAACTAGTTTCGTTATGCTTGCTGTTCATAAGTCATAAGTGTATCAAAGTCGATTTACTTCAGGCGTATTATGTAGAGACTTTTACTGTTAACTATATCTGCAATAAGGTATTAGTAAACATGACCTACTGCCATTTTATAATATCAGTGTATACTTGATTAGGTACTTATATTACACAGCACCTTTATTTTTATATCAGTGACACCATTCTAATATTTATGGCATTTTCACATAAATATTAGAATGTAAGTCGTCAATATTATAGGTTTTCTAAAACTTCACGTTGTTCGGCTACTTCAATTCTTATGTCAAAATCACGAGGTAAATCGCTATTATCATAATCAAAAGTTGTTGCTTCTACTGATTGTGTATCTTGTAAAGTGTTTTGATTTTTCATTATCATAATCTCTCTTTATTTAACGTTATGTAATATTATTACGTTATTTAGTGTTTTAATGCAAGCTTTTATCATTTTAATGATCGTATTATTATATTTTGTAGTTTTATTACTTTATTTTGAGGTTTAGGGGATTAAGTTATGCTCGTCTTTATTTATGACTCTCTTTGTTATTTATCGATAGCTAGCCAATTAAGATTGACGACAAGGCAAGATGTTTTTTGTTAATAATTTGTAAAAATTTAGAGGTAATGTTGAATATTTATTTTGCTCGAATACGCTAATCAATATACCATTAACATAATATTCGCTCAGATTAAGTGGTCAAAATCACTTTAGGGAAATTTATGATTAAGTTTAGTCAAAAGTTATGCATTATTGTTAGTGTATTGGCATTAGCATCGTGTTCAACTGCTTATTACTCTGCCATGGAAAAAGTTGGTATTCACAAGCGTGATATCATGGTTGATCGTGTTGGAGAAGCCAAAGAATCACAACAAGAAGCACAAGAACAGTTTAAGTCAGCATTGGCTGAAATGACGGCGCTAATTAATTTTGATGGTGGCGATCTTGAAGAGCAATACAACGAAATTCAAGAACAGTATGAAGATTCGAAAGAGGCTGCTGATCTTGTTAGCTTACGTATTGCTAAAATAGAAGATGTTTCTGAAGCCTTATTTGAAGAGTGGCAAGATGAAATAGAAGAAATTTCAAGTGCTAACCTTAAAAGACAAAGTGCATCAAAACTAAAGGATACACAAAGACGTTATAAAACATTGATTAAATCGATGCATAAAGCAGAAAGTAAAATGGCACCAGTTTTGTCTGCCTTAAAGGACAATAGCCTATTTTTAAAACATAATTTAAATGCAAAAGCAGTTGGTGCATTACAAGGTGAAATAGTGTCAATTCAAAAAGATGTTGCTGTGCTAATTAAAGATATGAATGCTGCGATAGAACAATCGCAAAAATTTATTGATATGTTGGAGGAGTAATTTTGTCAATTGAAAGGTTAGAAACAAAACAGCGTATGAGTCGTATTGTTAAACATAACGGTACGATTTATTTATGTGGCCAAGTTGCTGCTGATGCCAGTAAGAATATTACTGAACAAACGCAAACCATGTTAGCTAAGGTTGATGAATTATTGTTGCAAGCAGGCAGTGATAGAAAGCACATTTTATCAGCCACTATTTATGTTAAAGATATGAGCTACTTTGCTGAGATGAATGCTGTTTGGGATGCTTGGGTTCCAGAAGGTTATGCACCAGCGCGTGCATGTGTTGCGGCTAAAATGGCTCGTGACGCTTTATTGGTGGAAATTTCAGTGGTCGCTGCTGAAATATAAAAACTTTTCTTTCTATATTGTAGAAATTTAATAGCTAAAAAGACAATAAAAAACCGCATTTAAAAATGCGGTTTTAGATGGTTCTGTTTAGTGACTTATCAAGTCAGTCGAGATTAAGCCTTTTTCTCTTCAATATATTCATTAACGAGTTGAGTAAGTACGTTTAATGGTACTGGCCCATTACGTAAAATTACCTCGTGATATTCTCTTATATCAAATTTGTCGCCTAAGGCTTTTTTAGCACCTTCACGTAAGGTTAATATCTTTAACATACCAATTTTATAAGCTGTTGCTTGGGATGGCATAACAACATGTCGTTCAACCATTTTAACTGCGTCAGATTTAGCGTTAGGCGTATTAGTTACATAATATGCAATGCCTTCATCTCTGGTCCATTTCTTTGTGTGAATACCCGTATCAACCACTAATCTACATGCACGCCATAGTTCCATAGCTAAACGACCAAAGTCAGAGTATGGGTCTTGGTATAAGCCAATTTCTTTAGGGATCATTTCTGAATATAATCCCCAGCCTTCGGTATGAGCAGTATAGCGTCCAAACTTTCTGAACATAGGAATGCCAGTTAATTCTTGTTTGATCGCGATTTGCATATGATGTCCAGGAATACCTTCATGGTACGCTAAAGCCGCCATTTGATAGGTTGGCATAGCTTCCATGTCGTAAAGGTTTGCATAATAAACACCTGGGCGAGATCCATCAGGTGCGGGTTGTTGATAAAATGCTTTACCCGCAGACTTTTCTCTAAAGGCTTCAACGGCTTTAACTTTTAATTCCGCTTTAGGTTTACTTAAAAACAAGCTGTCTAGGCGGCCTTTCATATCGTCAATTAAAGCAACTGCCTCATCTAAATATTGCTGACGTCCTGCTTCGTCTCCAGCGTAATAAAATTGCTTGCTGTTTCTCATAAAATCAAAAAATTCGGCCAAATCACCTTCAAAGCCAACCTTTTCCATAATCAAACGCATTTCATTATGGATTCGATCCACCTCATTTAGCCCTATTTGATGAATTTCTTCAGAAGTGAGATCTGTAGTAGTTGTGCGTTTTAAAGCATTATTATAAAAATCTTCACCATTTGGAAACTTCCAAGCACCGTCACGATCATCGGCTTTCTTTTCTAATTCCGTTAAGTAACTAATTAATTGTTCATAGCCATATTTTAATTCGTTGTTCAATGCGGATTTAATGTCAGTTAATAATGAGTTTTTTTCTGCATCAGTAATTGCTAGTTTGTTAATTTTGCTAGTGAAATCGGCTAAAAGCGTACTGTCTTTACCGTCAGAAAATGGTGCACCTATTAATATATTATTAGCATCACGAATGACATGTTCAAAAACAAATTTAGGGGCAATTATTCCTTTGTCTTCTCTTAATTTAAGTTGGGTAACAAGCTGTATTATTAACTTTTTAGCGCCTTTTACACGGGCTATATAATCTTGTGCTTCTTTTACATTACTAATTGAATGTTGGTTAATTAAAAACGCAGGAATTTGTGAGTGAGTGCCAAACATTTGATTAACAGGATAATTATGAAAGCGCCATTGGTAATCATTGATGCTGTTTTCTAATTTCTGAACGTAAAGGTGATAGCTGATCAACGTTTGAGGATCTAATTTATCGGTATCAATCGTTTTAATTTTTTCTAAGTCTGCTTTATCAAAAGCTAACTCGATTGCGCTGTTTTCTTCAGATAGGTCATTCCATTTATCGTAATCTTTTTTAATACCAAGATATGTCTGCATAACTGGGTTACGGTCAATGCTTGCCTTGAAAATACTATCAAATAGTTGGTTGGCTTTTTCTGATTCGGATATGACTACATTAGCACTGTTTTGTTCAACTGAAGTGCTTGCGTTATTTGTTAGTGGTTGTGAACAAGCACTTAATAAGGCACTCGATATAGCAATAACGAGCAAAGATTTTTTTAATAGCATTTGATGGCTCTTTTATTAGAAATTATTTTAATCAGTTTGCCTATGTTTTAATGATGAATGCAATGAATTATCGATAGATTGGCTTATATTTACGATTAAACAGTAAGGGGTTTTGTTAAATTTAATCAAATTAATATGGCGAGAGATCAATTATTTTAGCACTGCTGGTTGGTAAAGGCGCTTGTTAAAGTAATACAGTCAAAGTACGCTTTATGTCATACTGGTTAAATACTTAGTGCTTTATGTTTTTAACGTTAAAAATAATGATAGGGCTATAATTTTTTTAGTAAATTATTTATATTGGAATGTTAATCATGAACGGAATTAATCAAAATTCATCGCTAGAAACACTTAAAACAATATTTGGTTTTGAGCAGTTTCGTTTAGGTCAAAAGCAAACAATTGAACAATTGTTAGCTGGGCAGTCAACGTTATCAATATTTCCTACCGGCTCAGGTAAAAGTTTGTGTTATCAATTAACCGCATTGCACCTGCCTAATTTAACGCTTGTTGTGTCGCCATTGTTAGCCTTGATGAAAGACCAGTTAGCCTTTTTAGCGAGTAAAGGTATTACGGCAGCAAGTATTGATTCAACGTTAAAAGGTAGTCAAACACAAGACGTTATGGCTGCGGTGCGTAATGGTGAAATTAAAATATTAATGGTGTCAGTCGAGCGTTTTAAGAATGAGCGTTTTAGGCAGTTTATTCAATCGGTACCGGTTTCAATGTTAGTGGTAGATGAAGCGCATTGTATTTCAGAGTGGGGTCATAACTTTAGACCAGATTATTTAAAATTACCTGGTTACCGTAAAGAATTGAATATTCCATTAACATTATTGTTAACCGCAACAGCGACAAAAAAAGTAAAGTTAGATATGGCTGATAAATTTGCCATTAATGAGCATCATATTGTACAAACTGGTTTTTATCGTCATAACCTCAATTTAGTGGTATTGCCGGTTAGTAGCGCTAATAAAAATAAAGTCTTAGTGGAGCAAATACAACAATACTCTAATGGTGGTCAAAATAGCGGTATTGTGTACGTTACGTTACAACACTCTGCTGAACAGGTTGCGGCTTATTTACAGCAATCAGGTATTAACGCTTGCGCTTATCATGCGGGGTTTGACAGCGAAAATCGTAGCCAAATACAAGCTGATTTTATGGCGGGAAATATACAGGTTATTGTTGCGACTATTGCCTTTGGTATGGGAATTGATAAAAGTGATATTCGTTTTGTCTTTCATTACGATTTACCTAAATCAATTGAGAATTACTCTCAAGAAATAGGTCGAGCAGGGCGTGATGGTGAGCTGTCACACTGTGTGACTTTGGCAAATTTAGATGGTTTAAATACTGTAGAAAATTTTGTTTATGGTGATACGCCTGAGCTTGGTGGTATCGAGTCTATTATTGATAATATTAAAGTTGAGACTCAAAGTACCCAATATGAAAGTAAGTGGGAATTACAATTACTACCACTGTCTAATACCAGTAATATTAAACAATTACCGTTAAAAACGTTATTGGTTCAGTTGGAAATTGCTGGTGTCATTGAGCCTATGTATGCCTATTTTGCAGATTTCAAAATTAAGCTTTTACAGCCCCTAGAGCAGATATTATCGGGTTTTAATGAACAAAGACGTCATTTTTTATCAACAGTATTTAAAGCCACAGCGTTTAAAAAAGTGTGGGGCAGTTTAAACTTTGATACCTTATTGCAAGACCAATCAATTGATCGAAATCGTGTTGTTGCGGCGTTAGAGTACTTACAAGAGCAACAATTAATTGTATTAGAAACCTCACGAATGACAGAGGTTTTTAAGGTTAATAGTCATGAACTTAATGATCCTAAGTTAGCAACAAACCTGTATAATTATTTTCTCGATAAAGAGCAAAAAGAAATTCAGCGTATTGCTGCTCTTGTACGATTTTTTCAACTTGATAAGTGCTTAAGCTATAATTTAAGTTGTTATTTTGATGATAAAAAAGCACCCGTAAGCTGTGGGCATTGCAGCGTATGTGCAGGAAATGTCGCTCAACTTGAACATTCAGTACAGGCGCAATGGCCAAGTGATGAAGTGTTAATGGCAGATGCTGTGGCATTGAAAAGTCATTTAGCAAACAAAATTACGGTGCCATTAACGTTAGAAAGTTACTGTCGCTTTTTTGCCGGTATGAGTGTACCTATTTTTGGACGTAATAAAGTTAGACAGTTATCAGGTTTTGCTTCTTGTGAGCAACAACGTTATCAAGCAATACGAGATAAATTATCACAATTGGGAGCTTTCTAAGCTATATGTTGTTTAGAAAAATGAACAGTTGGTTATCTTTCTATTTTATTTACCTGAGTACAACAATTAATGTTTATCACCCTAAAAAATTCAGTGCCAATGAGTGTTTGGTTTATGTTGCTATCAGCATTAGGTTTTTCCTTAATGGCAGCTTGTGTCAAAGAGGTTAGCACTTTAGGTATTCCTGTTTTTGAAATTGTCGCTGCAAGGGCAGCTGTTTCAGCAGTGATTAGCTATGTTGATGTTAAACGCAAAAATATTCCGCTGTGGGGTAATAATAAGCCGTTGTTAATTGCTCGAGGTACCGTTGGTACTTTCGCTTTGATGTTTGTGTATTATGCGGTAACTACTTTACCGTTAGCCGAAGCAACGTTATTACAATACTTACATCCTGTCTTTACCGCTATTTTGGCGTTATGGTTTTTAAAAGAAACGATACAACGCTCAACTGTCGCTTGTATTTTAATCAGCTTACTTGGTTTGTTGATCATCATTTATCCCAACTTAGCTCAGGAAAGTTTAGTTCAGGAAAGTTTAGCGCAACCTAACTTACTCTTAAACCCTCGCATACAATACTCATGGTTAAGCATTAGTGCCGGTGTTTTGGGGGCTTTTGGGAGTGCCGTTGCTTATATTTTGGTTAAAAAATTAACGGTAACTGAGGATAGTTCAGTAATCATATTCTACTTTCCTCTCGTCGCTTTTCCTGTGTCGATGCTTATGCTGGGTAGTGATTTTGTGATACCTAGCTTAACAGCAACAATATTATTGATTTTAGTGGGAATATTCACCCAAGTAGGTCAAGTAGGACTAACAAAAGCATTACACTGTGCTGATGCTAATAAAGCAACAGCTTATTCTTACGTACAAGTACTGTTTTCAGTATTTATAGGTTGGGCGTACTTTAGTGAAATACCTATGACGACCACCATTGTTGGTGGGGGATTAATCATGGTAGGAGCATTAATCAACGTATTGTGGAAGCGATAATGAGTAGTAAAAACTTTCATTAATACGTATTTATCTTTTATCGTGGGCTAGCAGTAGCTGCTTATGTTCAGCATTATCTGTTTGTTGTAAATACAGTGATATTTCTTTGTGAGCTTGTCGAAAATGTTTATATAGGTGAGATTTTAGTTCTTTTTTTACCTGCTTAACTTCAATGCCCTTTATTACACAAAATAGCGCTAATGCGTAAACGGTTTCTAACTCGGGTAGTGCTGATTGTCGGTTTAGGTTACGGTTGTTACATGAGCCGCAACCCCCTTTAAACTGATAAGCTGTATTAGCAAAAATAACACCAAACCCCATAAAACAAGCCACTAAGTCAATGGTTTGTGGCAATACTTCTTTACCGCCAGGGGCATAGGTGTTTGTTGAGTTGTTAGCGTCATAATGAGTAGCATTATGTTGATGCACCAAAATACTTGCTTGTATTTGTACTAAATAAGCAATTAAATCTTGAGGTTGATTAAGTTGGCTAGCATGAAAAGCAATGTCGATAGTTGGTGTTGTGTCATTTATGCTGCTTACTTTACAGCTAATGTGACAGTTTTCACCACGAAGTCTTGAAGCAAATAATAGTTGTGGCATGGGTTTTTGAATAAAGCGCTCAGCAGACACCAGTTTTATTGGCCAAGCGGTCATTCCAGCATACTTCATCGTATTTGAAAAAATCGTATTAGCCATTTCTTCTACGCTGCTTGAACTACCGGGATAGAAGGTATTGTTCGGCAATACTAATTTACTGTCATTTGTAAAAAACTCACCATCGAGTTCAGTAATACACCAAGCAAAGGTATCAAAAATCCATGCTTTGCTTGTTTCATCAATAACGGGTTTTGTTTTAAAAAAAGTGGATAACATTAATAATTGCCTTTAGTTATTGCTGCATATATTCAGTTGCTAATTTTTAGATTTTTTCATTAGCATCGGTATTATAAACAAGGTTTAAAAATAGTTAACTAAAGATTATTTTTTTGGGTTTGGCAGATTCAATCTCGAAGTGTATAACGATTAAGCAGCTATAGCTACCATGTACTTAGTCATTAATTGATCTGGAGTTTTAGATTGATAAATTCAATTACTTGGGGTGTCATCTTGAGTACTTCGATGTATCAATTCTACGCTGTTACACTAGCTTTTAGGTTTGCTTAATATAATATTTTTCTTGAGGGGTGTGTTTTGGGTTTTTACGATGAATCAATTGTATTATATTTCACTATCTTGAGGGTTTGTTTAGTATGGTGACCGTGTAGTCCGGTATTTCGAGATAGCTCGCTATTAATCGTTGATTGACTAACACTGAGTAGCGCTGCAATTTGATTTTGACTTATAACACTTTTATTTAAGGCATAAATCTGGCATCGTTCTTCATCGGTCAGTTATTTATTTATATGTTTTCATTGGTGCATTTCTTGCCGGAGAAAAAGCGATTAGCATATACTCAGCTGACCAATTTTTCGGCCTATTCAAGTGATGCACTTATTATTTGAATCCAAGTTTGAGTAAAACCTCTAATTATGTAAATATTATGTACTTGATAATATTTACATAATTGTTATTAACATCCATTTTCCGAAGTTAATCGTATTACAGCACAACAATGTTTAGTTCTTAGATAAGTATAAAAGAAGTATAAATAAGCAAATACAGAAAATTGACAGGTAGTTAGTTTTTCAATCTGTAGTTTATTAAATGGGGACTTATGCGTTTTAAGGAGTACTAATGCAAGAACATGGTTCTTTTAAAATAGAAGTAATTGATCAAACATTAATTATTAAATGCTTTGATGCTTGGAATGTTGAAACAGTGATAAGGCTTTGTCGAGAATACAAAGAACATGTTGAAGGCATAAAAGACAAACCTTGGGCGTGTTTAGTTGACTTAAGCCAATGGGAGTTGTCTACGCCAGATATGTGGGATGAAATTAATAAATTAAATGAATGGGGAAATATTAATAATCAAAAATATGAAGCGGTTATTTGTAGTATGTCTCTTCAACAAATGTTGATGGAAGAGAGCCATACGGTATTAACTAATGTTGAAACAAAATTTTGTGACAATATGGAGCAAGCATATAATTGGCTAAATAGTGTTGGTGTATTAAAATTTTAGCCAAAAATAAATTAAGCGAAATGTTACCATACACCAAATAAATACAGGTGCCTGACACTTAATGGTAAAGTCTAATGCTTATGGTGACTAAGAAAGTTAGATTGGTACTATCCGCGGCTTTTTAATCGTTAAGTATTATCAATATGATTATGGAAAATAAGACAAATATTATATCCCCTTGTGTAGGCCAATGTGGCTTAGATGAAAATGATATGTGCATAGGTTGTTGTAGATCCAAGTTGGAAATTACAAATTGGATGAGGAAATCTGACGAGGAAAAATTAGCAATAGTTGATAGGTGTAAAAAGGATGTTGCGCTAAATTTGCAAAATCGTTGATAACCTAATTTGTATAAACTCTTACTATTGATAACGATCTGGCAAGACCACCTTCCCATTGTAACTTACTACTTTATTGACAGGACTAACAGCCAAAAGGATTAACGTGATTTCGAAATTACCTCGTTGGGTAGAATATGGTTCATTTATACTTGCACTGGTTGCAGGGCTTGTTAACTCAATTGGGTTGTTAGGCTTTAAGCACCAATCAGTTTCTCATTTGTCAGGTACCGCGACACTTTTTGGTACTGGCATGATTAATTCAGATTTCGCTGATGTTAGCCATTTAGCGTTAGTATTACTGAGCTTTCTTTTAGGCTCTGTTATTTCCGGATACTTTATACGCAGCGGCTCGTTAAAGTTGGGGCGTAATTACAGTGGCTTGCTGCTGTTAGAATCTACTTTTTTGTTTAGCTCTATTTATTTTTTATCAGACAATTACTCTCTCGGTCACTATTTAGCTTCTGCAGCTTGTGGATTACAGAATGCGTTAGCAACGACCTATAGTGGTGCTGTGATCAGAACAACCCATGTTACTGGTATATTTACCGATTTAGGCATCATGATCGGCTCTAAGTTAAGAGGAGAATATTTTGATAAGAGAAAGGGGTTATTGTTTTTATTAATCATTCTTGGATTTATTGTTGGTGGCTGTTGTGGCGCTTATCTTTTTAGTTTTTTCCACTTTTATGCGCTTATTGTTCCCGCCAGTATTTGTTTGTTGCTCGCATTGTCTTATTCTATTTATAATGCTAAATCCATTCTAACAAAGAATAATAAATGATGAGAGCAGTATTAAGAAAAAAAATAATAGATATTTGCGATAAAAAAATCGCCAGTAAAGGTGATAATGTTGGGTTATCATTTTATGCTTTTTTTGCTAATAAAAATGATAATCCAGCACTTTTAATGGAAGCGGCAACTTGGTGGATTCAAACACATCAGTTAGATCACTTTGAGAAGGCGCATAAAATAAAAACTATGGTTGAAAATAATATCTAATTGCTATTATTTTAAATAACTTTTCTTAGCAAAGAACAATGAGCACTAATATTCAACAAGTAAACCTTCAGCTTTAGCGAAGGCTTACTTGCTTTATTAAACTCACTAAAACTTTCCAGACTCTCGTTGCACTAAAAATGCTTTAATTTCATCTCTAGAGCTTAGAATATGTTGTTTTAATTTTGCGACAGCCTTGTCTATATCGCGTGCCTGACAAAAAGCTAATAATTCAGCGTGTTCAGGACCTGCTTTAGATATACCACCAGCCCACAGCAAGTGCATGCGTATATATCGATCTGCATTTTTATTTAGAATGTTAACTAAATCAGAAGTTTGCGGTCGTTTAGCGCCGGAATACAAACAATTATGAAAACTTGAATTTAACTCACTCCAGGTATTTGCAGCATTTTCTTTACCTAAAGCGCTATCCAATTTAATTAATAACTCATTGGCCTCTATTAAAGCTTCATCCGTGATATCCACTAAAGAGGCAGCAAGTAAGTCGCCTTCAATCATTGCTCTTAATTCGAATAATTCATCGACTTGATCAAGGTTCAAGCTAGTAGCACTTGCACCTTTATGAGGCTCAAATGAGACTAAACCTTCAGCTTCAAGCTGTAATAATGCTTCTCTAACAGGGATGCGGCTAACGTTTAATTCGTCTGCTAAAGCGGCTTGACGCAGTGGTTGGCCAGCAATTATTTCCCCACTAAGTATTTTTTCGCGTAAAACTTCTACAACGAGTTGGGTACGAGTTTTGTATTCAATTGCCATTATTTTATGCCATTGTTTGCTGTTATTGTTATTAGGTTTGAAGGGGATTCTGTTTTATCCAATTCATTATAAAGATATTATCAACGAAAAAAAGAGTCATGGAGAAATCTTTAACTTGGCGAAGGTTTATTGAAGGAAGTTATCTTATTATTTTATTTAAATGACTCCTCATTAATTTATATATTAATATCTAGCAGAGTCTAGTGATTGATAATTTAACTTGTTACTACTGTATTTATTTCATTGGCTAGTAATAAAAAATTTTGATGATACGCAAATATCATGGTACTGTATATTAATACAGTTAAATTGTCAGGGTATTATGAATTTATTTGAATCATTTTTAGCAGAGCCTATCAATATTCTGCCTCAAGATGGTGTGGTTAATTTCTACGGCGAAATAATGACGCAAGCAGAGGCTGACTTTTATTTTGAACACTTATTGAGTGAAGTCGACTGGCGCTGCGATCAAGCTATTATTCTTGGAAAATTAATCGAAACTAAGCGAAAAGTGGCTTGGTACGGTAATTCAGGTCAAAAAGAGCCTTTTAGTTATACCTACTCAAATACAACTAAATATTCGTTACCTTGGACAGATAACCTTTATTACCTAAAAGGAGTTGTCGAGCAAAAAACAAATGAAACTTATAATACTTGTTTACTTAATTTATATCATAGCGGTGCTGAAGGAATGGCTTGGCATAGTGATGGAGAGCAAGATCTTAAAGATAATGGCGCAATTGCTTCGTTAAGTTTTGGTGCCGAACGGAAGTTTTCTTTTAAGCATAAACATAATAAAGAAGTCGTCTCATTACAGTTAAAGCCAGCTAGTTTATTAGTAATGAAAGATGAAACTCAAAAGCATTGGTTACACCGGTTACCACCAACTAAAAAAGTGCACGAACCAAGAATTAATTTAACCTTTAGAACAATACAGCAATGAATATACGCTAACACTATGCTATTGATTATTTTCAATATTGTTACCGCGGTAGGTTGGATTACTTATTTTAATAATTCTGCGATTTTTCAAATTAGCGCGACTAATATCTTCGGCGTAATATTTATCTAATATTGTTTTAATTTCTCCATTAGCTATTAACTTACGTAATCCTATTTCTAGGCGTCGAGCAATACGAGGCTCTTGTGGTGATATATAAATATGAGTGGCCATTGGGAGGTATAGCGCTAGAGTTGGCTCTACAACAATATTCTTTAAATCGGGCTGGCGGCTTTCAAGTTCATCATAAGCTTCGTAGATCGCTCTAGGAATATAATCAAATCGAGAGCGTTTTAACATTTGAAATAAACCTTCAAAATTATGTGTTGTTGTTACTTTTAATCCATGACTTTTAAATACCTTTGTTGTTGCCCAATGGTGCTGAAGCCCAGCATTAAGTTGACTTAAGTCGTCGAGGTTCTTAACTTTGCTAAAAAGAGCAAGCTGTGACTGATGAACGAGTAATAATCGGTAGTTAAGTAGGCCTTGCCTAATAGGAATTTTAATCGTGATTACTTCGTTACCCCATGCTTCATCACTTGGTCCTATATAAGCATTAATATTTTGGTTTCTTTTAAGCGATATAAAGGCTCTTTTAGGCGTCATACTCATTTCAATCGGCTCAAATATAAAAGGGCCAAATTCTTCAGCTGTTATTTGAAGAGCGCGAATAATCACCTCGTTTTTATGCTTGGATCTTTTATCATCTACTAATAATGGCTTGAGCAATTTTATAGTATCAACTGCCACGACACTTGGGATAAAGCAAAATAATAGGAAAGTAAATAACTTTATTGGGTTAATTAATTTGATAGTTTTCTCCTTTATATTCACGATATTTCAAAGGAATATAAATTCATAACACTGTATTACTTAGCTGCTATATATACGTATTTTTACCTACATGTAGAAAGTATAGCTCTATTATGGCAAATACGTTTAATCGTTAAGATCTATTCAGTCGTTAGTCTTTTAATCGTTTTATCAAATATGTGTTGTTGCTAGGATAAATACTCATCCATTTATCCGGTTTTATGTTTTAACAAAGCTTTGTCTATACTTATGTATTAATGACGAATGAAGCTTTAGTTAGCTACTTTTTATTATATTTTACGTGGAGTGATGGCTGAAATTATTTATTGTGTTTATTTTCACCATATTTTATTTGATAGTACAATATTTACGCGTATAGTAACTGGTCGGATGTTTCTTTTATGACTTATAATGGAGTTAATAAGTATGTATTTTAAATTGAACAGTTTAAAAATCGCCCATAAAGTTGTTATTGGTTTTGTTGTAATACTATTGTTATTGTTTTTTTCTAGTATTAGTTCTATTGGTATTTTAAGTAATATTAAACAAGCATCAGCCAAGGTAGATGACTTTGCTTTACCTATACAGAAGTCTGCTAATACAGTACAAAAGCAGTTATTAAAGCAAGCAAAATCGTCCTCTTTTATTCCAACCTTAACGACTATTAATAAAATAGAGCAATTAAAAAAAGCATTTGCAGAACAGGGGCTTTTGCTTATTGAGCAGAAAAAAGCAATTGAAGAAATGCTTTATATGTTTCCTAATATCGATCGATTAGATCGCTTTAATAGCGCTTATGAGCAGTACTCTAATGCTGTTTCTGCAATGTTTACCCATAAATTATCTGTTATACAGGAAACGGAGTACTTTATTGAGCAGCAAAAAAAACTTGATGATGTTCTTTATGAAGCTGGCGCTGTATTGGGCGATTTAACTTACTTAGATGACCCTGATAACCAAGAAAAAATCGATAGAATTTCTGGCTCAGCCAGCCAGGTTGAGGGCTTTGTTTTTAACCTAACCGATGCAACTAAAACTATTTTATCAATTAATACGCTCGAAGAAGTTGAGGAGTCTCAAGAGGCAATTGATTTTGCGATAAGTAATATTGAACAATATTCCAAATTCTTAATAGACTTAGGTAAAACATATAATACCAATGGTGTTATTGAAACCTTTATTGACGAGTTTGAAAAATCTAAAAAAATGCTTAAAGGTAAAGACAATCTATTTGAGTTAAAAAGAATACAACTGCAAGAAAAAAATGCGTTAAATCATGCTTTTAATAATTCAGAATTACATATTAATAATTCTATTAATGCGATAGATATATTCTTACAAACTGTAGATAAAAACTTAACACAGTTACAAATGGGGATTGTGGATAATGTTGATCAAGGAAACCTCGAAACTATCACCATTTTTGTGGTGTTATTTATTGCAGGTATTGTTGTTGCTGTGACAACTATTAGATCGATGATTTCACCGTTAAAGAAAATCAATATCGTGTTGTCTCAAATTGCTAAAGGAGACTTATCTAGAGAATTAACCGTTGCTTCTGATGATGAATTTGGTGAACTGTCTAAAAATGTGAATATTGTCGTTGCCGATTTGCGCAAACTCATTGGTAATATTTCCGAAAATACTCATGTATTAAATGATGCGGCAGAACAATCGAACCAACGCATAGAGGAAGTAACAGACTCTTTAGCCATTCAAAAGCAAACGATAGAGCAGGTCGCAGTACAAACATCTGAGTTAGGGCAAAGTGCAGATCACATCTTATCAAAAGCAAATAATGCAGAAAAAGATATGACCAATGCATTGCAACAGAGTAATGCGTTAGAGAAAACCGCAAAGACAACCAATGAACGAATGCAAAATTTAGCACTTATGTTGGATCGCACTACTGATGTTATGTCGGTCTTACAACAAGAGTCCGCTAATATTAGTAGTATTTTAGATACTATTCATAGCATTTCTGATCAAACAAACTTATTAGCATTAAATGCTGCTATTGAAGCGGCTAGAGCAGGAAACGCAGGTCGAGGTTTTGCCGTTGTTGCCGACGAAGTGCGCTTACTTGCAAGTAGAACTCAAGCATCAGCTACAGAAATTCAAAGTATGATTGAATCCTTACAACATCAAACTGAAAAAGCAGCATCAGACATTAGCCAAGGCAAAGATGAGGCGAATAACTGTCAAAGTTATACTAATGAGCTATTACAAACATTGTTATTAATTACCGAGGCAATAAAGAACATACATGAAATGAGTGGGGATATTTCCCAATCAGCGACTCAACAAAATGCGTTAAGTAATAACATAAGCCATAGTATTCAAGAAGTGTTGGGCTTAAGCCGACAAAGTAGTGATAAGTCAATGTCAACCTTAACTTATGGTAACCAAGTTGCTGAATTAGCTGAAAAATTAGAAAGTTCTATCGATACGTTTAAAATGTCATAATTGCTTTTAATATTAATTATTCGTATCAATCTTATTGTTTAATATTAAGAATTTAATCTCATTATTGTGTAGGTTTAACTTAATTAACTGATAGGTAATGAGCTTTATGGTAGTTTATTAACAAATTTATTACTGAGATATGAAATGAAATTATTCACAACACTTACTTCTATCGTTTTCTTAGTTGGTGTATCACTTTCACCAACAACTTTTGCAAATAACGACCGAAAGCTAGTTATTGATGAACACCAAATAACGCAACATAGCACTAAGATAAATGGTCAAAAAATCAAATATAGTGCAACTACTGGTACTCAACCAGTATGGGATGAAGAGGGTAATCCTACTGCAAGCCTTTTTTATACTTACTATCAACGCACCGATATTAAAAATAATAGCAAACGTCCGTTATTAATCTCATTTAATGGTGGCCCAGGTTCAGCTTCCGTGTGGATGCATGTTGCTTATACTGGTCCCAAAGTACTGAATGTCGATGATGAAGGTTACCCACTGCAACCTTATGGCGTTAAAACTAATCCTTATTCTATTTTAGATGTAGCTGATATTGTTTTTGTCAACCCAGTGAATACTGGTTATTCAAGAGTTCTACCTGATAAAGACGGTAAAATGCCGAGTAAAGAAGAACAAAAAGCCATGTTTTTTGGCGTTAATGCTGATGTTAAATATTTAGCTGAGTGGGTTAATACTTTTGTTACTCGTAATAATCGCTGGCGTTCTCCAAAATATTTAATTGGCGAAAGCTATGGTACGACGAGAGTTTCTGGTTTGGCTTTAGCACTTCAACAACAGCAATGGATGTATGTGAATGGTGTTATTTTAGTCTCACCAACAGATATTGGTATTAAACGTGAAGGCCCGGTGAAATCAGCTAATCGTTTACCTTATTTTGCAGCTGCAGCTTGGTATCACAATGCTTTACCAGCACAATATCAAGCCAAAGACTTAGATGAATTATTACCTGAAGTAGAGCAATTTACGATAAATGAATATATGCCAGCGTTAGCAAAGGGTGGTTTTATTTCAAGTGATGAAAAACGCAAGATCGCAAAATGGGTGTCTATGTACTCAGGTTTGTCTGTTGATGCGATAATAGCAAATAATTTAGATGTAAATAATAACTTTTTTTGGAAAGAGTTATTGCGCGATAGAAAGCAAACGATTGGTCGTTTAGATTCACGTTATTTAGGAATTGATAAAAAAGTTGCCGGCTCTCGTCCAGATTATAACGCAGAGTTAACATCGTGGTTGCATAGCTTTACGCCAGCGATTAATTATTATTTACGTGAAGAGCTAAATTACAAAACAGATGTTAAATATAATATGTTTGGTAATGTACATCCATGGGATCGTAGTAATAACAATACGGGTGAAAATTTACGTTTAGCCATGGCACAAAACCCGTATTTAAATGTGATGATTCAATCAGGTTACTTTGATGGCGCAACTAATTACTTCGATGCAAAGTATACTATGTGGCAATTAGATCCTAGCGGACAAATGCGTGATCGTTTATCGTTTAAAGGTTATAGAAGTGGTCACATGATGTACCTTCGTCATGAAGATTTAAAGCAATCAAACCAAGATGTTCGTCAATTTATTCAGCAAACATTACCAGCAGAAGGTGAAGCTGCGAAGTATTAATATCATGTTGGTTGTTAGTTGATGTTAACTCAGGCATTTGAACTGAAGTTAGTTAACTAATCCAAAAAAGTTAGGTATTATTTTAGGGGCATTATTGCCCCTTTTTTTTAAACTAAATTCATATAAACAGTTTATTCTTATATCACCTGCTTCTATGTAAAAAGTAAACTAATGCGCTAAAGAATTGTTTTAGTTGATAGAAGTAACGTGATTGAAAGATTATTTATTTTCATGATCTTTTATGTCATTTCTATTTACATTTTTTATGTTTTTCATACTTGCAAGCATTCTAAAAATCCTTTTAAATTAATTGTCGATTGGTTATTTATCGAGCACTTTAAATAAGGTTTTTATTAATGAGCTAACTAAGCATTATTGATGAATATCATGATAGATGAAACCTTGTTTATGATAGATAGTAACAATGAGTAGTAAACTCGACTTGTCATCACTGCTTTTTCAGTGACAATTTAAAAGATACTTTTTACGAGGTGTTAAATAATGAAAAGACAGAAAAGAGATCGGTTAGGAAGAGCGCATTCAAATGGTTACCAAGCGGGTTTAAGTGGTAAGTCAAAGGAGCATTGCCCTTATCAATGTATTGATGCTAAATCTGAGTGGCTAGGAGGATGGCGTGAAGCAGTAACTGATAGAAATATGGGCTTATTCAGATGATAGTTGACGCCAATAGCTCTACTTAAGTCTAGGTAAACAGCCTTAATTATGCTTAAGATGCTGAATATACTTTGTACAATGATTGATATCATCACGTGTTGATATCAATCATTAACGTCAATATTTACATCAACATGTATATTGATACTACCTATAGCTTAATACCTACCTATTTCCACACACATTGCAGCTTTGTTGTTTTTTCATATTAAATTGTTGCCACTGATTTGTTAAACCATCATATAAGTTTAACTGATTAATTTGAGTGTTATTTTCATTGCCGTCAGCTGTTAATATCTTTATTGCTTGTAAGGCTTGCATACCACCAATAATGGCAAGTACTGGGCCTAATATACCAAGTGTTTGGCAATTATTCGTTGGTGCTTTTATTGATGCTGGAAATAAGCAATGATAGCAAGCGCTGTCTTTATTTCGAGGGTCAACAAGTAGTTGTTGACCGTCAAACCCTGTTGCGGCACCTATTACTAAAGGCACAGTATGTGTGACACAAGCTTGATTAATTAAATAACGTGTTTGAATGTTATCCGAGCAATCTAAAACTAAATCGACTTGTGGAACATAATAATCGCACAATTCTTGGTCTAACATTTCATCAATGGCTTCAATATTACTATCCGGAAATTGTGTACTAAGTTTCTCTGCGGCAACATCTGCTTTGTTTTGATTAATATCTTGTTCGTCGAACTGTATTTGGCGTGGTAAGTTGCTCAGCTCTATATTATCACCATCAGCAAGATATAAGGTACCAACACCAGCAGCAGCTAAATAGAGGCTAACAGGATTACCTAATCCGCCTACACCAACAATGAGTACTTTGGCATTTCGCAGTGCTACTTGCCCTTGCTCACCAATTTTATCCATCATTATTTGTCGTGAATACTTAAGTTGCTCTTGCCTTGTTAACACTGTGTTACCTTTAAATTTTTAAGTGAAAGCGAATAATTTATTTGTTTATGTTTTGATATTGTAACGTCAATAAAGGTAAGTGCGCACAGCACTGGCTTTAAATTGTAAATATACTTGTTGATTAATATTAAGTGCCAACCTTTGTTGTGAAAAAGTACTGATATTAATAAAGAACTCTTGTTCTATTTTACCTTTTACTGATATTGCAGTAATTAACACTTTGTTTTTCATGATATCAATTGAGGATATTTTGACAAAAAGGTGGTTCACGATGGATGAATTAATGGGCTCGGTTAATGAAATACTAATATCGCTGGCTAAAATAAAGCAACGCAGTGTTTCTTTGGTAAAGCTCTCATCAAGTGCAGGTAAATAGATATTTTCAACATCATTTAATGCTAATATTGCGAGACCTTGACCATTGTCCAAGGTTGTTATTGGTAAAGATAAACTGGTTTGTTGATGAATAATGTCATCGGCATCGCTGGTTACATCTGAATAGTTTAATTGATGGATCATGGTATGAATCGCATCATAACCAATTACCTTTCCTTGCGATAACACCAGTAATTTATCACACACTTGTTGAAGTTCATCAAGTGAGTGACTGACATAAAACATGGGTAACTGAAGCTCATCTTGAACTTTAAGCATTAAGCTTAATAAACTCGCTTTTGCTTTTCTATCAAGAGCGCTAAGTGGCTCATCAAGTAATAATAATATTGGTTCAGCTAGAATAGCACGAGCAAGTGCTACTCGTTGTTTTTGCCCACCAGAAAGTTCATGAATAGATTTATGGCGAAGGTTATCTAACGCTGTTAACTTAATGATTTCATCAAAGTTCAATCGATTATTCTTACAACGCTTAGTTGCAAACTTTAAATTATCGACCACATTTAAATGTGGAAACAAACGTGAGTCCTGAAAGACTAAGCCAATATTCCGTTGTTCTGCTTTGATGAATATGTTGCTGTCACTATTAATTAAGTCGATATTATTCAAAGTAATTGAACCGGTAATTTTTTTTTCTAAACCAGCAATAGCACGCAAAAGAGTTGATTTTCCTGAGCCAGAATGGCCAAAAATACCGGTAATACCTTCCAGTGATAGTCCCTGCTGAACCGTTAGTTGGAATGGTTCAAAACCATGTTGTTCAAAGCCAAGTTGAATATCGAGAAATAAAGGGTATGTCGTTTTTAATAAAGCATCGGTCATCTCTTCGCCTTATTCATTGTTTTTTTTCTTGGGTTATTCAATAGATAAATTGAGGCTAACAACACCATAGAGCCAATTAATAAACTAATTGCTAGCACATGAGCTCTAGCATAATCAAAGGCTTCAACATGATCAAAAAGGGCAATAGACAATACTCTGGTTTCACCAGGAATGTTACCACCAATCATGAGTATTACACCAAACTCACCTACGGTATGAGCAAAGCCTAAACTGGCAGCAGTAATAAAACTTGCCTTGGTTATAGGTAACACAATATTAAAAAATCTATCCATAGGGCCAGCGCCTAGCATTGCTCCAGCTTCTAGCAAAGGGTCGCCTAGTTGCTCAAACGCTTTTTGTAGGGGCTGCACTACAAAAGGCATAGAGTAGAGCACAGAGCCAATAACAATAGCTGAAAAACTAAAGGCGAGTTGTTGTCCTGTTGCTTGTTGCCAAAGCTGCCCAGGTAAATGTTGTGGTGAAAATGCAATAAGTAAATAAAAGCCGAGCACCGTTGGCGGTAACACTAAAGGTAAGGCGACAATTGCTTCAATAATAACTTTAAAACGACTGCGCATTTTAGCTAAATACCAGGCTAGAGGGGTACCAAGAATTAGTAAAATTAAGGTTGTTAAGGCCGCCATTTTCAACGTGGTTAATAAGGCCAGCACATCAGAATTTATCATGTTACGGTTGCTCTATCGCCGCATAGCCAAAATTAACAATCTTTTTTTGCACACTGGGTGACAGTAGGTATTCACTTAATTTTTTTGCGTTATCGACATTTTTACTGTTTTTTAGGATGACAAGTTGCTGCTCTATTGGCTGATGATAATCTGAAGGGATAACAGCGCCAGCTAAGTTATTTAATACCAGTTGGCTATTGGCTATTAAACCGTTGCTTACTGCTTGTGTACGAATCTGTGCAAAAGTTTGGTTGATATTGATGCCAACAACAAGCTTGTTTTGGTATGGTTGCCATAGCCCTAAGTGCGCTAAAGTCTCTTTAGCAGCTTTGCCATAAGGAGCGGTATCTGGGTTTGCAATAGCAAAGCGTTGGTTTTCTTTTTGAGATAAATACTGCAAATCTTCTAAACTTGCTGTTGAATTCATTGAGAATAGCGCTAATTGACCTAATGCATATGTTTTTCGGCTCTTTGCAATGATCAAATTTTGCTGTTCAAGTTTTGCCGGTCTAATGCTATCAGCAGCGAGAAAAATATCAAAAGGCGCACCATGCTGAATTTGTATAAACATAGCACCAGTTGCACCACTAATAATTTGAGTCTTGATACCGGTTTGTTGATGAAAATCTATTAAAAGTTCTTTTAATGGGGTAGTAAAGTTGGAAGCAACGGCAATGCGGAGAGGGTGATTATTAGTATTGGTTTGCTCTGCTTTATTCGCACTCAGGGCTTGGTTACTCAGGATGATGCTAATGCTGAGTATAACTAGGACTATTTTATTAGTAAGCGATTGAGTAAATGAATACAGTTTCATTGATTAGTTATCCTTTACCAAACGGCTGCTTTACTTTGATCACTTGATTTAGCGTCTAACCACTTAACACCATCTTTATTAGCTTCTTTTTTCCAAAAAGGTGCCTGTACTTTTAAGTAATCCATAATAAATTCATTGGCAGCGAATGCATCTTTGCGATGTTGGCTAGTTACTCCAACAAACACAATTTGCTCACCAATAAATAGCTCTCCAATACGATGAATTACTTTTACACGTCCAATGTCCCAGCGCTCTTTTGCTTGATGAATAATGGCTAATAATGATTTTTCAGTCATCACTGGATAATGCTCTAGGGTTAAACTAGTAACACTTTTACCTTCGTTTTGATTACGGACACGACCAGTAAAAGTCACCACAGCGCCATCAGTCGCATTATTTTTTTCAAGTAAGGCAACTTCATCTGCTAGGCTAAAATCTTCGGTTTGTATTGATATTTCGGAGTAATTAGTTGCTGTCATCTTATAACTTGCTCTGCTATATAACTAAATAAGGTCATTATTGATAAATGGTTGAGTTATCCACCGGTAACAGGTGGGAAAAAAGCCACTTCATCGCCAGTGTTAACTATGTGTTCATCATTAACCATGTCGTGATTCACGGCAGACAGTAATGAATCGTTAGTAAAAACTTGTTGCCATTGCTCATCTGTACTCGCCAGTTGTTTTTTTACATCGGCGACCGTAGTTAATCCTTGGCTATTTATTGATAACTCACTGCAATTAAGCTGCTCACGTAAAGCGGCAAAAAAAACGATTTTTATCATGATGTTCTCTCTTTTTATAAAAGTAAGTAAATGATCACTTACGAATAAGATCTCATTTTAAAAGCTACTTTGAATAATTTTTTCTATAAAGCCTGCCAATGTCCTGACTTACCACCTTCTTTAGTTAATACTTTAATATTGCCAATTTCCATTGCAGGATCAGCTGCTTTACACATATCAAATAAAGTTAAACAAGCAACTGATACCGCCGTTAATGCTTCCATTTCAACACCGGTTTGCCCCGTTAAACGACAAAGGCTTGTGACCTGCACTTGTGAATTTTCTTCATCTAAACTGAAATCAACTTGTACTTTACTTAGCATCAATGGATGACATAAAGGAATTAAATCACTACACTTTTTGGCTGCTTGAATACCGGCAATACGAGCAACGGCAAACACATCGCCTTTTTTATGTTTACCGGTGGTAATTAATTCAAAAGTCGCGCGATTCATACTTATAACACCTTGCGCTGTAGCGGTACGTGAGGTCATCGCTTTTTCGGTCACATCAACCATATTAGCTTCACCTTGTTGATTGAGATGGCTAAGTGTTGGCGATGATGATGTTGTTGAACTACTCATTAGTTACGTGTCTCGCATTGGTCAGCGCTAATATTTAAATGAGGCACAAAGTTACACGGCTTATGGCTAGCATCTAATTGTTCTTTGATTACCTTATCCCAGGCAGTTTTACATGCGTTAGTTGAACCTGGTACACATAAAATGACAGTTTTATTTGCCATACCACCTAAAGCGCGCGATTGAATTGTTGATGTACCTATTTCACCTAATGAAACATGGCGAAATACTTCACCAAAACCTTCAATATTTTTATCAAATAATGGCATTAATGCTTCAGGTGTATTATCTCGATCGGTAAATCCAGTACCACCGGTAGAAATAATGACGTTAATACTATCATCAGCAATCCATTTAGAAACTTGAGCTCGCAGTTGGTATATATCATCAATAACAATCGCTTTATCTACTAGTGTATGGCCTGCAGTTGTGAGTCGTTCGACTAATGCTTGACCAGAAGTATCATTGTCTTCTGTGCGAGTATCTGAAACAGTTAATACTGCAATATTTAAGGGAATGAAAGTTGTGCCGCCATGTGCTGACATAAGTTATCCTTTTACGCTATCTGTTTAAATTAATTGGTTAAAAGTTAAGCTGCTGCTTTGCTTGTTGCCATTGTTCGGGCGTATTTGTATTAAATAAAACAGCTTTATCATTAATCGGTATTGCTTGATGTGGAATGTTTTTTAACAAAGCTTTGATTGAAGGGCCTTTTTTCGCCTCTCCGTTATTAAGCTGTATATGTTCATTTGTTAAGTTATCTGCAAACGTGTGTGATAAAAATAATTCAACATAAGCGCTGTTCGGTAAGTAGAGAGGGATGTTATGACCTTCGAAGTATGTTGCTTTTTGGCTTAATTCACCTTTAACACGTAAGTCAGTTAAGGCTTTTGCGGTCATAAAAGGTAAATCAACAGGCAGTATTAATAATGACTTCGCATTTGGGTACTTGGCCAAGACACTGAAAATTCCTCCAACAGGTCCACACCGCTTTATTTGATCGGGGATATCATAATGATCACCACTAACAACAATGTTATTAATACCTGAATTAGTCAGTGTTTGCTTAGAAAAGGCAAGCATAGACTGCGGTGAATTATTTCCTCTAACTAACTTGGCTTTATCATTGCCCATACGAGTAGATAAACCACCAGCAAGTACGACTCCTAAGCATTCATGATTTAATAGTGTCGTGTCTATCGGTGCTGTGTTTACAATGTTATTCATACTAACCACCTAACATGGCTAAATGTTTTGTGCCGCCAGTAAGTTTATCATGTAGGAAGTGAGTTGCCTTTTTATCACCTAATAAAGACAATATTTGTGCTTGTAATGGTTCAATATCATCACATTGTAATTGTTCGCGTAAAGATAAACCGTTTTCGCTGAATAGGCACAAATGTAATTTTCCTGATGAACTCACTCGTAAGCGATTACAACTGCTACAAAAATCTTTGGAGTAGGGCATAATTAGCCCAATACGGCCTTGATAGTCAGGATGATAAAACTCTTGTGCAGGCCCCGCAGACCTGTCTTGTAGTACGGGTAACCAGCCATCAAGAATTAAGTTTTGTTTTATACGAGAGCCTTGCACATGCTGTGCATCAAAAAAGGCTTTATTATCGCCCGTTTGCATTAACTCTATGAAACGTAGGGTGACCGGAGTATCTTTTAGCCAATCTAAATAGCTTTGAATATCGTAGCCACTGTATTCGCGCATTAATACTGTGTTCACCTTAACCGTTGGGCGTCCATCAGCTAAGGCCATATCGATACCTTTTAAAATAGTATCGAGTTTGTCATGCCCCGTAATGGCATGGAACTTACGCGGATCTAAGCTATCGATACTGATGTTGATGGCATCAATTCCTGCATCTAACCAATGTGGTAAATGGTCAGGCAATTTAAAACCATTGCTAGTGATAGCAACTTTTTTAATACCTTGAGTTTGCTTACAAGCATGGATGATCTCAGGAAGATCTTTACGAAGTGCTGGTTCACCACCAGTGATCCTAATTTTCTCCGTACCTAAGCTAGCAAACGCAGACGTGAGACGTTTTATTTCTGAAAGCGAGAGAAAGTCACGTGGTTGATCACACTGATAACCGTCAGGCAGGCAGTAAGTACATTTGAAATTACAAACGTCCGTAATCGATAGGCGTAGGTAATAAAACCTACGGCCAAAATTGTCTTTTAACATATCACCTTTCCAAATGTAGGGAGGCTAACGCGTTTCCTTGTTAACCCTGGCAGTAAATTGCTATCAATAAATTATCTAATGAAAACAATTACTACGGCTTTAAATAACATAGCCTACTTTTATAAAGTATGGTGTTAGCTATTTAAGCTCGGTGTAAAATAATTATATAGTCTTATGACTCAAGAAAAAGTATACCATTTAATAGCCTGCATAATAGCACTTTTTGACTTCCTGTCTTAATCTGTCTATAGACAATAAAAAGCCCAATTACTTTTGTCACTAATTAGGTAATAATAGTGGCAATATGCTCTTTTAATTATTGATAAATAATTAAAAGATGTTTCAAGGTATTCAAAAAATAAAAAATTAAGTGAGATTGTCATGTCTGATTGTTGTTCAGCTCCTGGTTTATTACCATTTGAGGATGCGTTAGAAAATTTATTGTCACAAATAACGCCGGTGACCGAAACGTTAACTTTACCAATTTCACAGGCACTTAATTATGTTTTAGCTCAAGAAATTGCTAGTCCACTAAATGTTCCTAATCATGATAATTCAGCAATGGATGGTTATGCTTTTGCTATTGAGAGTTTTCAAACCAGTAAAGTATTAACCTTAATAGGGCGCTCTATGGCAGGATCGCCTTTTGAAGGTGAATGTAAATTAGGGGAGTGCATTCGTATTATGACTGGCGCAAAAATGCCTGAGAGTTGTGATAGTGTTGAAATGCAAGAAAATGTGCAAGTGGATGACAACAATATTACCTTTCTTAATGAAAAATCATTTGGCTCTCATGTGCGTAAGGCTGGTGAGGATATTAAATTAGGTCAGCCTGTTTTTAGCCCAGGGCATAAACTATCGGCCATAGATATTGGTATTTTGTCTTCATTGGGTATTAGTGAAGTTCAGGTTTACCGCCGAGTAAAGGTTGCGCTAATTTCGACCGGAGATGAGCTAAAGCTCCCTGGGCAAATATTAGCGTCAGGTGATATTTACGAGAGTAATAGCTTCGTTTTACGTGGCATGTTAGAAAAATTACATATTGAAGTGATTGACTTTGGCATTATTGAAGATGATTTCGATTTAATCAAGGCAGCTTTTGTTAGTGCCGATAAGCAGGCAGATGCGGTTATTTCATCTGGTGGTGTTTCCGTAGGAGAAGCAGACTATACTAAAACGGTGCTTGATGATTTGGGGGAAATTGGTTTTTGGAAAATTGCCATGAAACCGGGGAAACCGTTTGCTTTTGGCAAGTTACCCAACAGTATTTTTTTTGGTTTACCAGGAAATCCAGTCTCAGCGTTAGTTACTTTTCATCAATTAGCAATGCTTGGTTTAACTAAAATGCAAAATGCAGAACCGCTAAAGCGTACTTATTTAAAGGTGAAATGTGTTAAGGATTTGAAAAAATCACCTGGTCGTATGGATTTTCAGCGAGGTGTGCTTAGTGTTAATGACCAAGGCGATAATGTTGTTGAATCAACTGGTTCACAAGGCTCCGGTATTTTATCAAGTTTAGTACAGGCAAATTGTTTTATCGTGTTACCCGCTGAGCAGGGCAAAGTTAAGGCGGGAGAAGTAGTAACGGTACAGTTATTTGACCAATTTATAACGTAAATCAATTACGTACAATGCCCTATAGTTTGTTATGTAGAGAAAATATAAAAACCTAGTTATTAAGGTTTAGTGATCATTATTATTGTGTGTGCATGGGGAAATAGAAATGAAATATGAACTTAGTTTTTGTTCAATAAATATTCTTAATGAAAATATAGCGGAAGTCATTGTGAATAAATCCGTTGAAATATCGATAGAAATGGTAGAAGAATATGATGAGTTTTTATCAACACACTTTTCGAGTAATTTTGGTTTGCTTATTAATAAAATTAATCATTATGATTACTCCTTTGAAGCAAAATTAAGCATTGCATCCCATGAAAATTTAAAAGTTATAGCGGTTATTAACTATAGCGATGAAAGTGAAGCCTTAACCCAAAAAATGAACGATCTAAGAGCTGTAGATCGTTGGAATTTAAAAAATTTCTCAGGTATAAACTTAGGTTGGAAAGATGGTTTTGATTGGTTAACAAAAGAGTTATCAATGATTAGTTGATAACTCTTTTGTAGCTTTATAGGTATTACCAAATAGCTAAGTTATTACAGTTGAGCAAAACACTTAGCGGCAGCTTCTAAGGTTTTTTCAATAATATCATCGGTATGTGCCATTGATAAAAAACCAGCTTCAAAAGCTGATGGTGCTAAATAAACACCATGTTCAAGCATCAAATGGAAGAAACGGTTAAATTTATCCTGGTCACATGCCATGACTTGCTCAAAGCAAGTGATAGGTGTTTCATCACTGGTAAAAAAGAAACCAAACATCGCACCAACATAGTTAATATTTAAATCAATGCCATTTCTGTCTGCAGCAGCTTTTAAGCCCATTGCTAATTTCTCGGTAGCATCGCTTAATTGCTGATGCTTATTACCTTGTGATAATTCTGTTAATGCAGCTAAACCTGCCGCCATAGCGATAGGGTTACCAGAGAGAGTACCTGCTTGATATACTGGGCCAGTGGGGGCAATGTAATCCATTATTTCTTTTTTACCACCAAAAGCACCAACAGGCATACCACCACCAATAACCTTACCTAATGTAGTTAGGTCAGGCTTAATGTTGTAATGTGCTTGCGCACCACCTAAAGCAACACGGAATCCGGTCATTACTTCATCAAAAATAAGGACAGAATTATACTGATCACAAACCGCACGTAAGCCTTCTAAGAAACCTTGTACAGGAGGGATACAGTTCATGTTGCCCGCAACAGGCTCAACAATAATACAAGCAATTTGATCCGGATATTTAGCAAATATTTCCTTAACTTCTGATAAGTTATTATAGCTAACCGTTAAGGTGTGTTTAGCAAAGTCTTCAGGAATACCTGGAGAGTTAGGTACACCTAATGTTAAAGCACCAGAGCCTGCCTTTACTAATAATGAATCGGCATGGCCATGATAACAACCTTCAAACTTTAATATTTTATCACGGCCAGTAAAACCTCGAGCTAAGCGAATAGCGCTCATCGTTGCTTCAGTACCTGAGCTAACCATACGTAAAGACTCCATCGAAGGAACTAACTCACGTACTTTTTCTGCCATGGTGATTTCTAATTCTGTTGGCGCACCAAAACTTAAACCATTTTGGGCGGTAGTAATAACAGCATCTAAAATAGCTGGGTGGTTGTGACCTAAAATCATAGGTCCCCAAGAGCCAACATAATCAATGTAAGCGTTATCGTCAGCATCATAAATATAAGCGCCTTCTGCACGTTTTATAAACGAAGGTGTGCCACCAACGCTGCTGAATGCACGTACTGGTGAATTAACTCCACCTGGAATAACACTTTTGGCTTTAGCAAATAATTGCTCAGAATTACTTGTTGAAAGGTTTGTTGTTCCACTCATAGTAAAAACCCTTTTTGGTTTGTTGGTTAATGGATGGCCTTGCATGGACAAGGTGCCATTCATAAAATTTGTTAATTAGCGTTTATTTGTGTGCCAGTTTACGCTTTTTTCATATTGCGTTAGTTGATCCTCAACACCTAAAGTTAACGCAAATAGTGCCATTCTTACTAAAACACCATTTTGTGCTTGTCTAAAAATCGCTAGGCTGTCTAAATCATTTAAATCAATGTCGAGTTCATTGGCCTCGGGGCGAGAATCTCTTGGTAGAGGGTGCATAATAACCGTATTTTCACGGCAATACTTTTGATAAACGCTTTTGTTTAAACTGAAATGTCCACGATATAAATCGGCTTCATCTTTACTGGCAAAGCGCTCTTGTTGAATACGAGTTTGGTAAATAACGTCGCAAGATAAATTGCCTGCCATGGTATCCGTAATCACGACTTGATGACCTGCATTTTCTAAAGCAGAAACAACACTGTCCGGCATTTGTAGTGCAGTTGGAGATACCATAGTGACTTTAACGTTATTGTAAAGACTGAGTAGTTTCGATAAAGAATGTACTGTGCGACCGTGTTTTAAGTCACCCATCAATACTATATCAAGGTTATCTAACCCTTTTTGATAATGCATCATTTCAGACTGTATGGTGAATAAGTCCAATAATGCTTGTGTTGGGTGCTCATTAGCCCCATCACCACCATTAATTACCGGAACAGTACTACCTTGTGCAAACTGCTCAACAGAATGCATTTGTGGGTGGCGCATGGCAATAACATCGCTATAACCACTTATAACTTGAGCGGTATCAAGCAATGATTCACCTTTACTTAATGATGAATTTTCTTGGCCGACAGTTTCACGAACAAAGCCGCCTAGTAAGTTAAAAGCCGTACCAAAGCTAACACGTGTTCGGGTGCTTGCTTCAAAAAAAAGATTGCTTAAAATAGCGCCATCAAGCACAGTGCAACGCTTTTGGCGCGCAGCATAAGGTGCCATTTGTGCTGATACGTCGAGTATCTTTGCAATTGCGTCACGATCAAATTGGGATACTGAAAGTATGTGATTACCTTGGAATTTCATCATTTTGAGAAGTCTAGCCGTTAATTAATGAATCACGAAAAATTTGCAGAAATATAGCATAAATTGACAAAACTTAGAATGTTATATCAAGCTATTTCGCTTTAATTGTTTTAGATAATACTACCCATAAAACGGTTTAACATACGCCAAAATGATGACAGCTAGCAACATGAATACAGGTATCTCGTTAAATATTCGATAAAACTTGCCTGGTCGCGTATTTTTATCTTGCTGGAAGGTATTTACCAATTTAAAGCAATAACCGTGATAAATCACCAGAAGAATAACGAAAGTAAGTTTTATATGCAGCCACTTGGCAGCAGCAAACCAATGAGCGCCGTAGGTATAAATTAATATTAAGCCAAGCACTATCGTTAATATGGCAAAAGGCGTGACAAAGTAAAGTAAACGTTTCTCCATTCCTTTTAGTTGTTGTGATACTGACTCAGTGGTTGTTTCTGCATGATTTACAAATAGTCGAGGTAAGTAAAATATACCGGAAAACCAAGCGACCATAAAAAAAACATGTAAGGCTTTAAACCAGAGAATATTGCTCGCTAAAAATTCATTCATGAATCATTCTTCCTTTCAAATACTGATTCTTTTTCATCAACATATGGTGGTAATACCCCAGCAATTAATTTGCCGTGAACTAGGTATTGTCTAATTTGTTCAAAGGTTACCATACCAATCATATTATTTATATTTTCTTGGTAAATATAGACGCCACCACAGCGCTTTTTAACCAGTAGTAAATAAGCTTCAGCTAAGGTTGCTTGATGCGATAAAGGAATCAGTTGATGTAATGTCATTTTCTCTGATACTTGATATTCAGACGTATGGTGTTCTGATTGCGCATCGTCATGTAACGGGATGGTCACTAATGGTATATCCTCGTTAAACTCAGCCCAATGATAATTAACTTCGTCAATCACTTGTTTGTTCTTCATTACCTTTTTAACGGTTTTATTAACTACAGGCGTTTTATTATCAACAGTTAACATAATGCCGGCGATAGCCTTGATAGAAGCTTGCTGGGTATATTCTATTTTTTTTATCATCAAACCGAGCACGCCAATTTTTTGTAAGGTTTTTTCAATAGGCGGTTTACGATAAAGTAAACCTTGAATATCAAGCTGCATAGTAAATACTGAGCGATTTTTAAATAATTGGCCAGAAATAATACTAGAGATAGTAATAACTATCATGGCAGGTAAAATTATTTCTAATTGACCAGATAATTCAACTACTGCTAGTAATGCAGCTATCGGCGCATTTAAGCTGGCTGCCATAAATCCCGCCATTCCCATTAAAATAAAGTCATTACCGATATGTTCGCCAGGTAAAAATTGTGTTACTAGCGCACCACCTAATGCTCCTGTAATCGCGCCAATGCTAATAATTGGTCCAATAACGCCACCAGGAATGCCTAAACCTAATGCAAATGTAGTCATTAAGAATTTAGCTAATAAAAGACTGATTAATAACCCTACTTGCCAGTCATTGGTAAATGAAATATCAATAGCGCCAATACCAACACCCATAGCACCAGGGACAAAATAACCTAAAGCGCCAGTGATTACCGCAGCTAAAAGCAGTCTTGGTACAATATGATATTTATTACTATGTTTTATTACGCCAATTAAGGTTTTGTTAAAGGCGGCTGCTAGTGTTCCTAGTAAAACACCTAGAATGATCAAAGGAATATAATGTTGTGGTATTAACTCTATTTTATGAAAATATTCAAAGTCTTGAGATACATCAAAAACACTTCGAGTTACTAATGAACCGACTAAAGACGCCAACATCACAGGGATAAATATATGAACTTTATACTCCCTCATAATGACTTCCATTACAAAGAGTACTGCGGCAATAGGGGTGTTAAATGTTGCTGAAATACCCGCAGCAATACCACAAGCACATAAAATACGAATACTGTTATATGGTAGCTTCAATACACTTCCTACATAACTACTGGCCGCAGCGCCTAGATGTACAGCAGGTCCTTCACGTCCAACAGAAAAACCTGATGCAAGCGCTACAGCGCTGCCAAAAAATTGATTCAGTGTATTTTTAAAAGGAATAACACCATGGGCAACCTTTAGTCGATGTAGCACAAATGGGATACCTGTTCTTAAGTATTTATACCCCGTTAGCCAACCAAAAAGTAGAATGATAATTGCACCTATAATGGGTAAGTCAAAACGACTTACCCCATCTAAGGTGATATAATTATCGCGCTTAACCAAATAGAGCTGTTGGATTTGCTCTGTGGTTAAGGTAAATAAAATCACTAAGAGTGCTGACGCAAAACCTCCGACAATGGCAAGTATACAAATTTGCCATGAAGTCTTGGGTAACGCTAAGTTTTTTCTGATTGTGCTAATATAGCTCATGGTTAAAAAGTGGGCTTCTTTGTTTTGTAGATAGCATTTATCGATATCGTTTTAGTAAATAAATTACCAATAAGTTTAATTCTTTAAGGTTATTGTACGTTACAAATGAATTGCTTAGCAAAAATAAATCTAACCATTGCCACTAAGTAGAGAAGGCCTGTTAAATCGGCATTTATATCCTGATTTTCAAACGAGAATATTAGAAAAAATCTCACCTAGCAGAGTTATATCAACAAGCAGTAAGCCAAATTGAAGCTGCTAATATTTTAGAGGCTGAACTGGCCGTTAAGCCATTAGTATGTTATCAACAAGTGATGGTGTCACAATAAAACCGATAGCGTAATTATTGATAAGGTAAAAATAACAGCAAATAATAAACCTAGATAAGTTAACATTTGCAGGTATTTCCACGAAAATAAGGAAAAATATTATTTAGTTTGAAATATTTTCACGTTATCGAAGGAATGTTTGCATTGCCATAAAAATTTATTCCTGAGAAAATACAACTGTTTGCCATGTTAGCAAAAGCCAAGTGGCAAAAATATCATAAGCTTGATAAAACACTCTCTTGGCGCATACAATAATAAAGCAATAATACTTGACTAAATTAGTCAAGCTTAAGATAATAGATACACTATAAACTTTCTTGCAAGAGAGTGAGAAAGTAGCATAATAGACTTAGTATTATTACCTTGGTTTACAGTCCCCTTTTAAAATAAAAGTAGAGTTTCATGTCTGATCCTATCTCAACACCAGAATTACCTATTAAATTTACCGATTCGGCAGCGAGTAAAGTACTATCGTTAATTACAGAAGAAGAAAACCCAGAACTTAAGCTAAGAGTTTATGTTACTGGTGGTGGTTGTTCTGGTTTTCAATACGGCTTTACCTTCGATGAAAAAATAAACGAAGGTGATATGACTATAGAAAAACAAGGTGTCACTATGGTTATTGATCCAATGAGTTTACAATACTTGGTTGATGGTGAAGTTGATTACCTAGAAAGTTTAGAAGGTAGCCGTTTTGTTGTGAATAACCCAAATGCATCAACTACCTGTGGCTGTGGTTCGTCTTTCTCTATTTAAGCCAATCTACATTATAACGATAAGTCTATGCTTATAGACTTATCAAAGAATTACCCCTGTTTTCTTATGCATATATAATTGCTCATCAGCTTGTTTTAGTAACTCTTCCATTGTTTTTATTCCATCACTAGCGGCAGCTCCACAGCTAATGGTAATAGGTAAATGCAAACCTTGATAAGGCATCGGGTTATTTTGGAAAAATTCAGTTAACCGCTTACATGCTAATAATGCTTCCTTGTATGGCTGGCTTGCTAAAGTAATCACAAACTCATCTCCTGCATATCTAAAGCATTTATCATTTTCACGTATTAATTCTTTTAATTGTGTCGCGACATAAGTGAGTACTTTATCACCACAATCATGTCCATAAGTATCATTGATTTCTTTGAATTTATTACAATCGATAAACAATATTGAGAAAGGAACATTATATCGACGTTGACGTGTTAACTCTTCATTGATTGAATCTTCCATAAGCCGACGGTTGGCAAGCCCCGTTAGTCTATCGTAATGAGCCATATATTCTAGCTGCTCTCTAATCAATGCATTAGATAAACATAAACTTACTTTTACTGCGAGTTGTTCTAAATGCAAAGTGCCTAAGTTCGGTCGAAAGCGTGTTTTTTCATTGTCAGTAAAAACTAAACTGCCAAATAACTTATCTTCAATGATTAAAGGCACTAAAGCGATCGATTTTGTTTGTTCGGCCAGGTTTATAGGGAGTATTTTTTTTATAAGAAGTAGATCATTAGTCAGCAGTGGTTTTCGTTTAGGGTGTAATTGTTGCAATAAATCAATCGCAATATTTTTGCTGTTTTCTTTATGCCAACTTGATTGCATATTACCGCTAAGTAAATAGCTGATTGGTGTTGGTTCGGCCAATAACAAGCAAATACCACTTAAGTCAAACTTATCTTTTATCGACGCTAACAGCTCAAATAAAAGCTCTTGGCTTGTTTTGCAACGTAATATTTGCGCTTCAATTTCAAAAAGTTTTTGGGCTATATCTGCATTAATACGTGAATTTTCAATTAGACTCGCTAATTTGCGCTCTAATGCTATTTTTGTGTCAGACATATCCGTAATACCTGTTAGTACAAATGATGAAGTTAAGGATGCGATCATCAATGAACTTGCATATTAACTTTTTAATTACGTTTAACTTTTCAGTTAAGCGTATTGATTTTAAGCTTGATAGACTATAAAAATCAACCTTCCATTAATAGCATGGTAATTATAGTGTTCATATCAAGATCAAAGTCCTCAGCCCTGACGCCTTTAACAATGAAATCATCCGTTTTTGCTAAGTCAATATCTTGGGTATTCAGGTATTGATTTAACTTTACACTATAGAAAGATTTTACTTTAGGTTTTGTTAAATCATTGCAATTACGTTGCTCGACTACAGCAAGCTTTTTAGATTCTAATTGTACAAGTGTTCCCGTAGGGAACACACCAATACATCGAATAAATTGTTCGACTAACTCACCATCAAGATGATTGTTTTTAGCCAGTTCACGCAAAATATTGAATGATTTGATGTGGGAGAAACCATCTTTATAGCAACGGTTTGCGGTTAATGCATCAAAGATGTCGCAAATTGCAATCATGCGGCCATATTTGTGAATATTTTTGCCCTCAACTTGAAATGGGTAACCTTCACCATTTAATTTCTCATGGTGTAACGCTGCAACGTCTAAACTTAGTTTACTAATGCCTGGGGTTTTCTTGATGATGTCAATAGAGTGGTTGGCATGTGTTTTCATGATAGTAAACTCTTCATCAGTTAACTTACCTGGCTTATTTAATATTTCGTCAGGAATTTTTATTTTACCAATATCATGTAAAAAAGCGCCAATGCTAAGATGATGGACAACTTTTTTATTCATTTTTAAGTGGTGAGCAAAAATAGTCATGTAAACCGAGACGGCAACAGAGTGCTCTAGTAAGTATTCGTCTTTTTCGCGAATATTTACCATGCAGGCTAAAGAGTCTGGACTATTGAAAATGGCATCGACCGACTTATTAGTAACATCAACAACTGATTGTAAATCAACTGTTGTACCATTTAAGGCCGCAGCAAATAGTTTTTTTTGAATGTCTTTCGACTCATTAAATATTTCGACAGCTTGTTTTGCTTCTGCGCTGATTTCAGCCCTAGTTTTGCTGGGAGGAGGCAGGGTTTTGCTATCATCGATAAATACAGATATAACCTGCTTACTTCTTAAATTATTAATTACATTAATGCTTTTTATATGTCCAGGCGCGCTTAATGTAAATGTTCCATTTTGCTTGGCAATATCCGTGACAAAGTGACCAACATTTAACTCACTAAGTTGTATTTCTATAATCATTTAGTTCTAAGCCAATTCATTACACTAAAGAAGGTTTTTTATTCTTTTTCTGATACTAGCTAGTTTTTTACTATTTCACAATTCATATGTTGTTATAAATTAATACCCAAACGTGTTAAAGGTTAAATTAATGAACGTTATCTGCTATTTTAATTGTTAATTCTTATGCAAATAACTATTTAGTTTTGTCGTCTCTTGCCGATAACTTTAAGGTGAGTGTTTCTTGCCTACTATTTTAGGATTATAATATGCGTGTACTTCTTCTTTTTATTTTTATGTGCTTTTTAACACCGCTGGCACACGGAGAAAATTTAACAGCTGTACAAATTTATACTGATGATCAACTGTTAGATCTTATTAAAGAAAATAAACATTTAGGGCAAGTGGTTTTAGATGAGTGTCAATTAGTGCAAGACATTGAAGCAAGAGCGGTAATATCTAAAATGCCTTCTTATCAGTTTTTGTGGGGGGATATGCTAGCTTATGGTGTATGCGTAAAAAAAGATATTGAGTTAGGTCTACATTTTATGCGCTTAGCTGCAAATCAAGGTTTAATTGAAGGTCTTGAACAAATGGGGCGCTATTATCATATCGGAAGATTTATGCAGAAGGATATCGATCAAGCAATTAGTTTTCTAAAAGCAGCCGCTTCTATGAATAATCTTGCTGCTCAAATGCGTTTAGCTGGTATCTACAATCAAGGTTATGGTAGCCCATTAGATTACCCTGAATTATATTCTCAACTTCACCATGCAATTACTGACGATAAAGCTGTTTATAAGAAAATAACCCAACTAAAAAAACAATTAGCGACGAAAATGCCTGATAAGGTAGTTAATGCTGCTAAAAAAGCTGACTACACAAATTAGCAATAATATTTTAGGTGAACTTAAAAAATTAAAAACACCTAGTTACATCAACTTTTTACTTTCTATCTTGTGATTGTAAAGTTTATGGTATACTCACCTACAATTAATTTCTATTCTATTTATAACAAGTAATCCATTATTGTGACCCTAAACGATCCCCATGCTAAACGTGAAGCAAAAAAATACGAAAAGCCAGTGGCTTCACGTGAGCTGCTATTATCTATCATTGAAAAATGCTCACCGCCACCTACCTTTAATACCTTAGCTAAAACATTAAATTACCAAGAAGATCATCTGCTGGTAGGTTTGAAGCGACGACTTCGAGCAATGGAAAATAGCGGACAGTTAATTTTTAATAAGTTTAAACAGTACGCTATTCCGGCAAAAAATAGCTTGTTAACAGGGCAGGTGTTAAGCCATCGTGATGGTTTCGGTTTCCTTGTCGTCGATGATGCAGATCTAAAATCAACGTCACCAGACAAGCGTGGCAAAGACTTTTATATTTCGACTTATGAAATGCAACGAGTATTTCACGGTGATATTGTTCAAGCTATATTGGTTGAACGTACTGATAGAAAAGGTAAGAAAGAAGTTAAAATTCTAGATGTTATTGAACCTAGAAAAGCACCAATTGTAGGTCGTTTTAATGTTCAGCAGCATATTTGCAGTGTTGTGCCTGAAGATAGCAAGATAAAGCAAGAAATATTAATTGATCCAAAAGCCCGGTTAGGGGCTCGTCATGGTCAAATGGTAGTAGTTGAATTAGCACAAAGACCGACAAAACGCTCAAAAGCGATTGGTAATGTTATTGAAGTTTTAGGTGACCATATGGCACCTGGTATGGAAATAGAAATAGCGTTACGCGCCCATGATTTACCCCATCAATTTTCTCATACAGTAGAAGCTGAAGTCGCTACCATTGCTGATGAAGTTGAAGAGTCAGCGAAATTACCGCGTAAAGATTTACGAGAATTACCACTGGTTACTATCGATGGTGAAGATGCACGAGATTTCGATGATGCTGTTTATTGTCAACCTGAAAAATCTGGTGGTTGGCGTTTATGGGTTGCTATAGCTGATGTTAGTTATTATGTTCGCCATGGCAGTGCGTTAGATGATGAAGCTATTTCGCGTGGTAATTCAGTATACTTTCCTAGCCAAGTTATTCCTATGCTACCGGAAAAATTATCAAATGGTTTGTGTTCTTTAAACCCAGACGTTGATCGACTTTGCATGGTCTGTGAAATGACCGTAAGTAGTGATGGTGAGCTTACAGGTAGCCAATTTTATCCTGCAGTCATGCGTTCACATGCACGTTTTACTTACAGTAAAGTTGCCGCAATACTTGATGCCAAAGATAATGACGGTGTAGAAGCTATGGAAGGCCGAAACCTTCGAGAACAGTATTCTGCATTGGTACCGGATTTAGAAAATTTAAAAAGTATGTACTTAGCATTAAGTGATGCGCGCACTAAACGTGGTGCCATTGCTTTTGAAACAGAAGAGTCATTATTTCTGTTTAATAAAGATAAAAAAATTGAAAGTGTTGTACCACTTATTCGCAACGACGCGCATAAAATTATTGAAGAATGTATGATTTTAGCCAATGTTTCTACGGCTAAATTTATTGAAAAACATAATAAACCGGGCTTATTTCGAGTACATGATAAACCGAGTGAAGAGAAATATAATAATTTTGTCAGTTATTTATCTGAACTCGGCATTACTATACCTAAAAGAGATCAACCTGAACCAAGAGACTATTGTGATATTTTGACTAAAGTTGCAGAACGACCTGATCAAGAGCTCATTCAAACCATGTTACTTCGCTCAATGAGACAAGCAGTTTATCAGAGTGATAATTTAGGTCATTTTGGTTTAGCTTTAGCGTCTTATAGTCATTTTACTTCACCTATTAGGCGTTACCCTGACTTAGTTGTGCACAGAGTAATTAAAAGCATTTTACTTAAAGAAGCACAAGATCAAGCAACAAAAGAAGCTAATGCAGGCGCTTATGATTATAAGCTTGCAGAAGTTATTGAGCTAGGTGAACATTGCTCTATGACTGAACGTAGAGCTGATGAAGCAACACGTGACGTAAGTGATTGGCTTAAATGTGAGTTTATGCAAGATCATGTTGGTGATAGTTTTAATGGTGTAATTAGCACGGTAACTAATTTTGGTATGTTTGTTCGTTTACATGAATTACATATTGAAGGTTTAGTTCATATCACCTCTTTAGGTCAAGACTACTATCATTATGATGATGTACGCATGTGCTTAACTGGTGAAAAATCAGGTGTTAAATACCGTGTTGGTGATGTAGTTACAGTACAAGTGGCAGCAGTAAATTTAGATGAAAAGAAAATCGATCTTGCTATGGAAGGTAGTAGCGCAGTAAAAAAAGGTGCGCTAAAAGCTAAAGGTAAGCGTAAACCTAGTGCTAAAAGCACCAAAAAACCTTCAACTGACACGAAAGATAAATCGAAAGTTAAGTCCAAAGCTAAAAAGCGCAGCGAGCGTAAAAAACGTCCAGGTAAAAATGCTCGTAAGAACGCAGTAAAGAAATAAATACCATTAAGCTGTCTATTAAGCGACAGCTAAATGAAATTAAGGTAAAGAAATGGCAAAGAATGAAGAAATAGTATTTGGTATTCATGCAGTGAATGCATTGTTAAAGCATGCACCAGAGCGCTTTATTGAAATGTGGTTATTAAAAGGGCGTGATGATGAGCGTCTGCTGCCTATCACCAATTTAGCACGTAAATATGGTATTGCCACGCAATTGGTTCAAAGGCGTGTGCTAGACGAGAAAAGCGTTGGTGAACAACATCAAGGTGTTATTGCTCGTGTAAAACCGGGTAAAGTACTCACTGAAAATGATTTAGATGATATTATTAGCGCCACAGAAAAGCGTGAGATACCACCATTTTTACTCATTTTAGATGGTGTAACTGATCCTCATAACTTAGGCGCTTGTTTACGAAATGCTGATGCTGCAGGTGTGCAAGCAATTGTTGTTCCTAAAGATAACGCCGCTAAAATAACCTCTACAGTACGTAAAGTTGCTGTAGGCGCAGCAGAGACCGTGCCTTTAATTCAAGTCACAAACTTATCTCGCACGATGAAACATTTACAGCAAATGGGGATATGGATAGTTGGTACCGCTGGTGAAACTGACACTTGTCTTTATGATGTGAAATTATCGGGTCCTATGGCACTTGTTATGGGCGCTGAAGGTAAAGGTATGCGTAGATTAACGCGCGAGAACTGCGACCAGTTAGTCAAGCTGCCAATGGCTGGTAGTGTTTCAAGTTTAAATGTATCTGTTGCTACAGGTATTTGTTTATTTGAAATGGTTAGACAACGTTCATCTTAAAAATTATCTCTTTTTGAAATTTAACTCAATTTATTGAATCTAACGGAATAGCTCCAAGGATTAATTATATGAAAAAACTCTTTATTATTATTTTATTACTGATCATTGCTGGCTTAATTTCGCCAAAATTTATTGGTAGTGTCGTAGAATCTGAGCATCAATCAGTAGTTAATAAGCTCAACGACAATCAGGCTATTACTGTTAATTCAACAAGCATTACCCGATCATGGTTTACTGGAAAAGCTGAAACTGAAATAACAATTTCTTTGCAAGATGAAGGCTTAGAAAATATCAGTTTTATTGTTGAAGAAAACTTAGCATTTGGCCCAGTAATTTTTACTGATGAAGGAGTCGAGTTTGCGTTAAGTTATTCACAAGCAAGCATTAATTTTAAAGAGTTATTAATAGACGAAGAAATTGAAACGTTTATCAATGATAAAATTCATTTTAGTGGTTTATTAACGTTTTCTAAAGATGTCGTTGCTAACATTGTTGTTGATGAAGTATCCAAAGAAATTGATGGTAATAAAGTGACCTCAGCCAAAGCGTTTGGACATTTTACTTTAGAAGATAGTAAACGACTTTATGGTGATTTTAACTGGTCAGGCTTAACAGCAAAAACCAGTGACGAAAGCTTTACCTTAGGTAAGCTTCAATTTTCACTCGATCAAACACTGATTGCAGGTGATTATTTCCAAGGTACAGCGATTTCTACTGGTAAATTCGACTTTTCATTGGACTCAATTGCTGCGAAAGATACCGATAATAATGCGGTGTTTTCACTTGATGACATACTTATTAACGCGGTATCAGCATTAAACGATGATTTAATGACAGTAACCATGAAATATAGGGCTGGTAAAGTAGAATTTGAAGGTCAAAAATTAGAAGATGCAAATTTAACCTTACTTGTTAGCGATTTAAATATTATTGCTATGCAAGAAATTAACACTATTTTGGCTGAAATATCTGTTGATGGTGCTGGCATGTTTACTCCTGATGTCATGCAAAGGCTGACGACATTAATTGACAAATTATTAGTTGATAAACCTGTTATTGAAGTTGAAGATTTTAGTGTGAAAACTCAACAAGGTGATATTGCATCGTCTATGCACATTAGTATCGATGAAAATTTGTTTGATACTACAAATATCATGTCGATTATACCAGCGATAAAAGTCGATGCTAAAGGTAAAGCGCCTATGCCATTTTTTGATGAGCTAGGGGTTGCTCCTATGGTTGATTTGTATATAGAAGAAGGCTACGTTGTGTTAAAAGAAGATGAGCTGAGTTTTATTGTCAACTTTGCACAAGGGAGTTTAAAAATTAACGATAGAGTTATTCCTATGTAATCATGGCTATATGAAAAGTTAGTCAATCAACCTTAGCTAACGTTCATCAAGTTATCCTAATATAGCTAAGCTTATTATTACTCGCTGTGCTCAATAGCTTTCTCTAAAACCATTACTAGCATTAAGCGGTAATGGTTTTTTTATGGCAAACTTTAGCGTTATTCATTAATTTAACTGGAATAATTCACTCCAATGCCAATTTGGTGCAATAGGTTGTAGAGGTATAACTAAGATAACAACGTTGTGTAATGTTATGTAAAGTAGATAGAAACTCATAGCATAATTGAATTAGAATAGAAAAATAATTAATAATATTAAGATTTTTGTTTATGGGTTACCGTCTAAAACCTCTATACATCTCAATAGTGAGTATGATGCTATTTTCGTGTAGCGCTACTTACCATGTAGATGAAGAGCTTCGTCAATCCAATGCTCCTGCGCAATGGTCGGCTAATTTATTAACAACCGACGTAGCAGATAATTGGTTTGAACAATTACAAAATGAGCAAGTACATCAGCTTGTTGATATTGCAATAAATAACAACTTTCAATTAAAGCAGCAGGCATTGGCCATCGCTATTCTTGAGCAAGATTTGATTATAGCGGGCAGTGAACTTTGGCCCTCATTAGATTTGTCATTAAAAAATAGTCGCAGTAAGTCTGTATCAGATGATAGTACAAGCACTTATAATACAAGTGCCTCTTTAGATCTGGATTTACAGTATGAACTTGATCTTTGGGGAAAACTATCCGCAGCTAATCGACAAGCTAATTTAGAATTAATGGCTCAAAAGGCAATATTTGAACAAGCTAAACAACAGCTGGTTGCCGATGTTATTACTGCATGGTTTTCGGTAATAGAAGCCAATAAATTATTAGCACTTTATCAGCAACGTAGTCAGGATATTCAGCAGAATCTATTGATTATTGAATCTGGTTATCAACAAGGACTAAACAGCGCATTAGACGTTTATTTAACGCGAAATGAGGTGAATAGTGAACTCTCTAGAACATCAGAGCAGCGAACTCAACAAACACTCGCTATACGTAAATTAGAACAGTTGTTAGGGCAGTATCCTGAAGGTGCATTGTTTGTTGATGCTGAATTACCTTCGCTTGATTCAGATGTTCCTGTTGGTTTACCAAGTGATTTAGTCTCAAGAAAGCCAGAATTAGTCGCTAGCTGGTACCAGTTACTTGCTAAAGATTCTGCGTTAGCTTATGCGCACAAACAACGCTTTCCAAGTATTAGCCTTACAGCCTCATTATCTGATAATCAAACGAATATTTCTGATTTGTTATCCACCTCTTCTTTGGGATGGTCATTGCTTGGTAACTTAGCTATGCCATTGTTTAATGCTGGCAGGTTGGAAGCTAATGAAGAGAAAACCCGTTTAGATTTAAAGCAAACAGAGCAAGAATATTTATCAACTTTATATGATGCGTTTGCAGATGTTGAAAATGCAATAACCTATGAGGCGAGCTTAAAAGAACGCTACCAAATGATGATTAAAGCACAAGAAAATGCGATTGCAGCACAGCGATTATCTTTTGAACAGTATCAAAGTGGTTTAGTGGAATATATTACTGTGCTTGATGCACAGAGTCGATCTTACGATGCCCAAAGTGCGGTAATTCAACTTAAAAATCAATTAATTGCTAATCGAATAAATCTTCATGTTGCCCTTGGTGGTAATTTTGCGCAAGCACCTTCGACAGAAGCACAAGAGCAGGAAAAATAAGCATGACTAAACTAAGTAACGAATCAACAAGTCAATCAATGAATAAGCAAAATAAGCAATCAACAATTAAAAAAATAATTATTCCTGTAGTGATTATTGTAGCTACCTATTTCCTTTATCAAATGATTATGGATAATCCGCCAGAAACTAATCGAGGTAAAGGTGGTCCTGTCGCTAAAATTAGCGTTGAAACAATAGCGTTAAAGCCACAACAATACTCTGTTGTTGTTAATAGTTTTGGTACAGTACAGCCCAGAACGAGCAGTGTACTCGTCGCTCAGGTCTCGGGTGAAATAAATGAAATTAGTCAACAGTTTAGGGATGGTGGTTTTTTTGAAAAAGGAGATGTGCTCGTACAGCTTGATGATAGAGATCACCGTGCGGAAGTAAAAATCACCCAATCAAGCCTATTGTCAGCAAAACAAGCGTTACTAGAAGAAGAGGCGAGAGCAAAACAAGCGTTGATTGACTGGGAACGTTTAGGTAACGGCGCACAACCGAACACGCTAGTTTTACGTGAGCCACAATTAGCTGCTGCACAAGCTGAAGTATTATCGGCTCAAGCTAATTTAGAAAAAGCAGAACTATTATTAGAGCGTACTAAAATAGTGGCTCCATTTGCAGGACGCGTATTAAAAAAACAGGTTGATTTAGGGCGTGTTGTTACTAGCAATACTGAGCTAGCAGATATTTATGCTATTGATTATGTAGAAATAAGATTGCCTATTAATAACAAAGATCTCAGTTTTATTGATTTGCCTGAAGAATATCGCTCTTCTAATAATAAACAACAAGGGCCTAGTGTTAGCATTACGTCAGACTTAATTGGGAAGCAGTATTGGCAAGGAGAAATTGTTCGCACCGAAGGTGCTATTGATGACAACTCTCAGCAGCTTTATATTGTCGCACAAATTGACGATCCATATGGCGTTGATAATAAAAGTGAAGTAGCGCCTATCAAAATTGGCCAGTATGTTAATGCCGAGATTGCTGGTAAAACAATAGAGCAAGCGTTAGTTATTCCTAATAGCTCAATTTACCAAGGCAGTTATGTTTATATTGCCGAAAATATAAATGATAAAACAGTATTACAAAGAAAAGAAATTACCATTCGTTGGCAAAATGATGAAGATGCAATTATTGAATCAGGTTTGTCTGCGGGAGATGTGCTGGTGTTAACACCGCTTGGACAGGTTAGCTCTGGAACTCCTGTTGAAATTGCTGGCGCAACACCACCAAAGAGAAAGGGGGTAAATAAACAAAAGAGAAATGCTAACCGAGGTACTGAAGACAGAAAACCTCGTGATAAAAAGAACAGAAATAAGGAGGGCAAACAATGATAGCTTGGTTTGCTCGTAACCACGTTGCCGCTAATTTATTAATGGTAACCATTTTATTTCTTGGTTTATTTAGTTTGTCAGCCAAAATACCCCTTGAAGTCTTTCCTACTTTTGCAATGGATCAAATTTCAATTAGTGTTTCGCTTCGTGGCTCAACCCCTGAAGATGCCGAGCAAGGTGTTGCGATTCGTATTGAAGAAGCTGTACAAGATTTAGAAGGTATTGAGCGAATTACTAGTCGTTCTTCCGAAGGTTCGTCATCTGTCACCGTTGAAATTGACTCAGCCTATGACGCAAGAGAGATGCTAGCAGATATTAAAGCACGAGTTGATGCAATTAATACTTTTCCTGTAGATGCTGAAAAACCGATAGTTTCCTTAGCTGAGCGAAAAAGAGAAGTTATTTCTGTCACTATTGCTAGTATTTATGGTGAGAAAGAAATAAAAGAATTTGCTGAGAAAATCCGTGATGATTTATTACAAATTTCTGGCGTTACTCAACTTGAGTTGAGTGGTGTTAGAGATTACGAAATAGCAATAGAGATAGCACAAGACAAGTTACGTCAATACAATTTGAGTTTAAGTGACGTTTCTTCGGCTGTTAGTAACTCAAGTAGCGATATATCTGCAGGAAATATAAAAACTAAAGGTGGTGATATTCTTATTCGCTCTAAAGGGCAAGCCTACCGAAAAGATGAATATGCTCGTATAGTCATTAAAACGAACAGTGACGGCTCAATGTTAACACTTAATGATATTGCTACCATTAAAGATGATTTTGAAGAAACGCCTGTCAGAACACGTTTTAATGGTAAACGTGCCGCTTTTATTGATGTGTACCGTATTGGTCAACAAAGCGCGACAGATGTTGCTGATAAAATTAAAAATTACATAGAAAGTCGTCAAGAAAACCTCCCTTATGGATATGAATTAAGTTATTGGGATGATAATTCTGAAATTGTAAAAGCACGTATTTCAACGTTAACAACAAACGCAATGCAAGGGTTAATTTTAGTTTTTGCGTTGTTGTCGTTATTTTTACGACCTTCTATTGCTATTTGGGTATGTGTGGGTATTCCAGTGTCCTTTATGGGCGCCTTTATTGTTATGCCGTTTATGGGAATAACCCTAAATATTATGAGCTTGTTTGCCTTTATTTTAGTATTGGGGATTGTGGTAGATGATGCCATTGTGACAGGGGAGAATATCTATACCCACCTGCAAACCTCCTCATCAGGAACTGAAGCAGCTATTCGCGGAACACAAGAGGTCGCCACACCGGTTACTTTTGGTATATTAACAACGGTTGCTGCCTTTCTACCTCTTGCTTTTATTGAAGGGAATCGAGGGCCTATCTTTGCTCAAATTCCAGTGGTGGTTATTCCAGTACTAATTTTTTCATTAATTGAATCAAAGTTTGTTTTACCTTCACATTTAAAGGGAATCAAATTACGTCATGAGCAAGCTGAACCAGGTAGATTTGAACGTTTTCAGCGTGGTTTTGCTGATGGTTTTGAGCGGGTTATATTACGTTATTATCAACCAATATTAGCCGTTGCATTAAGGTATAAGTTAACCACATTAAGCTTATTTGTAGGTGTGTTTTTTATTATTCTTGCTTTGGTTATGAGTGGCTGGACTAAATTTATATTTTTTCCACGCATTCCAAGTGAAACTGTTCGTATGAATTTAACGCTTCCGGTTGGAACTCCTTTTGATGTGACCAATAAGTTTGTTATTGATATTGCTGATAAAGCTGAAGACTTACAAGATAAGTACCGCGACGAAGAAACTGGTAAAAGTGTTATTCTCAATATATTAGCGACAACCGGAGGCCGTGGAAGTGTCTCTAATGCAGGAAGTGTGCGTTTTGAAATTACACCTCCAGAAGAAAGAGATTCCGATATCACCTCGAGTGAATTGGTTAAAGAGTGGCGAGAACTTATTGGGGTAATTCCGGGGGCAGAAAGTCTTACTTTTAGAGCGGAAACCGGTCGTTCATCTAGTCCAATCGATGTACAATTAACGGGAAGTTCACTAGTAACATTGCAAGAAGTTGCCGATAAAGTTAAAACTCGTTTAGGCACTTACCCTACCGTGTTTGAAATTGAAGATAGTTTGTCTGACGGTAAAGAAGAGTTACGTATAGAGCTAACGAAGCAAGGAAAAGCGGTTGGTCTAACGCGTGTTGCTATTTCACAGCAAGTGCGTAGCGCCTTTTTTGGCGCAGAAGTGCAACGTATACAGCGTGGTCGTGACGATGTTCGAGTTATGGTGCGTTTACCAGCAGAAGAACGTAGCACAATTGCAAACTTAGAAAATATATTAATCAAGACTCCGCAGGGGGGCAATGTACCATTATCGCATGTTGCGACCTTAATTCCCGGACAAAGTCCGTCAACAATTAACCGTATTGACTTATATCGAACCGTTAATGTTACGGCTGATGTTGAAAAAACAAACACCAATATGACTGTGCTGCAAGCCGATTTAAAAACTTATTTAGATGAGCTTATTAGCCAATACCCAGGTGTTAAGCATTCATTAGAAGGTGAAGCAAAAGAGCAGCGAGAATCTTTTAGCTCTTTAGGGTGGGCACTTGTTTTTGTGTTTTTCATTATTTATGTGTTGTTGGCTATTCCATTTAAATCCTATTTACAGCCTTTAATTGTCATGAGTATTATCCCATTTGGCATGATTGGTGCGGTAGTAGGGCATTGGATTATGGGCATGGATCTAAGCATTATGAGCTTATTAGGCTTACTCGCTTTAGTTGGTGTTGTTGTTAATGACTCATTAGTATTGGTAGATTTCATTAATAAAAAGCGCGAAGAAACAAATGATTTAATGAGTGCAGTTTTAATGGCTGGTGCATCACGTTTTAGACCGGTAATGCTAACCAGTTTAACGACTTTCATAGGTTTGATGCCGCTGCTTTTTGAGAAATCAACACAAGCACAATTTTTAATTCCAATGGCGGTTTCATTAGGTTTTGGCATTTTATTCGCTACTTTTATCACATTATTATTAATACCGGTGAACTATATGTTGGTTGAGCGCCTTAAAAACTATAGGAATCAATAGCTTCTGTTGAAATGTCGTTAGGATGTTAAGTAGAGAGATTAAGTCGTATTTTTACTTGCTTTAAATGCTTGTTTTCTCTACACTACGCATCCTTAATTCAGCCTGAACTTTTTGTTCCTTGCCTCAACTGGTGTTTGGCTGAGCCAGAGAATGAGGCTACAACCCATAAGGAGCTCGTAATGCGTCATTACGAAATCGTATTTATGGTTCACCCTGATCAGAGTGAACAAGTGCCTGGTATGATCCAGCGCTACACAGACTTGATCAACGCTGCTGAAGGCAAAGTCAACCGTCTAGAAGACTGGGGCCGTCGCCAATTAGCATACCCAATCAATAAATTGCATAAAGCACACTATGTTCTTATGAACATTGAAGCGCCACAATCTGTTATTGATGAACTAGAAACTGCTTTCCGTTATAACGATGTTGTTATTCGTAACATGATTATGCGTACTAAAGACGCGGTAACTGAAGCATCGCCAATGGCTGCTGCTAAAGAAGACCGTCGCGAAGTTAAGAAAGATTTTTCTGCGCCAGCTGAAGGTACTGAAGCTTCTACAGAAGAAGCATCTGCACCAGCTGAAGTTTCTACAGAAGAAACTGCTAGCGAAGAATAAGTAATTTGTGATGCTCTCGCAAGAGAATAGCCTAGTGTTGACAGGCTCTGTAGTGAAAGCTCCAAAGCAATCAACAAGCCCAGCAGGTATTACTCATAGCCAGTTTTCAATGGACCACAAGTCTATTCAAAATGAAGCGGGTATGAACCGACAAGCTTTTGTCAGAATACAAGTTGTAGCTACGGGTGAATTATCACACTTAACTCGTGAATTAGTTGCTGGGGATAATGTAAGAGTGACGGGGTTTATTAACCGTCATGAGTCAAGAAACGGTAACCCGTTGCTTGTATTACATTCTCAGCATATAGAAATGATTAATTAGTGTTTTGTTTTTACAGTTAATGTTCAAATAAAACCAATTCGGAGAATATTATGTCTCGTTTTTTTAGACGTCGTAAGTTTTGTCGCTTCACAGCGGAAGGCGCAACATCTGTAGATTATAAAGATATTGCAACGTTAAAAAACTATATCACTGAAAGTGGTAAAATTGTTCCTAGCCGTATCACTGGTACTGCTGCTAAATACCAACGTCAACTAACTCGCGCTATCAAACGTGCTCGTTACTTGTCATTGTTACCATACACTGACTTACACAAGTAAGCTAATAAGGGGTTTATTATGGAAGTAATTCTTCTAGACAAAATCGCCAAATTAGGCGGCCTTGGTGACAAGGTATCTGTTAAATCAGGTTATGCACGTAACTACTTATTACCTCAAGGTAAAGCAGTATTCGCATCAGATGCTAACATCGAGCACTTTGAAGCACGTCGTGCTGAATTAGAAGCTAAGTTAGCTGAAGTTTTAGCAACTGCTGAAGCTCGTGCAGTTAAACTTGGTGAATTGGCTGAAGTAACTATCGCATCTAAAGCAGGTGAAGAAGGTAAGTTATTCGGTTCAATCGGTACTCGTGATATCGCTGATGCGATCACAGAAGCTGGCGTTGAAGTTACAAAAGCTGAAGTACGTTTACCATTAGGTGCAATCCGTGAAACTGGCGAATTCGAAATCGCTATTCACTTGCACAACGATGTTGATACTAGCGTTAAAGTGATTGTTATCGCTCAAGCTTAATTGCTTAAATTAACGTAGGTTAGAATTTATTCTAGCAAGTACTACATTATTAAATACCGCAATATCTTTGATACTGCGGTATTTTTTTGTCTTACCTTTTGAAAATCCCTCATCCTGAACTTGATTCAGGACCACAAGCGGTATGCTGCCAGCCTCATGAGATTCCGTATTAAGTGATCTGAAGAACGACGTTTTTGTTTACATTGTTTTGTATTAAACGGTCTACATATGGGCTGCTTTTTTACCCTGAAAAACCTCGTAATCCAATGGTGTTTTTTCGTGTTATTACGACAGATAAAAAGAAATAATTTTCAGCGGCAGATGAATCTCGGGTATAATGAGCGCTTCTTAGTTTTTACAGTGAAAAGTATTTAGCACTATGAGTATGCTCGGACGTATCCCTCGACAATTTATTGATGACTTATTAGCGCGTGCTGATATTGTTGAATTAATTGACGGCCGTGTTCCCTTAAAAAAAGCGGGTAAGAATTATCAAGCTTGCTGTCCTTTTCACAACGAAAAATCTCCTTCTTTTACCGTCAGTCAAGATAAGCAGTTTTATCATTGTTTTGGTTGTGGTGAACACGGTAATGCTATTTCATTTTTAATGGAATTTGACCGTTTAGACTTTGTTGATGCTATTGAAGAACTCGCTAGCCATTGCGGTGTAGAAGTTGTTCGTGAAGAAAATAATGCGAGTCCGGCCGAGCAACGTCAACAACAAAAAGTTTATCAACAAAAACAAGATGATTACGAGTTAATGAACCAAATTAGCCGTTTCTATCAGCAACAATTAAAAGCAGCAACAGATAAAGAAACAGCTATTAACTACTTAAAAGGCCGAGGCTTAAGTGGTGAAGTCGTTAAGCGTTTTGGTATTGGTTATATTAGTGATGCCTGGGATGGCATGATGAAGGTTTTTTCTCCGCAAGGTAAAGCTAATCAGCAGCTAATTGATTTAGGTATGGCAATACAGGGTGATAAAAACCGTCCATATGACAGATTTCGTGGCCGTATTATGTTTCCTATTCGTGATAAACGCGGCCGAGTAATTGCTTTTGGTGGTCGGGTTTTAGGTGATGAAAAACCTAAATACTTAAACTCACCAGAAACACGTGTTTATCATAAAGGCCAAGAGCTCTATGGTTTATATGAAGCGAAACAAGCCAATAAGAACCTTGAACGACTCGTTGTTGTTGAAGGCTATATGGATGTTGTGGCATTAGCACAGCATGGCGTTGATTATGCTGTGGCCTCATTAGGCACATCAACTACACCAGAGCAATTACAAACCTTATTTCGCACCGTAAAAGAAGTGATTTGTTGCTACGATGGTGATCGAGCAGGCCGTGATGCTGCATGGCGAGCGATGGAAAATGCGTTACCATTAATTCGTGATGGTTTTTCATTAAAATTTGTTTTTGTACCCGATGGTGAAGATCCTGATTCATTGATCCGTAAAAAAGGACAAAAAGCGTTTGAACAAATTTTAGATGAAGCGATGCCTTTATCTAAATTTTTAGTTGAACAATTAATGAGTCAAGTTGAAATGAACTCATTAGAAGGTAGGGCTGCGTTAGTTGATTCTTTTCAACCTTACTTAATGAAAATGCCAGATAGTGTACTAAAAGATGCAATTATTAATGATATTGCAAATAATTTTGGTACAGGTAGTGAACAGTTTTTAGCTAAAATAGCTAAAAATATCAACAAACAAGAAAAAATTAAAAAACCGCAGGGCACTACAAAAACAACACCGGTTAGATTAGCTATTGCATTACTACTTGAGCATCCCCATATTGTAAACGAGCTAGGAGATATTTCAGCATTAGCGCCATTACAAGTTCCTGGGATAGAGTTATTGACCCAATTACTGAAATTATGCCAACAAAATCCTGAAATAAAAACGGCACAGTTATTAGAGTATTTTCGAGGTACAGAAACAGGTAATCAGTTAGCAAAATTAATGTGTTGGCAACATCATGTTACTGCTGAAACTGCTGCTGATGTTTTTCTTGATAGTATTGAAAAACTATTGAATGATTTTGTTGAAAAACGTACTGAATTTTTATTACAAAAAGCACGTGTTAAACAAATAACATTACAAGAAAGACAAGAGTTACAAGCGATACTTAACGCCTAGCTACACATAACGGGTTTTAGTAACTATACTTTAGTTGATTTGAATTGTTATTTAAAAATAAGTAGAGACTTAATACATGAATTCAATGGTGGAAATCGAGTGAAAAACTCGCTATAATCTCCCGCCTAATTTATTTGTGCAATTTTTACTACCCCATTTTTACAATATTGTTTTTTAACAGTAATATATACCAGACATAGGTGGACACTCGTCAATGGAACAAGCTCCTCAATCTAGATTGAAAGATTTAATAACCAAAGGTAAAGAGCAAGGTTATTTAACGTTTGCGCAAGTTAACGATCATCTACCACAAGATATTATCGATTCAGACCAAGTCGAAGATATTGTTAGCATGATTAACGACATGGGAATTCAAGTTTTTGAAAATGCCCCTGATGCAGATACGTTAATGATGAGCGAAGCTAATACCGATGAAGATGCTGCAGAAGCCGCAGCACAGGCATTAGCAACCGTAGAAAGTGAAATTGGCCGTACAACTGACCCTGTTCGCATGTACATGCGAGAAATGGGTACAGTAGAATTACTGACACGTAAAGGCGAAATTGTTATTGCCAAGCGTATCGAAGAAGGTATTAAAGAAGTACAACATAGTGTTTCTGAATATCCACCTGCGATCAATTATTTATTGGAAATGTGGGATAACTTTGAAGCGGAAGAAGTACGTTTAACAGACATTATTGTCGGCTTTTTAGACCCTGATGCCGAAGACGAAGAAGTTGCCGCAGCAGCTACACATGTTGGATCTGAATTATCAAAAGAAGATTTAGATGATGAAGATAAAGACGACAGTGATGTTGATGATGAAGATGAGGATGAAGAAGATACCGGTCCTGATCCTGAATTAGCACGTGAAAAGTTTATGGCTCTGCGTGATGTGTACGAAGTAGCCAACAAGATTATTGAGAAAAAAGGTCGTGGTCACAAAGATGCGCAAGAAGCAATTGATGACGTCGCCGAAGTATTTAAAGAATTCCGTTTAATACCTAAATTATTTGATAGATTAGTGAAGAACATGCGTAGTGTCATGGACCGATTACGTGTTCAAGAGCGCTTAATCATGAAGCACTGTGTTGTAGGTGCGGGTATGCCTAAAACAACTTTTATCAAAATCTTCCCAGGTAATGAAACATCAAAAGATTGGTTTGAAGAACAAAAAGCAGCAGGGCATAGCTACTCAGCTAAGCTTTCTGATATTGAACACGACGTTGAACGTTGTATCTACAAACTGAATCAAATTGAAGAAGAAACACACCTAAATATACATGGTATTAAAGATATCAACCGCCGTATGTCAATTGGTGAAGCGAAAGCACGCCGAGCGAAGAAGGAAATGGTTGAAGCCAACTTGCGTTTGGTTATCTCTATTGCTAAAAAATATACAAACCGTGGTTTACAGTTCTTAGATTTAATTCAAGAAGGTAACATTGGTTTGATGAAAGCGGTTGATAAGTTTGAATATCGTCGTGGTTATAAGTTCTCAACTTATGCAACTTGGTGGATTCGTCAAGCAATTACCCGTTCAATTGCCGACCAAGCGAGAACAATTCGTATACCAGTACATATGATTGAAACGATCAACAAATTAAATCGTGTTTCTCGTCAAATGTTACAAGAAATGGGACGTGAGCCAACACCTGAAGAATTAGCTGAACGCATGATCATGCCTGAAGATAAAATTCGTAAGGTATTGAAAATAGCTAAAGAGCCAATTTCAATGGAAACGCCAATTGGTGATGATGAAGATTCGCATTTAGGTGACTTTATTGAAGATGGTAGTGGTGAATTACCTGTTGATTCTGCTACGTCAGAGAACCTTAAAGGCGCTACCCATGAAGTACTTGCCGGTTTAACAGCTCGTGAAGCTAAAGTACTTAGAATGCGTTTCGGTATTGATATGAACACTGATCATACCTTAGAAGAGGTTGGTAAGCAGTTTGATGTAACACGTGAACGTATTCGTCAAATTGAAGCGAAAGCATTACGTAAATTACGCCATCCTTCGCGCTCAGAGCAGTTAAAAAGCTTCTTAGATGGTGAGTAAGCAGTATTGCTGTTTAGCATCAAATAACTGAGTTTGAATGATAAGAAAAAGAGTATGTTAGCCTAGCTAGCATACTCTTTTTTTGTTTTTAGCTGTTTTTAGCCAAGTAAAAGTAAAATAGTATTCAATGATATGATTTTGTTAAACTCTTGCTTCTCTAGCTAAATGGAACTGATTGAATTAATATTAATTCAATCAGTATAAATATTGAAAAGAATATAAGGTTAATAATAATCAAATAAGCAATTTGACTATTAATACAACAATCAAACCAATTTTATTTGTTTTTTACTATTCAGATGGTGACATTAAAATAAAAAATGCTTATACTGCTCGCGCTTAATTGGACTGTTTACCTTTAATTGTTCAGTTAAGTATATACATCTTATGTATATGGCCCCTTAGCTCAGTTGGTTAGAGCGCCCGACTCATAATCGGTAGGTCCAGTGTTCAAATCACTGAGGGGCCACCACTTTTCCTCAATGCTTTCAGCGAAATTACCCACTAACATAAATATTACTTTCTCATATTATAGTTATTTTTTTAAGCTAATTAGCTGCTCTCACTTTATTCTTCTGCTTATTAACTAAGAAGAAAACTCTGCTAAACCTTCTAGAATTGGGCATTTAGCATTATCATCACCATCACACTTATCTGCTAATTCTTGCAGCACTGTTTTCATTTTCTCTAGCGCTAAGATCTTTTCATTAATATCTTGTAAATGATTTTGTGCGAGTTGTTTTACCTGACGACTTTCTCTATCACTGTCTAACCAGAATTTCAGTAGTGATTGAATTTCTGCCATGGAAAACCCTAAGTTTCTCGAACGTCGGATAAAACCCAATTGTTGTAATTGGGTTTGATTATATAATCGATAACCGGCCTCAGTACGGCTGGCTTTTTTTAACACGCCGATGTCTTCATAGTAGCGAATCATTTTAGCCGATATGCCTGTTAAGCTAGCAGCTTTACCTATGGTGACCAGTGTATCCATGTTATTTCTCCTTCATTGACCAACGTTGTAATAGCAAAGCATTACTCACTACAAATAAGCTACTAAATGCCATTGCGGCACCCGCAATAATAGGGTCGAGGTAACCAAAAGCAGCAAGTGGTATTCCTATTGCGTTGAAGATAAAGGCCCAAAAAAGGTTTTGTTTTATTTTACGGTAAGTGAGCCTTGAAATAGTTAGTGCTGTGGCTACTAAGCTTGGTTTACTACGCATTAAAGTAATAGCTGAGGCGCTAACGGCAACATCGGTACCCGACGCCATTGCTATTCCTAAATCAGCTTGTGCAAGGGCAGGAGCATCGTTAATACCATCACCTACCATAGCTACTTGGTAACCTTGCTCTTGATATTGACGAATATATTTAGCTTTATCTGCTGGAAGTACTTCAGCTTTGAAATCGTCCAACTGTAATTTTGTCGCAACCCATGTTGCACTAGCTTGACTGTCGCCAGTAAGCATAGCGACCCTTATGCCTTCTTGTTGCAACGTTTTTACCGCTAATAGCGCATCAGACTTCAGTTCATCATTAAAACAAAACAGGGCAAGTAATTTTATTTCATCTGCTTGCTGGCTAGCCAACCAAGAAACAGAGGCTCCAGGTATTTTTATTTGCTCAGTTGGTAGATTTATTCCCAACTCTTGCATCCAGTGACTACTGCCCATCATTAGTAAATTTTTGCCAATATTACCTTTTACTCCATAACCGGCAACAACTTGAAACGCTTCTATTGTTACTGGTTGAATTTCTTGACTTAAAGCTTTGTCTACCACGGCTTTACCTAAAGGGTGTTCACTATTTATTTGTAGGGAATAAGCTAATTGTAATACTTCTGCTTCCGTGCCATTGATAACAATCATTTCATTTAAAACAGGTTTGCCTTGAGTTAAGGTACCTGTTTTATCAAAGACGACGAGGTCGATATTTTTTGCTTGTTCTAGTGCAATGGCATCTTTAACTAATACACCGAATCTGGCAGCGGTTCCTGTGCCTGCCATAATAGCCGCAGGGGTTGCCAAGCCAAGAGCACATGGGCAAGCAATAACTAGAACGGCCACCGCATTTAGAATAGCGCTAGTCCAGTCATTAAATATTACTCCCGTTACCAATAGCGTAGTGATGGCAACCAGTAAAACTACGGGGATGAAAATACTGCTGACTTTATCAACGATGGCTTGTACGGGCGCTTTTGCTCCTTGGGCTTGTTCAACGAGTTGAATAATTTTAGATAACGTTGATTCGGTGCCAACATTGGTAGTACGAATTTCTAGAATACCGTCTAAGTTCAGAGATCCACCTGTAACAATATCGCCTTCTTTTTTACTGACAGGGACAGATTCACCACTAATTAAGGCTTCATCTAAGTGACTTTTTCCTTGTAGAATCTCTCCATCCACAGGTACTCTTTCACCTGGAATTACTTTTACTGTTTCACCTGACAGTACTGATGACACTGAGACTTTTTGCCATTTACTTAAACGTAGTACTGTTGCCTCAACAGGCTTCAAGTTCTCTAACGATCTTAGGGCCTCTGTAGTACGACGTTTTGCCTTGTGTTCTAAATATTTACCTAACAGAACCAAGGTGATGACCGCACTACTACTTTCAAAATACAAGTGAGGCATGCCTTGATCACTATTAAAGGTCCACCATAAGTACAAAGATAATCCATAAGCGGCACTTGTACCGATAGATACTAGAAGATCCATATTACCCATTCTTGCTTTGAGTGCTCCCCAGCCAGCTCGATAAAAACGAGCACCAAAATAGAATTGAACAGGTGTCGCTAGTAGCCATTGCCAAAAAGACGGTAACATCCACTCTTGACCAAATAGCATACCTAACATAGGGAATACCAATGGTAAGGTTAGTAGGCCTGCACCCAATACAGGCCACCAAGCTTTACTATAAAAAGGCTCACTTTTATTGGTTTGGTTTAACTTACTGTCGGTATTTAATGGGATAAAGAGATAACCAGCTTGTGTTACCGCTTGTTCTAATTGCTCGTCGGTTACAAAAGATAGTATGTTTACTTGTGCCTGCTCTGTCGCTAGGTTGACTGACGCGCTAACTACGCCGGCTACTTTAGCTAAGGCTTGTTCGACTCTAGTAACACAAGAAGCACAACTCATTTTACCAATTCCAAATTGCTTTAGCGTTAATGGAACTTGATAACCAGCCTCGGTAACTGCCGTCACTAAATCATGATAACTTGCACTGCCTTGAATAATGGCTGTTTCAGTTGCTAGGTTAACGGTAACTTCCGTTACTCCGCTCACCTTGTGTAGCGCCTTTTCAACACGCCCTACACATGATGCACAGGACATACCGTTAATTGTGAGTTGTATTGTCGTATTCATAAGCCTCTCACTTAAATTGTGTATTGAGTTGTAAACTAACACTAGGTTAAACCTTACCATGGTTGTAAGGTCAACTGTTTTTATTTAATTGATATCTCAAAAGCTTAACAATGTCACCACAACAATTTTAGCGCTTTTTAAATAAGCTGTGGCCTTCTATTATCTACTTTCACTCGCTTTGAATTTTTGAGACTATAGTGATCATTGTATATTTATAAATGGCATTAATAAGTTGAATAGCACTAACAAAAATAAAGCTAATAACGAAAAAAAGGGCTTATTCAAAAAAATTAGTACGCCACCTCATTATGAATCTTACAGTTGGGGAGCCAAGCATAGTTTAATTGCTAAAGTAGTATACTGGTGTATATATGTATTCCGCTTTACTTCGCTGTTACAGCTGCTCAAAGCATTACAACGCAATAAGTCTTCTAAAATAAATGATAGTAAAGAGCGAGTAGATATACATGCGCGCGATACCGAGTATTACTTATTAGCGGTATTTTCTTTTTCCGCTATTTTATATTTTTTAAAAAGTATGGCCTGGATTAACCTTGGCATATTCCAACCTATGTTTGCGCTAGAGGGATTACCCAATCTCATTTTAACTGTTTATCTTTGCTACTTTTTATTTGAATCAATTGTTTGGATATTCTATTACTTATTGTTTAGAATTTTGATTGAAAAGCATCTTTCTATTTTTAATGAAGCTGAATACTTTATTACCTTGCCCTTAGTACTCGCCACTCAGTTCTTTTTAATCGCTAGCATTATTGATGTTAATGTCAGTGAAGTGATTGCGACAATTTTGAACTTCCCGGCAATAACAAATGATATTTCTGCGAACTTTAAATTAACGCTGTCACTATTAGGCTATATGTATACGGTACTGATCATAGCGAATATTATTAACCTTATACCAGCCATTCCCGTTAGACGCAGACCAAATATTACAATAATAGGGGCGGGGGATGTTGTGCAAAAAAGAATGTTACCAGCCTTAAAAGATCGTGGTTTTTACTCAAACAAACAAATAGCAATAGCAAGCGATACTATTTGTCCGCAGTTTAAACAGGCATTAAATGATCAAGGCATTCGATATTTTGATGCCTCAGAAGCAGGGGAAGGCGGTAACACAACAAAAAAAATTGTCGACTATATTAAAAAGAGTTCATCTTATGCTGTTATCGCAACACCAACTGCTGAGCACATTACGTATATAGATGCTTTAAGCAAAGAGGGGATTGTTTTTGGTGTTGAAAAACCTATTGTAGGAAGTGAGTTAGAGCTAATGGCGCTAGCCGATAACGTTGATACAATAATGAGTAAAGGTTTCTTGTTTAGCTATTATTGGCTCGAAAAAGCGATAGCTCTCAATTACTTTCTATCGTTAAATCCTAACTATAATCGGTTCGTCAATATTTCAATCGTAAATGTAAATAATGAACCGCTTAATGAAAAAGTTGCACCAAGCACCTTAGCTTATATTCAAGGCTTGTTAGGTGAAGTAAAAAAAATAGACATTACTTTTCTTGAAGACATTGATAAACGTGATTGGGCACTAAAAAAAGAGACCGGTGGTTTTTACTACGAAACATTAGTACATCCGATCACTTTGCTTGCAAACATTCTAAAAACAGACGTTAACTTATCCGAATTAAAATCTGAATGGTATTTATTAGAAGATATACCTGAAATTGTGAAATGTTCAGCCGATGAATTAGGTGCTAGCTTAGTGCGTTTATCAGGTACTAGCTGTAATTGTGAAATCGATATACTGGCGGGAAAATTTACTCATAATAAAAAGCGATGTATGGATATAACGTATGAACATGGTTCAATCAACATGAACCTAGATACACTTGTTTGTACGATAGAGCTGACAGGTGAGAAAAAATACTCGAAAACTAAAATCGAAGTAAAATCTGAGTTTGGTGGTAGTTTCTTAGATACTTCTAAGGGATCACAATTTACTGAATTAAAGAATATAAAATACTCAGTGCAAATGACATTGTTTGATTTATTTATTAGCAATTCTGGAGATTGGGGTCACAAGCGTTTTGATGACTATCCGAATCAAGTTCATGTATTGAAAACAATGGCTGATTTTTTAAAAGACGATAAAAATTATTTTTATAAACCAACACTAATCAACAAAACAGTAATGGCAAATACTATCGCCAGTTTTAATCATCAAGAGAAGGTATAAGTTATTGCTATCACTGTATCCCGCTATTGAACCTTTTCATCATTATTACTTAAATGTGGCCAATATTGAATTAGGCGATGAAGAGGCAGCTGTTGAGCATCAGCTTTATGTTGAACAATGTGGAAATCCAACAGGTATTCCTGTGCTTTTTTTACACGGTGGCCCAGGCTCGGGTTGTAGAGCATCGCATCGATGTTTCTTTGATCCTAAGCTGTATCATATTATTTTGTTTGATCAACGAGGTTGTGGGCGCTCTCGACCTTATGGCGCTTTAGCACACAATACAACCGCTAACCTTATTCAAGATATAGAAGCGATACGCCAACACCTTAATATTGACCAGTGGCTAATTTTTGGTGGCTCTTGGGGCACGACACTTGGCTTACATTATGCGAAAAACTTTTCGCAATACGTATCTGGTTTAATACTACGTGGTGTTTTTTTGGGGCGCGCTGAAGATATTGATTGGGTGTATAGCGCAAATGGTGCGGCTAAAATCTTTCCTGATGCATGGAGTCATTTGGTGAAAGGTTTACCTTTAGAACAAGTAACAGAGCCTTTGTCAATGATATATCAGCAACTCACCAGTGATAATATTCAGACTTCAAACCGTATTTTTAGCAAATTAGAATACTGGGAAGCAAACCTTATCTATTGGCAAAACGTAGTTGATTTCAAAGAAAATAAAATAGCTGAAGACGACAAAGTCCCTTCAATTATTCAGTTATATTATTCAATAAACAAGTGCTTTATTAGTGATGAACCTTTACTTGAAAATATAAAAAGCATACGACATATACCGACAAAAATTATTCATGGTCGTTATGATATGGTATGTCCTCTGACGCAGGCGTGGCAATTAAAGCAACACTGGCCTGAAGCTGAATTATCAATTATTGAAATGGCCGGTCATGTTGCAAATGAAGCGAAAATCATTGATGCTTTAGTACAGGCAACTGACGATTTTGCAGCAAACAAATAAGGTTGTAAAAAGCACAATGGAAATTACATGTAGAAATATATACATATATAACAGCATAATTAACGGTATTTTCTAGTTTATGATATGTAGCTTTTAAGTGAATTTAACTCATTGTTTTTAAATATTATTTAAAGGGTGTGTAAAATTAAACAATCGATTTAAAAGTTACATTATGGAACAACTCATCCGTCATACGGTTTCATTTCCTTCTAAAGTATGATGTTTAATAAATGAAAATTAAATATAGTAAAAGGGTGCTTATGAATGCAATGTAAGCAAGAACATAAATTAATATCATCAACCAGCGAGGAATATATTATGTGGACTAAACCTAACTTTGAAGAAATGCGTTTAGGATTTGAAGTAACGCTTTACATCAGTAATCGTTAATTTGAGCAAGACGAATAAATTAATACAAAAAATTACCTCAGTATACTTTTGCTTAAAACCTGAGGTAATTAGTTATCACTAGTTAATTTCTAACTTCCCCTTTGTCTTGATTTCGAGGCACATATGAAAATTTTAGTTCTAGGCTCTGCTGCTGGCGGCGGGTTTCCTCAATGGAATTGTCACTGCGCAAATTGTAAAGGCTTACGCGATGGCAGCATTAAAGCAACGGCGCGTACACAATCATCTATTGCAGTTAGCCAAAATGGCAAAGACTGGGTATTGATCAATGCATCACCAGATATCCGTGAACAAATAAATCAATCTCCACAACTTTGGCCTGAAGAAGGCAGTCGTGGTACTAACATTCGTGCCGCAATATTAACTGACAGCCAAATAGACCACACCACAGGTTTGTTAACGTTGCGCGAAGGGTTACCGCTTGATGTTTACTGTAGTGATGTTGTTTATGAAGACTTATCAACGGCTTTTCCATTATTTAATTTGCTAGAGCATTGGCACGGTGGACTCAGCTTTAACAAAATTGATACTGAACAACGTGCACCATTTGGTGTTACCGGCGTTGAAGGCATCGAATTCCTTCCCGTTATTATTGAGTCAAATGCTCCACCTTATTCGCGTTATAGAGATAAAGTGGTTGACGGTAATAATATTGGTTTAAAAATTATTGATAAAAGTACCGGTAAATATTTATTCTACTTACCGGGAATTGTTGAAAGTACCGCTGAAGTTGAACGTATACTTTCAGAAGCTAGCTGTGTGCTTATTGATGGTACGCTATGGCTTGATGATGAAATGATTGCGCAAGGTGTTGGTACTAAATTAGGGTCAGAAATGGGACATATGCCAGTCAATGGTGATTATGGTACCGTCGCTTTATTGAATAAATTTACAATAGATCGAAAAATCCTAATACATATCAACAACACAAACCCTATTTTAAATGAAGAATCTCCTCAACATCAGTTTGTTTTAGACAATGGTGTAGAAATTGCCACAGATGGCATGGAAATAACGATTTAATTACACTTAAAGGATCCTTTTTATGCAAGCTTGGACCAGAGAGCAGTTTGAACAAAAACTTAAAGATAAAGGTCAGCTCTATCATATTAACCATCCTTTTCATATTGCGATGCACGAAGGTAAATGTAGTAAAGAAGAAATTCAAGGCTGGGTAGCAAATCGCTTTTATTATCAATTGAATATACCAATTAAAGATGCGGCAATTATGGCTAATTGCCGAGATATGGAAACTAGACGCTTATGGGTGCAACGTATTCTTGATCATGACGGCTGTATTGGTGATGAAGCCCTAGGAGGAATTGAAGCTTGGTTACGTTTAGGTGAAGCTGTAGGCTTAGACCGACAGGATTTATTAGATGAAAAATTTGTATTGCCAGGTGTTCGTTTCGCGGTCGATGCTTATGTGAATTTTGCCCGCAGCGCTAATTGGCAACAAGCTGCTTGTTCATCATTAACCGAAATGTTTGCACCTAAAATACATCAAAGCCGCCTTGATAGTTGGCCTCAAAATTACCCATGGATAAAACCTGACGGTTTACGTTATTTCCAAATGCGTTTATCGCAAGCGCGTCGTGATGTTAGTCATGGTTTACAAATAACCTTAGATTACTTTACTACCCGTGAAGCACAAGAAGAAGCGCTAAATATTCTGCAATTCAAACTGGATATTCTGTGGAGTATGCTAGATTCAATGAGTTTAGCTTATCAACAAGGCAGAGCTCCTTATCAAGACATACTTGGTCAAGAGGCAATTAATAACCCTATTTATCATAAAGGTATATTTAAGTGAGCACATTAACGATTACACCAACCATGACACCGTCACTTAATAGAATGTTCCGTTTCCAATGGGAAAAAGCACAAGATTGCTTCGTGTTATTATTTCCAGAAGGTATGGTTAAGCTTAACGGTGGTGCTGGCGAAATTATGCAGCTTATTGATGGGCAAAAAAATGTACAGGAAATTATCGATGTATTACATGCTAAATTTCCTGATGCGGGTAATTTAGCTACCGACGTGAATGAGTTTATCACTACCGCAATTGAGAAGAAGTGGCTTTATCATGACTAGCCAAGCAGTAACTGAGGCATTAAAAAAAGACACCAAGACACTTGTTGGACCTCCGCTTTGGTTACTAGCGGAATTAACCTATGATTGTCCATTGCATTGCCCTTACTGTTCAAATCCAACCCAATTAAGCGAAACTAAAAATGAGTTAACCACAGAGCAGTGGCAGAAAGTATTTAGTGAAGCAAGGGATATGGGAGCAGTACAGCTTGGCTTTTCTGGCGGTGAGCCATTGCTACGCAAAGACTTAGAAGCTTTAGTAAAGCAGGCGAGGGATTTAGGTTTTTACACTAACTTAATTACCTCTGGTATTGGGTTAACTGAAAAGCGCATCGCAAAACTAAAAAAAGCAGGCTTAGATCATATACAAATTAGTTTTCAAGGTGCTGATCCTGAATTAAACGATGCCATTGCCGGTCGTGGTAATGCCTACCAGCAAAAGTTTAATATGGCTAAATCGGTTAAAGCTCAAGGCTATCCTATGGTGCTTAACTTTGTTTTATCGAAACAAAATCTTGATCAAATTGAAGCTATTATGCGTTTAAGTTGTGAGCTAGAAGCTGATTATGTTGAGCTAGCCACTGCACAATATTATGGTTGGGCGTATGAAAACCGTGATCATTTATTACCTTCTCGAGAGCAATTAGTTGAAGCAGAACGTATTGTAAATGAATTCAGAGATCAGCAAGATGGTAGGGGACCGCACTTTATTTTTGTAACGCCTGACTATTTTGAAACTCGTCCAAAAGCGTGTATGAATGGTTGGGGATCAACCTTTTTAACCGTTACGCCTGACGGATCTGCGCTACCTTGTCATAGTGCAAAAATGTTGCCTCTGACTTTTCCAAATGTCAAAGATAAGTCTATCAACGATATATGGCAACAAGATTTTTCTTTTGATTATTTTCGTGGTGATGATTGGATGCCGCAACCATGTAAAGGGTGTGATGAAAAAGAGAAAGACTTTGGCGGGTGTCGTTGTCAGGCATTCATGATGACTGGTGATATGCATAAAACCGATCCTGTTTGTAGTAAATCGGAAGATCACCATTTAATTCAAGAGGCGATTGCCAGTGCAACTAGCCCATCAAACCCGATCGTTATGCGTGTAAATCAAAAAGCGATGAAGCATGCTGAAAATACACAATTAAATATTACACGTATAAAAATATGATGTTAGAAACGCTATTATCAGAAGATATTTATCGCCACAAAAACGGTTTAAAACATATAAATATTGTAGATAATAGCGGTTTTAGTGCGCTTTTTGTTGTAAATACCCCAATATTTGATAACAGCGGGGTTGCTCATGGCGTAGAGCATTTTGTGTTTCGTGGTAGTAAAGCTTTTCCTAAACCGGAAACTTTATTTCAATTACTCTCGTTAACCGATGTTAAAATCAATGCCTCGACATTAGCTCAAACCACTCATTTTCACTGTCAAAGTCAATGCCGAAATACGTTTAAGTTGGCTATAAATTATTTATTAAATGGTTTATTCAATCCCGTGTTTACCGATACTGATTTACAGTATGAAATTCATGATGGCGATGAAAAAGGGGTTATCTATCGAGAGTTATTAGGCGTAGAACAAGCAGAAAAAGGCAATAATAAAAACAGTGCTAAAAAAGACAAAAGCAGTGAGATTAGTTATGGGGGGATAAGTACGTCAATTGGTGAATTATCAATTAACGATTTAACTCATTTTCATCAACGTTTTTATCAAGCAGACAATATTACCTTAGTTACTGCGAACGCCGATGTTAAAGAAATTGCAAATATAGTCGCATCATTACCTAAGCCGTCTAGTGAATTAAACAAGGTAGCAATAGCATTAGAGGAATACAGTACCAATGCACATAATATTGATGCTAATGAGCAAGATAGCACCAAGTATTCTCCTGAGATTAACAAACTTATTACTCTGTATCACTCATGGTTGCAGGATCTTTATTATCAAGAAATTGACGATTACAAGGAAGTGGAGAGCTCGAGTAAGCAAGTATTGCTCAACAGTGATACTTCACTAACATCAGCGAGTCGCCATTTAATACCGGCACTTGCTATGCTATCTAGTAAGTTAGTAGCACAGAGGGATAAGACTTTTTTAGTTAATAGTGATGAAAAAGAATTCACTCATAAAACTGTGCTACCAAAGCTCTTTTCAAATTTATACCAAGAAGCAAAAATTCAATTAGAGAGTACGGTATTAAATCAGTCATCTGAGCACGTGTATGTAAATGATCAAAATAACGGATTATGGCTAGCAAAGATTAATGCAGAAGGTAAAATACTGGCTAATATTACCAGTTATATTATTAGCGCCTACCCAAAATTTTCAGCGCATCGCTACGAAGGGAATTGCTATGCGACCCAAGCATTAGTGATTGATAACTCTAAATACTTAGCAATATATAGTGCTTTTGATGTAACCCCGGATACCTATTTAGACAATATCGCTCAATGTTTACTGAGCCTCAGTCAAGATGATGCTTTTATTAGTATGAGCTTAGCACTTGCTAAAATTAAATATTGTCGGCTTTATCACGTTCAATATGACCAAGTGATGAGCATCACCTCTACTCAAATAGCTACTTATCTAAAAAATCACATCACGTAGTTAAATCTTGTCTTAGCGCATAACGATAAAATTTACCCTGTAGTAAAAATACCTTATTATTCAGCTGAAAAGCCAAATTTATTAAAACTGTAGAGGTAGTTATGTCGGAAAAAGTAATTCAGTTTGAACTGGAAAAGCACAACAAAAATAGTGTTCGTTATAAAGAAGTGCCAGAAAATGGGATGCCACCTGTTTTAGGATCAATCTACGTACAAAAATGGTTTGTGGGTGATAGTAAAAAAATTGAAGTGACCATTAAAACTGTAGATTAATTGTGAGTTGTTCACTTTTAGCAGTTAACTGTTAGTAGTTAAGTAGCAGTTAAGCCTTGTGAATACAAATTCTTAGCTCAATTGTTAAATTATTTTCGTGATTTATTTCATTCAGGAATTTTTCCTATATGAAGTCTCTCTTATGGTGACTAATATAATATCTTTATAATAATAAAGAGAATGAAACAAGATGACTCTCAAACCAACATTAATCAGTACGGCTATACTGTCGTCGTTATTATTAGTACCTTATACGACATATGCAGAAGATACTGCGACTGCTGAAATGGATAAATTGACAGTTACTGGCATTTTACCGGACAGACTTGAAGCTGTTGCAGGTTCATTTGATATTATTGATAAAGAATACCTTGAGTCACGCCGTCCATTATCCATCAATGAACAATTAAGAACCTTGCCAGGCATAATGGTAGTTCCTGATGGCAGCATGAGTTTTGATTTAAATATTGGTATTCGTGGCCAGAATCCTCGTCGAAGTGCGAAAGCGATGGTAATGGAAGATGGCATGCCACTTCAACTTGCGCCTTACACCGACCCTGTTAACCATTATGCGACACCTTCAACATCCGTTGTTCGAGTAGAGGTTGTTAAAGGTGCAGGACAAATTTTATATGGTCCGCAAACATTAGGTGGGGCTGTAAACTTTGTTACTAAAACTGCACCTCGTAATGGTGAAATTGAAGGCTCATTAACCTCTACCTTTGGTAATCAAGCCCTCCGAGGATTACATGCAAATGTTGGCTTTGGTAATGAAACCGGTGGCTTTATGTTGGATTTCTCACAAAGTAAGGGCGACGGTATTTTTGATGATAGCGGGTATGATGTTAAAGATTATCGCTTTAAAGGCGAATTAAAAATTACTGACGATCAAACAGTTGGCTTAAAAATAGTTCATACCAATGATCGTCGTAACCAAACTGAAAACTACTTAACTCAGGATGAATATGCGCGTGATCCTTATTCTCATCCAACGGTAGAGTTAGATCTGTGGGAACAAAGTCGTGATGTTATACAACTAACTCATAAAATTGAGGTTAATGATAAATTTACGATACAGTCTCAAGCTTATTACACTGATACTTTCCGTAATGGTTTACGTGCTAGTAATAGCGGTAGAGAGGTTAATGGTGAGTGGGAATCACGATTACGTAACTGTGATGCTGTGGGGGATATAAATGATGATGGTAATGTAACCGTATCGGATATTGGTGACACCGATATTAATGTTTGTGGTGGTCGTCATGCTCCGCGCCAATATTATACATGGGGAGCAGAAAGCAAAGCCGATTTTGAACATGACTTATTTGGCTTTGAAAATGATGCAATCTTTGGGCTTAGATACCATCAAGAGCAAGCGCATCGTGAGCAGGTGTATGCTGTTAATACCGCGCAACGCTTAGATTATGAATTGGCATTACTTGAAGGCGAAGATCGCGAAGGAACCACGCTTGATGCCTATGCATTATCTTATTTTGCCCAAAACACTACTTATATCGATAACTGGTCAATAACAGCGGGCTTTCGTGTTGAAGATGTACGTACCAGAGACAGTGATGACTTTTCTTCGAATCGTGTTTCAGACAGTTATACTGAGTTTCTTCCAAGCTTTGGCGTCGCTTGGAATGGTATAACGAAGACAACAATTTTTGCGGGTGTTCATCAAGGTATTTCACCATCACGTGCTGATCGAGAGCTTGATGCATCAGGTGCCCGTGCTGTACCTGAAGAAAGTACTTTGTTCGAATTAGGTATGAGAAGTAATTACGTTAAAGGTATTGTTATCTCTGGTGCTTTATTTCATAACGATATTGAAAATACTATCGTAGATAATGGTGCAACATTTGATAATAGCGGTAAAAGTGAACAACAAGGTATTGAACTAGCGACTCGAATTAATTTTGGTGAGATTTATAACTGGAACAATAATGTCTATCTATCCGGTTCATACACTAACTTATGGACTGCAGAATATACCAAAGCCTCAGATCCTGCTAATGATGGTAATCGTATGCAATATGCGCCAGAAAATTTGGCAAACCTTGACTTAGGTTATGAACATGTTAGTGGTGTTGAAGCACGTATTGGAGTACAGCATGTGAGTAGGCAATTTGCTGATGATGAAAATACACGCATTGAATCAGGAAATGGTATTGAGGGTATAATTCCTAGTTATACCATCTGGAATGCGACGGTTAATTACTATATCCCTAATACCGGTGTAACCTTGTTTGCTAGTGTAGAAAATTTGTTTGATAAAGAATATTTGGTGAGCCGAAATGAGGGTAAATTGGCTGGCCGTGAACGTCTATTTTTTGGTGGTATCACCTTCAATTTTTAGACGTAGTACTCTCTTTTGGTTAAAGTGGGGAATATAAGTACGGCAGAACATCGTCGTGCTTATATAACTCACCTAATCTTATCCAATAAATCATCTAATAACTCACCTAATATCTCATCTAACACCTAACTCGCATACCGCACATAATATATTAATCTATCCATTCATGTATGCTATTAAAGCTTACAATACTCGGAAAATTACTTGAAAGTACAATAGCGACATTTTTAATATATCTATTTTGTTAAGTGTCGAGCTACTTAGAATCTACCCTGATAGAGTTTTATTTTCTTTATTTTCAATCAACGTATTTTGATATTAATGTAGGTAGTTATATTATGTTGATAGTCTATAAGTTGTGTTTATAAGGCTTTTAATTGGTTTGTGTAGAAAATAATTTAGTCAACTTGCTATCAGTAAGGATGCTTGAATGTAATCATTATAGTGTTTAGTATTTGTGACTACTTATTTAAAAGGAAAAATACATGATTGGAATAATACTGTTTTCAATAGTTCTACTTTACTTTATCTATCGTGGCTATTGTCTTGGTTTAGGCTTAGTTATTGCTCGCATCGCGAGTTTAATTGGCGGTTATTTTATTGCGCTAAGTTTTGCAACCAAGGGGGCAGCACTGATCAGCGAAAAAACAGAGCTTCAAGGGCTAGTTGCTTACTTTGTTGCAGGCGTTGCAATATTTGTTATCAGTTGGATAGTCATTTCAATCACACTTAAAATACTCCTTAGCATTCTTGGTAAACTAACGGATGGAAAGTCAGAATTACCTTGGTTTGGTGCAATCGCTAATGGTTTGATAGGTGCTGGAGTCGGATTAGCCTTGGTTTGGTTCGTTAATATAGCGAATACAGCATTGAATAATGGCGAATTACCACAAAATAACCTAATCAATAATTTATCACAACAGTTTATGGGAGAGACTATTGATAGTGTGCTGGCTCAACAATTTCCAAAGACGCCGCAATTGGTTGGTGTCGCTTCATACGTTTTGAAAAATCCTGCTCGAGGAATACAAGATGGTTTATTTCTCGCTAATGATCCTGATGTTAAAACATTAGTGAACAGCAAGAAGATTAGCCGTATGGTAGAAGAAAGAGATGTGCTCGGTTTAATGACTGCGCATGAAATCAATACTGTTCTTGATAAAAAAACGGTACAGCGTATTTTAGCTGAAACGAATGTGTTGGGCGATGTTGATGTTACCGATAAAACAGCGGTAAAAATGAGACTTACTGAAGAGGTTATGACCACGTTGATTCGTGTCGAAGTTGTAAAACAGAACCCTCGTTTTAAACAACTTAGCAGTGATCCTGAGCTTACTCGCATGTTAAATAATGGTGATGTTGTTGGCTTGATGGCTAGCCCTAAGGCGAAAGAACTCGCACAAATTATTATGGACTCTGGCATTATCAAATAGAGCGCTATGATAAAAATATTAGTGAGAGTTTGTATTTTTCCTTTATTTATCAACTAGTATATGCCAGTAATACATATGAGGTTAATAGGCTTTAGTCACTGTAATGCACTAAAGCAAGCTTCAGGAGTTGATGATGAGAAGTCGTTGATGAAGGCTAGCATCATCGACTTTACTCTTTTTCTAGCCCTTGTTCTTTTAATTTTGCTTGCGCAATACGCCACTTTTGTAATTCAGCATAATAATGATCCCAAACACAAGGATTACAGGCTCCACCGCCACAACAATCATCATCTTGTGGTGCTGTAGGTTTTTCTAGTTGTTTTGTCATTTTTTACTCGTTGTTCATATTTATATCTTAATGATATATATTCAGTTTATGGTAAACATTTTACCGTAAGTTGCTAGGAAAAAAAAAGCTCTGCAAATGCAGAGCTTTAAGTATTCAGTATTCAAAAAAATCTTTAACCAAACTCAGAAAGTTTCTTTTCTAAATAGTGAATGTTGGCCCCACCATTTACGAAACCTTGATCATTTAATATATCTTGATGCAAAGTGATATTTGTTTTAATACCGTCTATTACAAGCTCTGAAAGTGCGTTACGCATACGTGCAATTGCTACGTCACGATTATCACCCCAAGTGATTAGTTTACCAATCATAGAGTCATAATGAGGAGGTACTGAGTAGTCAGCATAGATATGCGAATCCCAGCGAACACCTAAACCACCTGGTGGGTGAAAACGCGTAATTTTACCCGGAGAAGGGATAAAAGTACGAGGATCTTCAGCATTAATACGACATTCAATTGAATGACCTGAAATTTTAATATCTTCTTGCGTGTAAGATAATGGTTGTCCAGCAGCTACACGTAGTTGCTCTTTAATTAAATCTACACCTGTGATCATCTCGGTTACAGGATGTTCAACTTGAATACGTGTGTTCATTTCAATGAAATAGAACTCACCGTTTTCATATAAGAACTCGAAAGTACCAGCACCACGATAATTAATTTCAATACAAGCATTACAACAACGTTCGCCGATTTTTGCGCGCATTTCTGGTGTTATACCTGGGGCAGGTGCTTCTTCAACTACTTTTTGATGACGACGTTGCATTGAACAATCACGTTCACCTAAGTGAATAGCTGAACCTTGTCCGTCAGCCATGATTTGAATTTCAACATGACGTGGGTTTTCAAGGAATTTTTCCATGTAAACCATATCATTTTTAAAAATGGTACCAGCTTCTTTCTTTGTTAATGCAATAGATTCAATTAACTCTTCTTCGGTACGCACAACGCGCATACCACGACCACCACCACCACCAGCAGCTTTAACAATAACAGGGTAACCTATGCGCTTAGCATGGGCTTTGTTTACTGCATCGTCATCATTTAATGGACCGTCAGAACCAGGTACGCAAGGCACACCTGCAACTTTCATCGCTTTGATTGCAGCAACTTTATCACCCATAATTCGGATGCTTTCAGCTTTTGGGCCGATAAAGGCAAAACCTGATTTTTCAACTTGTTCAGCAAAGTCAGCATTTTCAGCTAAAAAACCGTAACCAGGATGAATAGCAACAGCATTAGTTACTTCTGCTGCGGTTATGATCGCAGGAATATTAAGGTAACTATCGGGAGCTGGAGCCTTACCAATACAGATGGTTTCATCTGCTAATAAGACGTGCTTCAAGTTTTTATCCGCAGTGGAATGTACAGCAACAGTTTTAATACCAAGCTCTTTACAAGCTCGTAATATTCTTAAGGCAATTTCGCCACGGTTGGCGATAACAACTTTATCTAACATGGAATGACCCTTTTTGGTTGGGCTTATTCAATGATGAATAGCGGTTGATCAAATTCAATAGCATCTTCATTGTCTGCTAGTATTTCTTTGATAACACCTGATTTATCAGCTTCGATTTGATTCATCATCTTCATTGCTTCAATAATACATAATGTATCACCAGCGTTAACATGTTGGCCTACTTCGGCAAAAGCAGGTGAATCTGGAGATGCTGAAGCGTAGAAAGTACCAACCATTGGAGAGCGAACAACATGGCCAGACAGTACTGGTGCTGCTGCCTCATTTGCAGGTGTTGCTACTGGTGCTGCAGCAGCTGGTGCTGTAATCGGTGCTGCTTGCATTACTGGTGCTGGAGCAGCTGTTACGGGAGCGCCGCGACATATACGAACCGATTCTTCTCCCTCAGAGATTTCTAATTCATTGATGCCTGACTCTTCTACTAACTCAATAAGTTTTTTGATCTTACGAATATCCATTACGTTACCTTATTTCAATTTGCTTTAATTAATATTAAGTTAGTTATTATAACTAACTATTATTTTGTTATTTACTACAGCTAACAACAGCTATTTAACGTTTTCTCAACCAAGCTTCTGCGGATTGTAGTGCATAACTATAGCCATCTGCACCTAAGCCACAAATCACCCCGGTTGCTACATCAGACAAATACGAATGATGTCTAAATTTTTCTCTTGCATGCACATTAGATAAGTGTACTTCGATAAAAGGTATATCTACTGACAATAAAGCATCACGAATAGCGACACTTGTATGTGTAAATGCTGCAGGGTTTATAATAATAAAATCTACTTTTTTATAAGCTTTATGTATTGCTTCTATAAGTAAGTGTTCAGCGTTAGATTGTAAGTGAGAAAGTTTAACTTCTTTCGCTAGTGCTTGTTTTGCTAATGCGTCAATTATTTCGTCTAATGTTTGTGCACCATAAATTTCAGGCTCACGTTTGCCTAACATATTTAAATTAGGTCCATTTAACACCAAAATCTCAAACTTAGTACTCATCTTCGCTAAAAACACCTTAAAGTTGATATTAGCCACAATAATTACATAAATTGATAATATTGTGAATAAAAAAACGTTTTTTTTTATTATTGACGATTATTATAGTGTTTTCGCAGAATATAGCAGCAAATTACTGGTCTTATCTCTTTGCCGATATAAAAAATGGTTATTTTTATAATTGTTTACTACACTGATAAGATAAATAGTGATAATTAAAACACTGTTTTTAAAGGGATAGTTAAAATAGTTAGGTAAGAAAAATAATACTTTGCGATTTTTATTTATTATTAGTAATAACAAAGTATTCCTTGTGTTAAACATGTGGTTTCTGATATCTTGTTGATGTATTTTGGATTTTATTTAGCATTTTCAAATAACTATAGGTTTTTTTATAGTTATTACCAATTACCGTGATTATTAAATCCCCCTACTTATTAGTTGGTAAATACTTAACAAATGTTTATTTTGAATATTGTTAGGTATAGAAGGATTGTATTATCAAAACACCTTACTTTTTATGCTTACTTATCTTTTTAGGTTGTCTTAGTGCAACGGCTTCGGCTGTTGAAGTTATTATACATCCTACTGTTAGCGAAACTACATTAACCACTTCGCAATTACGGCGTATTTATACTATGCGGCAAGTGCAATGGAATGACGCTCAAAGAATCACTGTTTTTGTTTTACCTCGTCAGCATGCGCTTCATTTACGTTTTAGTAAAGAGCGTCTACAAATGTTCCCTTATCAACTCGATCGCATATGGAATAAATTAACTTATTCTGGGTTAGGGGTCGCACCGATTACAGTTAATACGCCAGAAGAACTTCTAGAAGGAGTTAGAACGACACCTGGTGCAATTGGTTACGTAAAAGAAACTCAAGGAATGGAGGGTGTACATGTTGTTAAAATTACAAACTAAAGCGGTAAACTTAGCTATGAGAAGATTCTTTTTTGGCATATTAGTTACACTATGTGTATCGATATCTTCGGACAAGCTTTCTGCTCAAGATTTTCAATATCATGGCTTTGTTGCTCAAGGGATCATTGACGTTGAAAATAGTGATTTTGTTGAAGATGATGGCGCAGTATCATCTAAACTAACCGAAGTGGGATTTAATGCTTCTTATCAGCTAAATGATAATTTGCGGCTAGCAGGTCAAGTTGTCTATTTAAATGGTGGTAATAGATACGCTGAAGGTGTTCGTATCGATTACGCTTTGTTAGATTGGTCAATGTATAAAAGCTCAAGTTGGCAGGCTAATCTTTATTTAGGACGCTTTAAAAATAATCATTGGCTTTATTCTAGTTCTAGGGATATTCCATTTGCTCGTCCCAGTATTATTTTACCACAATCTGTTTATTTTGATGGTTTTCGAGATATTGCTGTTGGCGGAGATGGCGCGGCACTTAAAATCAGCCATAGTGATGATGACTATGGTAATTTTGATTTCAACCTGAGTTACGGTACTTCGAAAATTTCAGATAAGCAGGGTGAAATCATTTTAGGTGATAAAATTAAAGGCTCAATAGAGCAGGACTCTGATTTTCAAACCAGTTTATATTGGCAACCTAGCTTTTCTTCGTGGCGATTTGGGATATCTTATTTAGACTCAGTGTTTAATTATGATGCGACAGAATTTGGGGATTTATTTTTTGATGGCAAATTTTCTTTCAAATTTTATACTATCAATGCTTTATATGAAGGAGAACGTTGGGAGCTAAGTGGTGAAATTTATCAAGAAACTTTTGACTCTAAAGGATTTTATACCCCTACGTATAGTAAAGCTCCGATTGGACAAGGAATGTATATACAGTCCCGATATAAGGTAAATGATGAGCTAACTTTACTTGCTCGCTATGAAAACTTTTATAATGATCGAGATGATAAAAATGGGAAAGCAATGTCTGAGGAATATGACGGCCTTATTCCTGCTTATTTTGGGTATCATAGAGATACCGTCATTGGTTTGTCATACGATTTTTCTAGTAATTTACGACTAAGGTTAGAATACCACTGGTTTCAAGGAGGTGGTAGACTTACTCCTGTTGTTTTACCTAATCCACAAGTGAATGATGCAGAAAACTGGGAGCTTGGTGCTGTGCAGTTGATGTATTGGTTCTAATTGAGACGTTATTGATGATGAAAAAGTTTATTAGTGTCCCAACGAAATTATTAATATTAATAGTATCAACACTATTAATATTAGCTGTCGGGTTTTCAGCATTATCTTTATCTCGACTACAAGACGACTATAAACAATTTCATCAAGATACTTTAGCGCAAGGTAAAGTGCAGTTTGCTTTGCACAGTGATATTCTTCGTTCAAAAATGAACGTTTGGCTTGAATCATTCTCTGAAATTACCAAGTTTTCACAACAGCAAGACTTCACTATTTTTGCTGAACAACTTGCCAATCAATTCGATGGTTTACAGTTAAACCTAAATATAGAAAATATTTGGTTGGTTGATGCCAATAAAAATTCACTATTTGAAACCTCTGCTATGCCTGAGTTTGCATACGATAATATTGACCGCGTTTTAAGGCTTCAAAGTCCTAATCATCAAGTACTATGTCAACAACAATGTTATTTATTACTCAGCGTTCCTTTATTGAATAACCATGGTGATGTATTAGTTATTACTATGACTGCGAGTCTAGTTGATATGCTTTATGCAATTAATACTTCGCTAAATAGTGAAGTGGCTGTAGTGAGTTTCTCTTCAGAATCAGGTGAAGTGAATAACGAAGTTAATGTCATTTCATCATCTAATATGCCGTTAACTCAATCTCTTCTTGCAGTTAACGACGAAATGAACATTGACTTAGTCATTAAAGATGGTTTGAAAATAGAGCAGTACGGTAAAAGCTATTTGGTTAACTTTCTCCCATTAGCTAATGATAATAAAAGAGAATTTTATCTGTCCCTAATAGATGATGTTACGCTTTTTGAAGAAAAAAATGCTCAATATAGGCTACAGTTTTTAATGTCGCTCAGTGGTATCTTTATGGTACTGGGGTTATTTCTTTATGGCCTCGCTCGGTTGTTTACGAAACGCTTATTACACTTGTCAAGTGCACTTCCTTTACTCGCCAATAAAAAGTTTGATCAATTTAGAGAGATTAAATTAAAAAGACCAATGTTATTTTCTGATGAACTCGATATTTTAAGTGACTCTGCTTTAGAGCTAAGCTATGAGTTAGAGCAATTAAATATTGAGGTGGAACAAAAAACCAAAGAGTTAGAAAATATTGCGATGTATGATTTACTCACTGGTTTACCTAATCGTAATATGCTGAATTATCAATTACGTAAATCAATCGCTAATATTGGTCGTTACCCTGGTGGGGTTGCTGTTTTATTTTTAGATTTAGATGATTTTAAAAAAGTAAATGATAGCAATGGTCATACCGAAGGCGATAAGTTGTTAATTCAAGCGGCTGATCGTGTACGTTTAAGTGTTGGTAAAATGGATTTAGCCTGCCGCTTTGGTGGTGATGAATTTGTGGTGGTGCTAGGGGGCTTAAATTCAGTAAATGAAGCGATTAATATTGCAGAGCAATTACTTGCAGAATTTAAAGAGCCTATAAAGCTTGGCTCAAGTATTTTTTATGTGTCAACAAGTATCGGTATTTCCTATACAGAGTCGAGTAGTGAAAAAGCAGAAGATTTAATTGCTCATGCAGATATTGCCATGTATGAAGCAAAAGACAATGGCGGTAGTCAATTCCATATTTATCACCAAGAAATGTTTCAGCGGGTTGCTCACAGGGTTATGCTTGAAGGAGAAGTTCGTCAAGCACTTGCTAAACAACAGTTTACGTTAAGTTTACAACCGCAATTAAGGGCAATAGATAATAAAATATATGGCTTTGAAGCATTACTACGTTGGAAGCACCCTGAGCGAGGTATGGTTTCACCCGAAGACTTTATTCCTATTTTAGAAAACTCTCAGCACATGATTGAATTAGGTTATTGGATTATTCATCGTTGTTTTGAGTTAGCGATAATGATTAAAAAGCAAGGGTTAACGGATGTTAAAATTGCTATTAATTTATCAGCTGGGCAATTTATTGATATCAATTTGCCGAACTATTTACAAAGCTTATTGGATGAATTCTCCTTATCTGCGGATAGTTTTGAACTAGAGTTAACAGAGCAAACGTTAGTAAAAGATATAGAGCACACCATTGTGATGATGGATAGTTTGAAAGAGATGGGGTTCAGCTTTGCCATTGATGATTTTGGTACAGGGTATTCGTCATTAGCGTATATTAAAAAAATGCCAATTGACGTTATTAAAATTGATAAAAGTTTTGTTTTTGGCATGTTAGAAAATCATGCTGATTATCAAATTATTATGTCGACTATTGCGATGGTGAAAAATTTAGGCTTAACGGTTATTGCTGAAGGTGTAGAAACAGCGGCTCAATTACGAAGCTTAACGGAAAATGAATGTGATCTAATTCAAGGTTATTATTTTTCGAAACCCGTGCCAGAAATAGATTTGATAGAATTTATTCAAGAATATACTCATAATGGTTACTGGAAAACTCAAGTGGGAAAAACCTGATAAGTATAACAGAAATGTAAATGTTAGCTTTCATCCACCAGTATCTGACTGGTAGATGATATTTACGTTGATGTATATGCTACTGCTAAAATATAGTATTGATATGCTCACTAAATTTGTCAGCCTTCATAAAGCCAGTTACACGTTGTAGGCTTAATTCTTTTCCGTTTAAATCAAAAAATAAAATTGATGGTAAACCAAATACATTGAAGTGATCCATTAATTCTATATTTTGCGGCAAGCTTGTTTCGGTTAAATCAACTTGTAGTAAAAGTGAGTTAGCAAGTGCCTGTTGTACTTTTTTATCTGGAAAAGTATATTCCTCAAATTCTTTACAAGCAACACACCAATCTGCATATAAATCTAACATGACTGTTTTACCTTGGCTATTAGCCAGGGCAATAACTTCTGTTAATTCTTTCAAGGTAGTTACTTGGGTAAAATGTTGAATTTGGCTCTCTTGATTCGTTATTATTGATTGTCCGTTGTTGCTTGAATTATTGTTAACTACATTGCCATTTGATGTAACGTTATTAGGAGTAAATAATTGATAGAGCATATTAGCTCCCCAAAATAGCATTAGAAAAATGATTAATGAACGCAAGCCAAAGGCAAAGCTCTTAGCGGTTTTCTCTGTTGACTGTGAAGCCGTATTGATGTTGGCCACATATAAATAAGTAGCTGAGCTTAATATCAATATTGCCCATAGCGCATCACTGGCAACTTGGGGAATAAAGCGCTCTAATAAAAATATTGGAACAGCGAGTAATAATAGGCCGAAAATATTTTTTATAATATTCATCCAGGCACCAGCTTTAGGCAATAGTTTCCCCCCCGAACTACCTAACACTAATAATGGTAATCCCATGCCTAAACTTAGCGCATACAAGGCGGAAGCGCCTAATACCACATCACCTGTTTGTGAAATATATAATAAAGCACCGGTTAAAGGTGCGGTGGTACAAGGGGAAGCAACCAAGCCTGAAATGACACCCATCATTATAACACCTGTAACTGACCCGCCTTTTTGTTTATTACTTAAACTATTTAAATAATTTTGCCAACTAGCAGGTAGGGCTAAGTTGAACAAGCCAAACATGGATAAGGCTAAAAAGATAAACAAAATACTAAGGGCAATTAACACATAAGGATGTTGAAAAATAGCTTGGAATTGCGCGCCAGCAAGTGCAACGACTACACCGAGCAAGGTATAAGTAACGGCCATACCTTGCACGTAAAAGAACGATAACGTAAATGCTTTCTTGGTAGTTAAAGGTGTTGAATTATTATTACCAGCACCAACAATAATGCCCGTTAATATAGGGTACATTGGAAATACGCAAGGCGTAAATGACAATAAAAGCCCACCTAAAAAGAAAGCAACTAGCGTTAATAGTAAGCTCCCTTGCTTTAACATATCAGCGAGTTGGTGTTGTTCACTAACCATTGAGGTTTCTGGTTTTTGTGTTGAAGACGTTTCAGTTGCATCACTATGTAAAGCTGATAATACAGCAGCAGATGTGTTTTTGTTGGTTTGTTCTAATACTTGATCTAGTGAAATTTGTTTTTTTGTTGGAGGGTAACATAATCCCTTGTCAGCACAGCCTTGATAGCTAACTGTAATAACAGCGTTTTTGTCAGCTTGCTCGATATTAAGTGTTAAATTTAAAGCGGTTTTATAAATTTGTTGCACACCAAAAAATTCATCTTCATGCTCTATACCTTGTGGTAAATCTATTTCAGCTATGCGGGCTGTATCACTCGTAAATTTAAATTGATGGCGATAAAGGTAATAGCCTTCGCTGATATCAAAGTTAATATGCAGTAAATTCTCATCTTGATCAAAGTTAAAAACAAAGGCTTGATCTACCCTTAAAAACTCATTGTCATTACTAAATAATGATGGTCCAGATGTGTCAAAAATAGATTGCTGTGCATTACTAACTGCAGAACTTAAACCTAGCAGTAGAGCAAATAATATAATAAATGTTCTAGCAAAAAAGTTTAAAAATGATGATGGATTTTTCATTAGTACTACTTTAATTTTCACTGATCCAGTTTAAATAGTGCTTATTGCCTTGCTGGATATTCAAAGCAATCACTTCAATTACATTCTCTTAGCTACATTGTAGGGATGCAGCTTATTAATTCGAGTATTTAATTGTATCAAATTATCACTTTCAGTTTTTATTAATAGCTGCAGTTTTTTATACAGTAACTTTTTTTGATTAATGATGTCGCAACTATAAGGCATCATTTGCTCAGCTATAGGTTCGTTAGCGGTAATAGCGCCTCTTATTAGTTAGATATATCTAAACCTAAAGCACACCACAAGATAACATCGGTTTCTTAAAAAAAAGTTAACAATATCCGTGATAAGTAAAGTAAAAGCCATTTACGCTTGAAAAAGACCCGTTTAGCCCAATATATCTTACAAAGAAAACAGGAGTCTTTATGTTTCGCTTATTATTTGCGCTATTTATTATTATACCTATTATTGAAATCACAGTGTTAATGCAGGTTGGGGAGCTAATTGGCGCTTGGCCAACCATTGCTATTGTGATCCTTAGTGCCTGGCTTGGCGCTAAATATGTACGTCATCAAGGCTTAGCTACTTTACAATCAGTACAAACTAAAATGGCAGAAGGAGAGATGCCTTCAGGCGAAATAGTGACTGCTTTAGTTTTACTAATAGCCGGTATACTGTTGGTGACACCAGGTTTTGTTACTGATATTTTTGGTTTACTTCTACTGATACCTAATGTCCGTCAGGCTTTAGCTAGCAAAGTACAAAAGCATATTAAAACTAGTCAAGGTAATGGGTTTGGTGCAAATGCACATTTTCATTCTTCTACCTTCACGCAAGAAAATGGTCATATTTATGAAAATGAAGTTGATATAACGGTCGATAGCGACACTGTCTTCACGCAGAACAAAGCTATTTCTTCTGATAAAAATCATCATCAAGGCGAAACTCTAGAAGGTGACTTTAAGCGAAAAGACTAGTAACCCAGGTAATATACCTTTTTGTCATGGTTATATTGATAGATTTCTTCGTTGAATTTATGTTGATCAATTGTTTATTGAGAGGGACATGTTCTTAGCATTTACATGAATAATCTGACCATATAACTAATCGAACATTAAATTAATATTTTTCAATCAGTTAAAGTTTTTAAAAACAGAGTTAAAGTTAAATAATCAAAAAAATACAGTAAAGACTTGTGAAGTATTTTTTTAACCCCATTAATTACACACAAACATATTTGTTATAACCAATAATTCTCAGGAGAAAATAAATGAGCATTCGTCCATTACATGATCGCGTAATTGTAAAACGTAAAGAAGTTGAATCTAAATCAGCCGGTGGCATTGTGCTAACAGGCAGTGCAGCAGAAAAATCAACTCGCGCTGAAGTCGTGGCTGTTGGTAAGGGTCGTATTTTAGAAAATGGTGATGTACGCCCATTAGACGTAAAAATTGGTGACCAAGTAATTTTCTCTGAAGGTTACGGTATGAAAGCTGAGAAAATTGACGGCGAAGAAGTATTGATCCTTTCAGAATCAGACATTTTAGCAATTGTTGAGTAAGCTCAATAATTAAGTATTTAATTTGATGTAGAGCATTGCTCCATCTAAATTCACAAAAAATAGGAAGAAATAACATGGCTGCAAAAGACGTATTATTTGGTAACGACGCTAGAGTAAAAATGCTTAGAGGCGTAAACATTTTAGCTGACGCGGTAAAAGTAACATTAGGCCCTAAAGGTCGTAACGTAGTATTAGACAAATCTTTTGGTGGTCCAACGATCACTAAAGATGGTGTAAGTGTTGCTAAAGAAATTGAACTTGAAGACAAGTTTGAAAACATGGGCGCACAAATGGTGAAAGAAGTTGCTTCTAAAGCCAATGATGAAGCAGGTGATGGTACAACTACTGCTACTGTTTTAGCTCAAGCTATTGTTAATGAAGGTTTAAAATCGATTGCTGCGGGTATGAACCCAATGGATCTTAAGCGTGGTATCGATAAAGCAGTAATCGCTGCTGTTGCTGCATTAAAAGACCTTTCTTCACCAGTAACTGATAATAAAGCTATTGAGCAAGTAGGTACTATTTCTGCTAACTCTGATGAAACTGTTGGTAAAATCATTGCAACAGCAATGGATAAAGTAGGCACTGAAGGTGTTATTACTGTTGAAGAAGGTCAAGCGCTAACTGATGAGCTTGATGTTGTTGAAGGTATGCAGTTTGATCGTGGTTACTTATCACCTTACTTTATGACTAACCAAGAAAGTGGCACGGTTGAATTAGAAAATCCATTCATTCTACTTGTTGATAAAAAAGTTGCGAACATTCGTGAATTATTAACGACTTTAGAAGCCGTTGCTAAAGCAGGTAAACCTTTACTTATTATTGCTGAAGATGTTGAAGGCGAAGCATTAGCAACATTAGTTGTTAACAACATGCGCGGTATTGTGAAAGTTGCAGCCGTAAAAGCACCAGGTTTTGGTGATCGTCGTAAAGCAATGTTACAAGATGTAGCTACGCTAACAGGCGGTACTGTTATTTCTGAAGAAATCGGTATGGAACTTGAAAAAGCAACATTAGAAGATTTAGGTCAAGCTAAGCGTGTAATCATTTCTAAAGACAACACCACTATTATTGATGGCGTTGGCGAGGAAGCTGACATTCAAGCACGTGTTGCTCAAATTCGTGGTCAAATTGAAGACTCTTCTTCAGATTACGATAAAGAAAAACTGCAAGAACGTTTAGCTAAATTAGCTGGCGGTGTTGCCGTCATCAAAGTTGGCGCAGCCACTGAAATGGAAATGAAAGAGAAAAAAGCCCGTGTTGAAGATGCATTACATGCAACTCGTGCTGCGGTAGAAGAGGGCGTTGTTGCCGGTGGTGGTGTAGCACTTGTGAGAGTTGCTGAAACTATTAAAGATCTTGAGGGTATTAACGAAGATCAAACACACGGTATTAACGTGGCTATTCGTGCAATGTCTGCTCCATTACGTCAAATTGCAACTAACTCAGGTGACGAAGCATCAGTTGTGTTAAATGAGGTACGTAACGGTAAAGGTAACTATGGTTATAATGCCGGTAACAGCTCTTATGGTGATATGTTAGAAATGGGTATTCTTGACCCAACTAAAGTAACGCGTTCAGCACTTCAGTTTGCTGCATCTGTTGCTGGTTTAATGCTAACTACCGAAGCTATGATCACAGATGCACCAGTTAAAGATGCTGGCGCTCCTGCAATGCCTGATATGGGCGGCATGGGCGGTATGGGGGGGATGGGAGGCATGATGTAAATCATGCTTGATTAAATCGCCTACTTCTGCGTTGCTTAATTGCTCGTTTAAGAAACACTAAACGTCGCAATTAAGCGCCTTGAATTAGACAATTTACTCTACGCATCACCCTGATGTTCTAAAGCCCAAATAGTAGTATTTGGGCTTTTTGTTATCTTGCTTGCTCTGATATGCGCTTATTGTTTATAAACAACACCTGCTTTCATCACAAAAGGTATATTTTCTAAAGTACTAATGTCTTCTAAAGGGTTACCTTTAACAGCAATTATATCACTCGCGAATCCCTTTTTAATTTGCCCTAGCTCTTTATCCATTTTTAATAATCTAGCACTGTTAATGGTAGCCGCTTGAATAGCTTGTAACTCAGTCATACCAAATTTAACCATGCGAGAAAACTGCTTTGCGTTATCGCCGTGAGGGTAAATAGCCGCATCAGTACCAAACACCATTTTTACACCTGCTTTTACCGCACGACTAAAACTATCGCGCTGCTTTTTAGATACCTGACGTTCTTTATTTAAGTTCTCTTCGTCAACCCCATTTTGCTCACCATAGGTGAGGGTGTACTCAGTATTATAAATATCCATAGAAAACCAGGTGCCATGTTTTAAAGCGAGTGTAATTGCTTCATCATCTAAAAAGCTAACGTGTTCTACACTATCTACACCCGCTTTTATTGCGGCTTTTATTCCACTTGTGCCATGAGCATGTGCAGCAACGGGTAGGTCACGCATATGAGCTTCTTCCACAATTGCTGTCATTTCAGCTAGTGAATATTGTTGTACACCGACTTTTGTTCCTTTTGAGAATACACCACCGGTTGCACAAAATTTAATGGCATTAGCACCGTACTTAATGTTTTCACGTACTTTAATACGCACATTCCAAGGACCATCTGCAACACCTTCAGCTGTATGTTTTAGCTCTGGAGGTAAGCGATTATTATCACAATGTCCGCCTGTTATACCAAGTGATGGACCAGCAGCCCAAATGCGTGGACCAACAATATCTCCTGCGTTAATTCCATCACGTACTGCTATTACGCTATAGCCTGCAGCTCCGACATTTCGAACAGTGGTAAAACCAGCCTCTAATGTTTTCTTGGCAAAGTAAGATGCTTTAATTGCCATGCGAGGGACAGACTGTCCTAAGCGTTCACTTCGAGATACAGTAGGATCACTGGTTAAATGTACGTGCATATCCATTAAGCCAGGGATTAACGTAAGTTCAGGTAATTGAATATATTCATCACTTTCTTTAATCGAAGGTTTTTTATTGCGTTCAACGGCTATGATTTTTCCATTATCAATCGTTACTAGAGGAGATGTGATGAGTTTACCGTTTTGCACGTCAAGCATGGCTTTTGCTGTAATGTAAGTAACGGCATGTGTTTGTAAGCTAGTAATACACAATAATGCAAGGGAAGTTGATAATAATGTTTTTTTCATAAATTTTTTCTTATAGGGCAATTTTATTCGTTTAAATGTAGCAAAGCACTATATCTATAGCTATGTAAATGTTGGATAAAGGAAGGTGGTTTATTTATTGTTCTTAAATATCAATAGAATAGGATAGAAGAATATAATTAACCTATCAGGTAAATTTAATTCATTTATATTGCCTTTTTAAACGGAACATTAATCGGTAGACTCAATATCTTTAATAAAGTCGAAGATCTGAGGAATGATTTAATGTTTAAACCGAGCACATTGGCGTTGGCTGTTTCAGGGGTATTATCTGGAACAATACTGATTCCAAGCACTGTTTTTGCACAAGAAAAAACAGTTGTAGAAGATAAATCATTAGAAATAATTCAAGTAAGCGCGACACGAAGAAGTGGCAGTGTACAAGAAGCTCCTCTAAATATTACTGCGCTTGATGGTGACCTATTGGCTAATCAAAATATCAGCGAATTAGCTGATGTTGCTCGTTGGGTTCCGGGTTTAAACATTACAGACCAAGGTGGTCGTTCAGGATCTCCTATTATAGTACGCGGTTTAAATACTAATTCATCAGGACCTGATTCAGATGGTGGTACCGTTGCAACCTATATTAATGAAATACCTGTTGCCATTGATATGCGTTTAGTTGATGTTGAACGCGTTGAAGTGCTTATTGGGCCACAAGGTACATTATATGGAGCCGGTACTTTAGGTGGCGCGATTCGTTATATTTTAAAAGCCCCTGAACTTGATTATACGTCTGGTGAGATATACGGTGATTTATTCCAAAATAAAGAGAGTGATTCTTTAGGTGGTGAAGGCGGTTTTATTTTTAACATGCCGCTGATTGATGACGAACTTGCTGTTCGTGCAAGTTTAAATATATATGAAGATCCCGGTTTTATTGACTACAACTATGTGTTGAGTGAACCAGGTGTATCTCTACCGGATCCTGATTGGACTGATAGCGAAGCTGTTAATGATAATTTAACACAAGCAACAGATGCTAATGGTGAAACGACTACATCTGCACGTATTTCTGTGCGATGGAAGCCAAGTGATGTATTTGAAGGTACATTAAACTATTTTTACCAAAATCAAGACAGTGAAGGTCGTTCAATTGTTCATTACAATTCACTGAGTGCAGATAACGGATTAAGTGGTTTAGTGGGGAAATATGAATCAGCTTATCGTTATCAAGAGCCACGTGAGAAAGAAGATCAATTACTTAGCTTAGAATTAAAAGCTGATTTAGGCTTTGCAGAGTTAGTATCTGCTACTGGTATATCAAGCTTTGAGGCGGATGGTCAACGCGATCAAACAGATTTATTAATTCGTTTAGATTATGGTTATGAAGAGTTTCCAGCGTTTTCAGCGTTTACACGTGAAGAAGAAGAACAAGATACGTTTACTCAAGAGTTACGCTTAGTATCAAAATCTGAAAGTGATTTTAGCTGGATTGTTGGTTTGTATTATAACAAACTTGAATTAGATGCCACTAGTAAGGAATTTACTCCAGGATTTGGTCAGTTTGCTGTTGATGAGTTTGGTGGTGATCAAATTCGTCCTGACGAACTTGAGTATTTCTCTGTAGATAACAGTGAAATAACAGAGTCGGCTATATTCGGTGAGTTGGCTTACCAAGTGACAGAAAAACTCAATGTGACTTTAGGGGCTCGATTTTATAAATATGAAATCGAGGCTGAGTCGGCGGTAGATTTTCCATTATTTAATACAGTATTCGGTGGCGCTGGCCCAGATGATATAAGCCTAATATTTGAAGAGAATAATGCAAAAGATGACGGAAACTTATTAAAATTTAATGCTAAATATCAATTTACAGATACTGTTATGGCTTATGCAACGGTCAGTGAAGGTTATCGCATTGGTGGTTCTAACGCGATAGTCGTATGTCCAGACCCTTTACCTGCAAATCAATCGGGTTGTGTTCAAGCAGATAACAAACTTTATGATGCTGATACAACCACAAACTATGAACTTGGTTTCAAGAGTACGTGGTTGAAGAATAAACTACATTTTAATGCTGCCATCTTTAATGTAGATTGGGAGGATGCACAAGTTAGTGGTGCAACAGAGGTTGGCCAATTGCCGTTTATTTCAAATGCTGGTTCAGCTAATGCGAAAGGATTAGAAGTTTCAAGTCGCGCAATAATAAGTGATTCACTTACCGCTTTTGCAACATATGCTTATACTAAAGCTGAGTTAACTACCGATGCGCCATTCCTGTTTAATACTGACGGTACTGATGGTGCTGAAGATGGCGATAGACTTCCAGGGTCTCCTGAACATCAGTTTTCATTAGGTATCAACTATCAAACAGAAGTGTTTGACGATAAAGTGCTTGATATTAACTATGGCTTAACAGCGCAAAGTGATGCCATTACTAAAGTAGGATTACATGATAATGGCGAAAGCTTATCCGGTTATGCTTTAAGTAATATTTCAGCTAAGTTAACAGCTGATAATTGGTCGACTACTTTTTATGTTGATAATTTATTTAACAAATATGCAGTTACGTCGGTACGCCGTTCAAATGCTGACATCACTACAGCGAATGGCACAGAAATTCAACGTAATTATGGTTATTTTATAAACAGGCCATTAACTGTTGGTGTTAAATTCAATTATAAATTTGAAATATAGTTTATAATTAAGTTAACAAAAAAGGCTCAAATTTATTTGAGCCTTTTTTATTTTGTAACCTATAACAGTAAGTTCTACATAGTAAAAATATGGAAATACGCTTAAAACAACTTCATCAAAATGCGATACGCGATCTTAATCAAGGTAATATACAACAGGCGCACAAAGCGCTGGTTGAATTAGTGACGCTTAAACCAGATTTTGCCGATGGATATTTTTTGATGGCGATGGTTAATTTACGTGTTGGACAAATTAAAAAAGCAATTGGTTTACTAGAAAGAACACTATCATTTGGTGATAGTCGGATAGAATATACCGCTCAATTAGCAAAGTGTTATGCAATTACAGGGCAATTAGAGCTTGCTAAAAAAACAGCATTAAGAATTCCACTAAATAGTATAACACTTGCTTTGGATGCTGATACTTTAGGTGTAGCATTAACTCAAGTTGGGTTACATGAATACGCTGTAGAATATTTTGAGCGTGCCTTAACGCTATGTGATACCGATAAACCACAATATTCGCAGTTTTATTATAACTATGGCGTGTGCGCTAAATTCCTAGGTTTATTTACAAAAGCAGAAAGGGCATTTGAACAGGCTATTATACTCAATCCTTTGCACCATCAGAGCCACTTCGCCCTTGCTGATCTAACGAAAGCTAATGTAGATAAAAATCATATAGCAAGATTAGAAAAAATAGCAAAGCAGGTATCAAGTCCTGATGCTCTACTGCATATCGGTCATGCACTTGCAAAAGAATATCAAGATATAGGTGACTTTAATTCGGCCTATTTAGCATTACTGCAAGGAAAGATGGCAAAACATCATCAAGCACCATTTGATAATAATACTTCTAATGAGTTATTTGAGCACATTAAAAAACTGAGTGAAGATAATCAACAGCTTAAAAGTACAGGTAATCCAACATGTGAACCTATCTTTGTATTAGGTATGCCACGTTCAGGAACAACCCTTGTTGAGCGAATTTTATCAAGTCATAGCGATGTGCAATCGGCAGGTGAATTACAAGACTTTGGTTTATGTGTAAAGAAGCTGACTCAAACGCCTTCGCCGCATGTGCTCGATATAGAAACACTTAACCAAGCATACTTACTAAACTACGAACAGTTAGGAAGTAGTTACTTACAATCTACGCGTGTAGTAACCGGAGGAAGTAAACACTTTATAGATAAATTACCATTTAACTTTTATTATATCGACTTAATCACCAAAGCTTTACCAAATGCTAAAATTATTTGTTTGTTACGAGATCCTATGGATACCTGTATTGGCAATTATCGTCAGTTATTTTCAATTAATAATCCTTACTATAGTTATTCGTTAAATTTACTCGATACTGCCAAGTTTTACAGTCGTTTTCATAAACTCGTTGAGCACTTTCAATCACTTCATAACACTATTAAGCTAGTAAAATATGAAGAGTTAGTGGCGAACCCCGATCAAGAAATAAAAAGCTTAGTGGAATTTTGTGATATAGAATGGCAACACGCTTGTATCGATTTTCATTTAAATGATGCTCCAGTTTCTACGGCAAGCAAAGTACAAGTTCGCCAGCCCCTTAATAATAAAGCTATAGGTCGTTGGCGCGCATTTAAACCTCATACAGATGAAATAGAAAAGTACTTGATAAATAAAGGGGTTATAAAAAGTTAGTTTTAAGTTTAACTAAAGGAGCTATTCGATATCTAATGTCATCACTTCTTTTATGTCATCACTAGTAAAACCTTTGCGTGATAAATAAGCATAGGCCTTAGATTTGTCTTTGTAATCAGATAAATCGTATTTCTTTTTAGCCAATTGCTCTTTACAACTTTGGTGAAAGTCGATGTCTCCGGCCAGGGTCAGTTGGTATAGGGTTTCTTCAAACTCACTCACATCAATAAGGTTTTGCTTGAGTTCATTAAGGATAAGCGTTTGTCCTTTGCCTTTTCGGTATAACTTCATAATTTCAGTGGCAAGCTCAGCTTTTTCAGCTTTTATTGCCATTTTACTGCGTAATGTTGCCTGGGCTGGGTGTTGTGATAACGCTTGATCTATCTGTGAGCGAGAAAAGCCTCGGGTTGTCATTTGAGCGTAAACTTTTTCCTTGCTCGTTCCTTCAAACGTTATATAGCGAGACTGTAGCCGATTACTTGCCATTTCATTGAAATTAATATCTTGTTCTTCAACCACTTGCTCGATTGCTTTTTCAATATCACTTGACGATATCCCACGCATTTTTAATTTGTGTTGTACCGCAGCTTTTCCTATTTCATTGTTAAATGCAGACTCGCAATAACGTATGGTAAATTCAAGGTTATTTTTTAAATAGCCACGCTCTATAAGCTGGGTAATAACAGTCTCTATCCATTCAATGTTTTCCGTTTTTCGCTCTAACTTGCTACGAATTTCAGCAATAGTAAAATCTTGTTGGCTTAGATGCCAATAGGCACTATTGAATACGTTGTCGATATTTTTTGCTTGTCGAAGTGGTGGTCGTTGCATAGGTCAAATCTTAATTTTAATGTTAGCAGCGTCAGTTTAGCAGAAGCTTACGAGCATTAAAAAAATGCTAATAAGTTTAGGTGTAAATATCGTTAATTACCAATATAGCTAATTAACGGTATTCGATAAGTTTTTATCTAATACTTTTATCTAATATAACGGGACCTGTTCCTTGTGCCGATAATTTGTCATCTTCATTGTAGAGCGGACAACTTTTCATAGATAAGCAACCACAGCCTATGCAGCCCGTTAGGTAGTCTCTCATATTTTCCATATAACGAATTCTATCATTCAACTCTTGCTGCCAATTTAAGGCTAGTACCGACCAATCATCAGCAGTGGGTGTTCTATTATCTGGCAAAGTTGATAAAGCTTGTTTGATATTTGCTAAACTTATGCCCATTTTTTGTGCTGCTTTGATCAATGAAACTCGCCGCAACACTTCTTTTTTATATCGACGTTGGTTACCTTGATTTCGCAAGCTGTGAATTAAGCCTTTCTCTTCATAAAAGTGCAGTGCTGATACTTTCACACCGCATCGCTTTGCGACTTTCCCTACCGTTAAATTTGCTTCTTCCATATTGCCTCCAAAATAAATGAATAAAACACTTTACCTCAACTTAGCTTGAGGTTTTATAGTGGCATCATCTTTAAGAAATAGGAAGTAAGAAATATGAGGTTAGAACATATAAATTTAGTAGTCAGCGACATTAAAGAGTCACTGCGTTTTTATCAAGCAGCGTTACCACATTGGAAAATTAGAAGTGAAGGGGTTAATCAGTGGTCTGGTATAGAGCGTAATTGGCTGCATTTTGGTGATGATTATCAATACATTGCGCTGAATGATAATGGCATTGGTGAAAACCGTGATTTAAGTGGTCATCAAGTTGGGCTAGCGCATTTTTCGTTTGTAACAAATAACCTTGAGGCGGTAATTCTTCGTTTAAAAAAAGTTGGCTTTGAAATAGCTAAACCGGGGGCTGTTAATACGTTTAGAAAAAATGTTTATTTTTTAGACTCTAATGGTTATGAAATTGAATTTGTTCAATATTTGAGTGATTTACCAGAAGAGCGAAATAATGATGATTAGTGCTTTACTTTCGTTGAGCGACGCTGAACTTAATAAATTTATAACTATGATACCGGACATTAGGAACGATAGATGACAGATACTATTGCTGTTTTTGCTAGCGCAAGATCAAATGGAAATACTAAAAAATTAATAGATTGGATTAGTGGCGAGTTAGCTATTGATGTAATTGATCTTTCAGAAAAAAATATTTCTCCTTACGATTATAAGCATAACAATGCTAATGATGATTTTATGTCGGTGATGAATAACATTTTACAGTATAAAAAAATCATTTTTGCTACACCTATTTATTGGTACGCTGCTAGCGCGCAGATGAAAGTTTTTATTGATAGAACGACTGATTTATTAGAGCGGGAAGAATTAAAAGACTTTGGGCATCAGTTGCGTAATAAAACCAGTTATGTGGTTTGTACATCGGCGAGCATAGAGGCTGATTGTAATTTTTTAGCTACATTTAGCAAGACATTTTATTATTTAGGGATTGATTATCAAGGCTATATCCATGCCGATTGCCAAAATGGCTTTATTGCCGATAAATATAGTGCAGATGTTGTTGAGTTTATTAAGCTGGTTAGATATGAAGCTTGTTAAATGGTAAGTCTGAAATAAAGTAACTCTGATTGTGCCAATACTTTAAAACTTAGATGCTGTAAGTATTGGCACAATATTAACGTTTTCTTATTCATGTTATAGTTGAGCGATAGAATCCCGATTGATAAGTGCTGGTTCAAAAGAGTGATTAATTGTTAAGTTTTTCTGTTGATAAACATTTTTTAAAACTAATTTTGCCGCCATATGTCCCATGTCATAAACAGGGTTATCAATTGTTGTTAGTTTTGGGTAAATGTGGCGCGAAAAGATAATATTATCAAAGCCTATAATGGATAAATCTTGCGGTAAGGCAAAGCCATGTTCGCGCGCATAAGTCATTGCCCCTGAGGCCATTTCATCATTAGCACAAACTAAAGCTGTGAAAGCCAGTTTTTTAGTTAAAAACTGTTTAAGTCCGGCTTTACCACCCGTTTCTTTGAAGTCTCCTTCAAAATATAGTTCGTCATTGAATGCTAAGTTATGTTCAGAAAGAGCACGTTTATGACCTATAAGTCTGTCTTTTGAATCAGGCTTAAATTTTGGACCAGAAATGTAAGCAATTTGAGTATGCCCTTTATCAATAAGTGCTTTAGCGGCAAGGTAGCCGCCAAGTTCATTATCTAGATAAATACAATTTTCTTCTAGTTCAGGGATTATTTTACTCATGAAGTAGATGGGCGTACTGCCTTTTGAAAGGTTGATGATATACTCATCAGTCAAACCTTCTAGATGGACGATCAACGCATCACAATTACGAGATATTAAAAAGTCGATGCCTTCTTTTTCTCTATCTTCTTCACTGTGTCCAGTGGTGATAATAACGTGCTTACCTGCCGCTCTTAGTTCAGATTCAATACCTGCCATCATCTGACCAAAGAAGGGGCCATGCAATTCAGAAACTAAAATACCAACGCTGTTTGTACGGTTAGAGGCTAACGATTGAGCAATAGAATTCGGGCGGTAACCTAGTTCTGACATAGCTTCTTCAACTTTCTTACGTGTTTTGTCACTAACGCGAGTATTATTATTAATAACACGTGAAACCGTAGCTAGTGAAACACCTGCCAAGCTTGATACTTCATAAATTGTCGCCATGTTAACCTTACAATATGTGATCCGTCATTAAATGATGGCTTCAAAAAAAAAAGCGATTTTAGCATAATAAACAAAGCTTAAACTAGTTGAATCTATATGACTCTATAATAAATAATTACAGAGCCTAGCGAGAGTTCTCATGCGCTCACACTAAGGCTCGCCTTTTAGTTAAATCGTCACTAATCTGTTTATTGTTGGTACTTGAAAGAGGGTAAATCATCATTAATGCAGCACCTGCGAATGCGAATGCAGCAGGAATCCAACTCATCAGTAATTGCATACCTGGTAAAGATGCTTCAATAGTTGATTTATCCATGCCATCGTAGCCATAACCAGCAAGCACCACTAACACCAGCGCACCAGCAAAGCCGCCACCGGTTTTTTGAACAAAAGTGCCGGCAGAATAAATTAAACCTGTCGCACGACGTCCATTTTTCCACTCAGAGTAATCGGCTGAATCACCTAGCATGGTGAAATATAACGTTGGCATGATGGCTGCGAAAAATTCAGCAACTCCGCCTAACACAAAAATAGCCGTAAGGTTACCTCGAGGCACCCAATAAAAAGCTGCTGTTAGCATGCCACTTAGTATAAGTGACACAATAAATAATTTACGTTTACCTAATTTTTTTGCTAAATAACTTGTTGATAATGCTCCTAATATAGAGGCTAGTAATAATATAACAAAATACTTTCCTGCTAACAGTTCACTTCCCACATGGTATTTAAAGTAGTAGGCAATAGTGCCATATTTAATGCCGTTAAATAGCATGGTTATAAAGCCCATACCAAGTAATATTAACCAAGGTTTGTTGGTTAATAAATCAACCATATCTCTTTGTGTACCACTTAAATCCTCTGGGGTATTATTGAGTAACTTCTTAATAATTAGCCACATGGAACCCATTATTATCACGAAAAATATTCCGCTATAGAGGTCTCGATAATAGAAGAATAATGTCATGGCTAATAACGGTAGAATAATAAAAGGAAGGTTTTTACTTAAGTCAATTAATTCAGATTTTAGGTTATTAGATTTATCAAGGTTGGGTATTACACGTTCTTTTGTTGTAGCGAATGTTGTCACCATTAATAAAATTAAAATTACGGCAAAAAGATACATAGTATATTGATAACCTTGAGCATCATTACCAGCACCAAAATAAGCAACTAAATCAGGTAGAAACCCCATTACAAGTAATCCACCTGCAAATGCACCCGCAAAACGGAAACCGGATAAGCTAGTTCGTTCAGTATCACTTGGTGTCATTACTCCCATTAAGGCGGAATAGGGCACGTTATTTACTGTATAGGCAAGCGTTAAACCTATGTAGGTAATATAGGCATAAACCAACTTTCCTGTATAACTTAAATCCGGTGTGGTAAAGCTTAATACCATGAATAATGCTAATAAGGGGGTTGACCATAATATCCAAGGCCTAAACTTCCCCCAACGAGTTGTGGTCCTGTCTGCGATCATCCCCATAATAATGTCGGTTACCCCATCAGACAGGCGTACCACCAAAAATAACATGGCAGCGGCTGCTGCGGTTAGGCCAAAAGTATCAGTATAAAAAACGGCTAAGTAGGCTAAAGCGCCACGCCAAACTAAGTTAGCTGCGGCATCGCCCATGGCGTAACCTATTTTTTCGTAAAAGGGGAGTTTAGTCATCTGATTACCTATCATTTTTATTTTTGGATTCAGGATTGATCATTTTATTCTTTAGTTGGGCTAGTTATTACAATGTAATATTGAGGAAACTAGCGAGAACCTTCAGTTTATCTACTAGTTATTAATGCTTTATATGCTAAACCACTATTTTTAATTGTTCTTACTTGGCTATCGTAATCCACATAAACAATACCAAAACGTTTTAAGTAGCCTTCAGCCCATTCAAAATTGTCCATTAAGCTCCAAGCAAAATATCCTTTTATATCTACACCATGCTCTATCGCGTCATTAATAGCATTTAAGTGAAGCTGATAATATTCTATCCGATCAGTGTCGTTAACTACGCCTTCAACTATTTTGTCATCAATAGCTGCACCATTTTCAGTGATATAAATTGGTGGTAAGGTGTATTTTTCATTTAATGAAACTAATAACTCATTTAAGGCTTTTGGGTATATTTCCCAGCCAATATCTGTTCTTGGTTCAGGTGGCTCTATCTGAAAAAAATGTTCTTTGTCGTCAGCACGGTATATAGCACGTGTATAAAAGTTAACACCTAAAAAGTCTGTTGGATGAGAAATAATAGCCATATCCCCGTCTTTAATATCAGGCTGATGTTCAGTCGGTAATTGCGCTAATATGCTAGGGTATTCACCATCGTATATTGGCTTAATATACCATTGATTAAAATAATCGTCTGCAAATTCAGTGGCTACTTTATCCGCTTGCGAATCAGATTCTGGATAACAAGGCGTAAAGTTAAGAACAATGCCATTTTTGGATTTTGGACTGTTTTTTGTTAAGACAGCCATGGCTAAACCATGAGCAAGTAATAAATGATGAGCAGCCTTTCTACCAAACTCTTTACCTACTTTTCCTGGCGCGTGAATACCTACTTCATAGCCTAAAAATGAACTACAAAAAGGTTCGTTAAGGGTTGCATAAGAATAAACACGATCGCCAAAAGCTTGGCTAATTAGATTTACATAATCTCTAAATTTATAAGCGGTTTCTCTATTTAACCAGCCACCTTCATCTTCTAGGTGTTGTGGTAAATCCCAATGATAAAGCGTTACAAAAGCTTTGATGTTTTTGGCTTTTAGTGCATCCAGAATAGCTAAATAGTAATTAACACCGTCTGGGTTTAATTCTCCTGACTTTGTCATAACTCTTGGCCAAGAAATTGATAAACGGTATGCGTCAACGCCAAGTGATTCAATTAACGCTATGTCTTGTTGCCATAAATTAAAATGGTCACATGCTATTAAACCGTTAGAGCCATCAATAACTTTGTTGGGGGTGTTACAAAATGTATCCCAAATGCAGGGTAATCGATCATCTGCACCACCTTCTATTTGAAATGAAGCTGTTGCTACACCATAGATAAAATCTTTTGTCAGCATTGCTGAATTGAGGGGAAGAGATAGTTTAGCTGTCATTGTAAATTGTACCTACATAGTAAAGTTTATTCGGGTAACTTGTCTTCACCCTTAACGAAATACGCTGTTAAAACACTTGATAAAATAGTTTAGATCGTTTCTAATCAACAAATGAAAGCGCTTACATTTAAGGTTAGTGGTTTCTGTAACCTAGGTCAACCACTTTATTTATTATTCTGTTTATTTGTTTCTAACAGTTTGATATTGAAAGTATCGTTTTGAAATATTGAGATACGTAAACACAGCTAAGTATTGTTTAAAGCTACTGCTAAATTACTTAGTGATAATACTTATAAGAAAATTTACGAGGGGAAATTATGACAATACTATCAAGTTCGCCAGGTTCAACGGCAAATATAAATTCGCAACACAAGCCCGATTATCGGTTTGCCTTAACATCTCTGACATCGCTTTTTTTTATGTGGGGTTTTATTACTTGTTTAAATGATATTTTAATACCTCATTTAAAAGGGGTTTTTTCGTTAACTTATAGCCAAGCAATGTTGATACAGTTTTGCTTTTTTGGTGCCTACTTTCTTGTTTCTTTACCAGCAGGAGTGATCGTTAAAAAGCTCGGTTATCAGAAGGGCATTGTTGGTGGATTAGTGATCGCTGCTATTGGTTGTTTATGTTTTTATCCTGCGGCAGCTATGCACAGTTATTCTATATTTTTAATGGCTTTATTTGTACTGGCTAGCGGTATTACATTATTACAAGTGTCGGCTAATCCTTATGTTAGCATGTTAGGCGAAGCTAAAACGGCATCCTCTCGATTAAATATGACTCAAGCGTTTAATGCTTTGGGTACTACCGTGGCACCCTTTTTTGGTGCTTTTTTAATATTAAATCAAGCGGCAGAGTCTCTTTCACCACAAGCTTCCGCTGAGTCTGTTCAAATGCCTTATATTTTTCTCGCTGCGATGTTACTAACACTGGCTGCTATTTTCATTTGGTTAAAGCTACCAGACTTATCATCAGTGGAAGCTGAGCAGCAAATAAACATTACCGATAAGGAAGGTAGTGCATGGCAATATAGTCACTTGGTGCTAGGCGCTATAGGTATTTTTGTTTATGTTGGCGCTGAAGTTTCCATTGGGAGTTTTTTGGTTAGCTTTTTCGCCGATCCAACAATTGCAGGGTTAGAAGAATCTCAAGCTGCAAAGTATATTGCGTACTATTGGGGTGGGGCTATGGTAGGACGCTTTATTGGTGCGGCAGTAATGCAAAAGGTTTCTGCAGGTAACGTCTTGTTTTTTAATGCTAATGTTGCAGTGATTCTGATTGTCTTAGCTGTTTTTTCCTCTGGTACACTTGCTATGGTCTCGATTTTATTTGTTGGGTTATGCAATTCAATTATGTTCCCAACTATTTTTAGTTTAGCTATTCAAGGGTTAGGAAAACACACTAGCCAAGGCTCTGGTATTTTATGCTTAGCAATTGTCGGTGGTGCGATAATTCCGCTATTTCAAGGCATGTTAGCTGATAATATCGGAGTGCAACTTTCATTTTTATTGCCTATTGTGTGTTATTTATTTATTGCTTATTACGGAATATTTGGCAGTAAGATCAAGCAATAGCTGAACAAGTCATTACTCTGATACACAGTTGTGAGAATATTCATCATTAAATGAGAAAGACATCATGCAAAAATTAATAACACAATAAAGAACTAAAATGACTATGTTGAGGTTGGTAGTAATCTCAATGCTAGCAGGCTGTAATGAAGATAATATCGACTTATCAATGGGCTGTGGTGATGTTTGCCAAGGCTAAGTTGATATAATATAAGCCTTATTGGCATTAAAAGTGGAGTAATGGAGTACTTAAATATAGGTTTACAGTGTTTTGAAAAAATGGGACTAAACTGGCGAAAGCAACACTGCCATTTGCGTTATCTATCGCGTTAAAACTGACGATCGATTTGATTAATGTTGCTCTCAATAAAAAAATATTGATGCGGTTAATGCCTCTTATGATTAAGCGAAGGCTTCAGTTATTAGAACATAATGGTGTATTTTACCTTTAATCATTATGAATAAGGCAGGCTTTTTCTGTTCTATATTCCTGTATTTGCAGTGAGAGCGGTAAGCACAAGGAAACTAAGTTTACACAAGGTCGACCTAAGCGGTAAACTTAGTTTTCTCTTTCTAATCGCAAATAAGTCTACTGGTTTTAGGCCTTACAATATTTATCTAAAAACTCTGCGTGACTAGGTAACTTCTCAACAGCATTAGCAATTGATTTTTTCATGCTATGCATAAAGTGCTCTAATTCCTTATCATTCATTACTTCAGCTATTGTATGATATTGTTCTGGTATTATTCCTTGGCCAATTAATACTTGAGTCCATGAATCAACCCTGAATATATCTCCATCATCTAAAAATACACGACCAGTTTCTTTAAACAGCTTTATTTTATGCTGTAAAGAAGGAGGAATTTCCATTGTTTTACAATGTAACCAGAAATCAGTATCTTCGCGTTCGGTTGTTTTATAGTGTAAAACAATAAAATCACGAACAGCATTTAGCTCTGAATCAAGCTTACTATTGTATTCGTCAATAGTTGATTGGCAGATGCCTTCAAATGGAAACAAACGTAATAAGCGGATCACACCAGACATTATTAAATGAATACTTGTTGATTCCAGCGGTTCGATAAAACCACTTGATAAGCCTAAAGCGACACAATTTTTATTCCAACCCTTGCGACGTCGACCGGTGTTAAATTTTATCACTCTAGGCTCGGTAATCATTTCCCCTTCAATATTCTGTTTCAATGTTGCTATTGCTTCTTCGTCGGAGCAATACTTACTACAGAAAACAAGCCCGTTACCAACACGATTTTGCAAAGGTATTTGCCATTGCCAACCACTATTATGTGCAATGGAGCGGGTATAGGGTTTTGGCGCTGATACTGTTTTAGTTTGCACTGCTACAGCACTATCACAAGGTAACCAATGCGACCAATCATCAAATCCAGTATGAAGCGCTTGTTCAATTAAAAGTCCACGAAAGCCGGTACAATCGATAAAGAAATCGCCTTCTACCACTTGCCCTGAGGCTAAAGTGAGTGAACTTATATTTCCCGTTTTACTATCTTTATTGACTTGTTGAATCTTTCCTTCGAGACGAGTAACCCCTAAATTCTCACTAAATTTTCGTAAATATTTTGCATACAGGGTAGCGTCAAGATGGTAAGCATAATTTATTGGAGTATTATTTAATAATGCGAATTTATTTGCTTTTGCTGCTTGTAGTTCATAACAATAATCACCAAAGTCGGCCTTTATTCCTTTACGAAGACCATGTAACCAAAAATGGTGAAATTCACCAGCCCAACACTCTTTACCTGTGGCGCCAAAAGAGTGAATATATTTTGAATTTTGCAGACCCCAGTTTTCAAATTCTATACCGAGTTTAAAAGTAGCGTTGGTTGCTCGCATTATTTCTTGTTCATTAATGCCAAGTAATTTGTGAAATGTTTTGATCGGAGGTATTGTGGCTTCTCCTACGCCAACAGTAGAGATTTCATCTGACTCAACTAATGTGATATTTAGGTTTTTTCCGATCAGTTTTGCAAATGCTGCTGCTGCCATCCAACCTGCCGTGCCACCACCAGCAATTACAACATTTTTTATTTTATCTTTCATGGTTCATTACCTCTTTCATCAACTGTTCCCTTAGCTCTAGGATAAACAAACAAAATACTTGTTGGGTTATTTGATTGTTCAATACTGGGCGATAGCTATAATTCCTCTGATAATCCAGCTAGCTAGTCTTGTGCCGATAAGCGTAATTTCTTGATAATTTTGTCTAAACGACTTTCTATAGAGTATTAGAATTACTGCTATGCGTAAAATAATAAATGCCGTGTAAATACACAGCATTTATAAGATCTAGCTAATGAACTGAATTACATTAAGTTAGAAAGTATAGCGAGCACCTATCGCATAACGCGCTTCTTGCTCAGCTAAATTCCATAGTTGTACTGCTGTACGGCCATGAATTCGAGTGTCTTCGCCAGTAATGTTGATTCCTTCTATAAAGACAGACATATTTTCATTCACTTGATAAGCTACATTAAAGTCAATTTGGGCATACTCTTCAGTATAAGCTGGCTCATTAATGTATCTGGCTTGTGAATTTAAGAAGTCATCACGCCAGTTGTAGGCTAATCTTGCTTGAAAATTATCTTTTTCATACATTAATACTAGGTTGGCAGTATCACTTAAACCAACAAGTGCAAACTGAGTTATTTTTGGATCTGCATTGTTATCAAAGCCAACGTCACCAGATACGGTTGTGTAGTTTGCTTGAATGCCAAAGCCTGTTTCGCCAAAGAAGTGTTGTACTGCTATTTCAAAGCCGTTGATCTTAGCTTCTTTATTGTTAACAAACTTAGTTACAGTAAAGTCCATTAAAGGATCATCGCTATTTGGCATAACATCATAATCTACTTCAAACTGTTCAGCTGGCATTGAAAAATAATCAACATTATTTTCAGTTGCAGCCACCATGGCAAATAAGTTGCTATCAGTTAACTCTTCACCTAATTCAGCTAAGGCTAACATCGCTGCTTGAGCACGAGGGCCAGCAGTTGCATCACGTAAACCGTAAACATTTTCTACAACTGGTTGACGACCTGCAAAGTTACTAACGCGTTTTTCATAGTAACCAATTGACACATAACTTGTATCGTCAAAATACCATTCAGCTGATAAGTCAATGTTATCTGATTCTAGTGGTACTAAACCTGGATCACCACTAGATGCTGTACCTAGTTGAGCACCTGGTAAAGTGGTAGGGGCAGAAGGGCCACTAACATCAGCTGCCGCTGCACTTAATTGATCATAAGTAGGACGCGCAATGGTTTTACTGAAAGAGAAACGTGTTACTACGTTATCTATAACTTCTATATCAAAATCAAAGCTTGGTAATATGTGATCGTATCCAGCTTTGGCTGAGAAGTCTTGCATTCCTTCGCCAAAACGTACGTTAAAATCTTGGTTACCTTCCCATGCTACGGCATTGGGTAGGGCAACATTAGCTGAAGAGGTGATATCCGTACTTTCAAAGCGTAAACCAGCAGAGATATTGTATGGACGACCGCCTAGTTCACCAGCAAGATCAAGTTGGAAAAATGCAGCGGTAATATCTTCTTTTATTGTACGGTTAGTTGCTGCTGCACCATTGGCTATGAAATCAAACCCATATGCTCCCGCAGCCCACTCACCGACTTGCGAAGCGCTACCAGTAAAGCCTTGATTAAAAGCACCACTTTTATCAAAGTCATTAATTTCACTAGTAAAGTCAATTGGTGTTAAATAGTTATCCGGTAATTCACCCGGGTTTTCAATGCCCCAGTTACCCATAGTGTGGCGTGTTAAACTTTGTATAGAATGACTTTCCATAGATCGAGATTCAATACCAAATTCTATGCTACCTTCTTCGAACTGGTAAGCACCAATAACACGAAATTCATCAATTTCAGTTTTTTGAGATGAAGCACGCATATCAAGTATTGAAGTACCTACGTCATCTTGATCAAGGATACCATTACAGTTTAAGCCTCTACGTTCATCACAATCATCAAAATCAACATGCATAATTGGATATTCTTTACTATAGTCAACACTTTGACCTGCAACTATGTTTGCACCTAAGCCTGTATTTACCCATGATCCATATGGCGCATCAGGAGCGCTCTCAGCACTTGAGCTGTGACCATCAAAAGTTAACGTGAAATAATCATTAACATCGTATTGAATGTTTAAACCAATTGAATCATTTTCGTTAACTTGGTTAAGTTCTTGTAATGCTAAGCCTAAATCTCTTGGTGCTTGATCTCTACGTTCTTCGTTAAAATCTACCGGAGTAGTTGATATTTGATCATCAAAACCTAAGCTGGTTTTATATACGTCCATCCAAATAGATTGCTCAGCACGTGCTTGAAAAGTATCTTGTTTTGAATAAGTATAATCTAGTGTTGCTGTTAGTGCTTCAACGGGTCTAAATTGTAAGGTTAATTGAGCATTCGTACGTTCGCGTTCTTGATCAGAAATAAAGTATCGTAAATCTGATGGCATTGAATAAACTTGTCCAATATCTGGTTCATTAATAAGTTGAATATCACTTGCTGCTTGCGGAATTGTGCCATCATAAAGACTAGTTCGCCATTCGTTGACAAAAGCACCTGAAGTCGAGCTATCGCGTTTTTGTGAGTTTACTGATAGGGAAGCACCAAACTTTTCTTCATCATCAGTCCAGCTGAATAAGCCTGATAACTCTGGCGTAACATCATTACCCACACGATTACTTGTATCTATTAGGGCTTTCGCACCAACACTAACATGCGTACCTGGATTATCTAGTGGTTTACCCGTTACTATATTAATAACAGCACCAATACCACCAGTCGCTGTGTTAGCCCTACCTGTTTTATAAACTGAAACCGATTTAACCGCATCGGAAGCTAGATTTGAGAATTCAAAGGCGCGTGAGTTTGATACACCACCACCACCAGGTAGGCTTGATGCTGGCATAGTACGGCCATTTAATGTGACCATGTTGTAATCTGGGCCGAAACCACGGACTGTTACTTTACTTCCTTCACCATTGTCTCGGTCAATAGAAACACCGGTAATACGTTGCAGTGATTCAGCTAAGTTCGTATCTGGGAACTTACCAATATCTTCTGCTGAAATAGCGTCAACTACACCAGAAGCATCACGTTTGAGTCGTGTTGATTCTTTTATACTTGAACGCATACCTGTAACAGTAATAACTTCTACGCTATCTTCAGCTTGGCTTACTTCTTCTGCCGATATAGCAGGCAGTGCTGTAGCACCTAATATTAACGATAAGCTTGTTGCTACTTTTGTTTTAATAAATCTTTTCTGATTCATGACTTTCTCCCACAAGTTTACATATTTTATAATTATTTATTTTAGTAAACGCTCCATTTGTTATATCAGTATCGTGTGTAAGAGGATATATTACAAATAAATGAAAGCGCTTACATTGAAGTTAGAGTATTAAGTTAATAAGGTCAATAATTATTTTTATAATTCGATAATTTTTTGACAATATCTTTTAATAGTAAATTACTTTTATAAAATAAATTATATTATCTAATTTAAATAATTTATTTATAATCAGTAGGTTGAATGTTTTCTTTATTTGTTTTTGTAAATGTTGGTTGTTTTTATAAGTAATATGAATTAATTTGTAAGCGCTTACATTGTTATTGTTGTATGGTTAGAATCTGAGTAAATAGTGATTTTATTTATCCTTAGATGCATTTCAATTTTAAGTGAAAACGAAGTAGCTGATAATTCAATAAAGGTATAAGAATGTGAATACTAAACTTACTTTGAAAGAAAAAATCGCATACGCCTGTGGTGACGTGGCATCCAATTTTTATTGGCGTGTTTTTGATGTGTTTTTATTTATTTTTTATACCGATGTTTTTGGAATTTCAGCGGCAGCTGTTGGTACCTTAATGTTAGTTACTCGGTTAATCGATGCCTTTTCTGATCCATTAATGGGGGCTTTAGCTGATCGTACTAAAACCCGTTTCGGTAAATTTAGGCCTTATTTATTATGGGGCATTATTCCTATTGTTGCGGCTGGCGTATTAACATTTACGGTACCAGATACGAGTGAGGGGAATAAATTGATATGGGCTTATGGCACTTATATTTTTATGATGTTGGCCTATACATTTATCAATGTGCCATATGGAGCCTTACTTGGTGTGATAACCAGTAATACACAACAACGTACTACGTTAACTAGTTTTCGTTTTATTGGGGCGTTTTCTGGCGGTAGCCTAGTTGTGTACCTTACACCTGAGTTGGTTGAATATTTAGGGCGCGGTAATGAAGCATTAGGTTGGCAACTTACGATGGGCTTATATGGTTGTATTGCCGCAGCTTTATTTATCGTTACTTTTTATGGAACGAAAGAACGTATCGCGCCTCCTCCGGAACAGAAAACACCAATATTGCAAGACATTAAAGATTTAGGGCAAAACAAACCTTGGTTAGTACTATTTGCGCTAGCACTTATTATCATGATTACAATTTCACTACGAGCGAGCTCAGGGACTTTTTATTTTAAGTATTATGTTCAGCGTCCTGATTTAATTGGTAGCTTCGCTATGGTTTATATGATCGCATTAGCAATAGGCGCAGCTTCAACGCCATTGTTAACGCGATTTTTCGATAAACGTAAATTACTCATTATGTTAATTAGTATCGTAGCGATACTATCTACAGCATTTTATTTTATACCTAGTGACAATATTACATTGATGTTTGTACTGCAAATTATGATTGGTTTAGCGCTAGGGCCTAAATCACCGTTAGTTTTCTCTATGTATGCTGATACGGCTGACTTCTCTCAATGGCAAACAGGAAGAAGAGCGACGGCAATGATATTTTCAGCAGCAGCTTTTGCACAGAAGCTAGGAGGGGCGCTTGCGGGTGCAACTATAGGTTGGTTATTAGCTTCACTTGGCTATGTTGCTAACCAAACGCAAACAGGAGCATCAGAGCAAGGTATTGTGCTATTACTAACGATTATTCCTGCCGTATTTGCTGCATTAGCTGTGCCGTTAATTATGCTTTATCCATTAGATGATAAAACGTTAGAGCATATTCAAAAGGAGTTGGCGCAAATAAGTGCTAATTCAACAGATGGTTTAACAGGTAAAAAGGTTATGCTCAATGAATAATATAAATAACAATCATAAAATAGAAGACGCAACCGTTAAACTCGATTGCCCTATTAGTATGCCTAAAGCGAGTGGCTTCTTATGGAATAAGCGAATGGTTTTGCAAGTAAACTGTCGAGGCTATGTTAATGCTCAGTTTATGCAGCCTGAGCCAAGAAAATATTCTTATGCACCCAACATAGAAGAGAAAACTTTTATTCAGCCTGAGCACAGTTATTTTAGTCACCATCCAGGTCGTTTTTTTTATATTAAAGATGAAGATCAGCAACAAAGTTTTTCAGTACCTTATGAGCCAATGAGGGTAAAGTTAGCTAAGTTTAGCTTTGTACAAAGTGCGAGTGAAATTTATTGGTTAATAGAACACCTTGAATTAAAAATAAAAATCTCATTAAGTTTAACGGCCAATGATGTTGTTGAGCGTTGGTCATTATCCGTTGAGAATTTAAGGAAAGGTGAAGGTAAACGAAATATCAGTATATACCCTTATTTTTCTATTGGTTATATGTCTTGGATGAATCAATCAGCTACCTTTGACGAACAGCTAAACAGTATTGTTGCTACTGCAGTAACCCCTTATCAAAAAGTTGAACAGTATTTTAAAAATAAAGAATTAAAAGATAAAACCTTTTTAATTGCAGATAAAAAACCTACGTCTTGGCATACGAACCAAGCTACATTTGAAGGAGAGGGGGGATTACATTCTCCTGATGCACTAAAGTTTTTACAATTAAGTAATAACGATGCTCGATATGAAACACCTGTGGCTATTTATCAATACCGAGAGTCTTTAGGTGAAAATCAATCGGTTAATTATCAGTTTTTATTTGGACCAGCCAAAGACAATACTGAAATTGCACAAATAAGAGATCGCTACTTAAATAGCTCAAACGCTCGAAAGGCTCAACAAGAATATGACGATTATATTGCTCAAGGAAAAGCTTGTTTAACAATTAATACTGATAATACAGAGTTTGATGACTTTGTAAATCACTGGCTCCCCAGACAAATGTTTTATCATGGTGATGTTAATCGACTAAGTACTGACCCACAAACACGTAATTATATTCAAGATAATATGGGAATGTGTTACATCGATCCAACGGTTGCTCGTCAAGCATTCGTGTTAGCCTTATCTCAACAACACAGCAATGGTGCTATGCCTGATGGTATTTTGTTACATGCCCAAGCTGAGCTTAAGTATATCAATCAAGTTCCTCATGCCGACCATTGTGTGTGGCTACCAATATGTTTAGCGGTATACCTTAATGAAACGGGAGATGTCGATTTATTAACAACCCCAATAGCTTTTTCTGATTCAGATACACCTAAACTTTTCAGTGAACATATTGACTTAGCACTTAACTGGTTAGTCAAGGCGACAGATCACCGAGGCTTAAGTTTAATCGAACAAGGTGATTGGTGTGATCCTATGAATATGGTGGGCTATAAAGGTAAAGGTGTCTCAAGTTGGCTTTCATTAGCAACCGCTTATGCATTAAATACTTGGTGCGATTTATGTGAAGAATATGGTATTCAAATTCCGTTGAACAAGCTTACCGAGTATCGGCTTGCCGTGAATACTATTAATGAGTCAGTTAACACTTATTTTTGGCATGAACAGTGGTTTGCTCGAGGTATTACTGACAATGATCGCCTCTTTGGTACGGTTAATGACGAAGAGGGTAAGATATATTTAAACCCACAAAGCTGGGCAATGCTCAGTGGTGCAGCCTCGGCAGAGCAGCAACAACTGATGATTGCCGCTATTTCTGAACAGTTAATGACACCTTATGGTGTAATGATGCTAGCACCGAGCTATACCAAAATGGTTGAGGATATTGGGAGAATTACTCAAAAGCACCCTGGCGTTTCTGAAAACGGCTCCGTTTATAATCATGCTGCAATTTTTTATGCTTATAGCCTATATCAAGCTGGCGAAAACGATCTTGCTTTTGAAGTGCTAAGTAAAATTTTACCCTCAAAAGCATTAGCGGCTAAAAGTGGTCAATTATCAATCTTTGTGCCTAATTACTATCGTGGCGCTTATCAGCAGTACCCAGAAAAAGCAGGGCGCTCCAGTCAATTATTTAATACCGGTACACTGGCTTGGTTATACCGGTGCTTAGTAGAAGAGCTCTGCGGATTAAAAGGTGGCAATGGCGGGTTATATATTGCTCCTAAATTGCCAAGTCATTTGAATAAAATATCAGGACAACGCATGTTTCGTGGTGCAATTATTCATTTTATTATTGAAAAATCAACGCAAGTTACTGAGATTGAAGCGTATATAGATGGTGAACGAGTTGTAGATAATAAGTTAAAAATACGCGCTAATAATGCAACTTATCAATTGAGCGTATTGGTACCTGCTCATGATTAATATCTTAAGTAGAAATAAAAAGCCGCAATTTTCTAGTAAGCCTCACTTGTTTATTGTGATGGGGGTTAGTGGCTCAGGTAAAACAGGGATTAGTCAAAAGTTGGTTAACGATTTAAATACGCAAGGCGAGTATGAATTTCTTGATGCTGACGATTTTCATTCCTCGGAAGCAATAGCGCTAATGGCTGCTAACTTACCGCTTAATGATGCGATGAGAAAACCTTGGGTAGAAGCTATTATAAGTAAACTTATTAAGTTATCTAAACAGAACAAAAACGTGGTATTAGCCTTTTCTGGTCTGAAGTATCAACATCGAAAAATTTTCAGAACACTTGAGTTCAAATGTCATTTTTATTATTTAAGTGCGGACTTTAATACGATAAAAAAACGTATGTTAAGCCGCGAGAATCATTTTTTTAAAGTGGAGTTATTAACAAGTCAATTTGCCGCGATGGAAGAAGAACGAAATGATGAGAAAGATATTACTAAGCTTGATGTAAGTGGCACTTTTGATGAGGTATATCAACAGGTTTATCAGCTAGTTATGAAGGAGTTAAGTAATGATTAGACAAGGAGATATTATGAAAAAAACATGGCAGTATTTAGGGCATCATATTTTATTAAACATTTTTTTTATCACTTTTATTTTATTTAGTGCTATTGCCTCAGCAAGCAAAAGTAGCAACCAATTAAAAGCCCATAAAATACAAGACGAGATAGTGATTGATGGTATTGCTAGTGAAAAAAGTTGGGACTTATCATCATGGCAGCCTTTAGATAACCTCATTATGGGTACCCAACCAACAGAAGAAGATTTTAGTGGTCAATTTAAGGTGATGTGGAATGAAGACCACCTATTCTTACTGGTTGAAATTACCGATGATATTCTATTTGATCAACATGCTGATCCACTTTATCGATATTGGGACGATGACTGTTTAGAAATTTTCATTGATGAAGATGCTTCAGGTGGGGATCACCAATTTACTTTTAATGCTTTTGCATATCATATTGCCTTAGATAATCAGGTGGTAGATATCGGTCCAAAAAACAAAGATGGATCAACTAATTTTGTTTTGTTAAACGAGCATATTGACAGTGTATGGCGAAGAAGTACAAGTAAGCCAAATAAAATTATTTGGGAAGTGGCGCTAAGTGTTTTTGATGATAGTTTTACATTACTTCCTGACAATAAAAAAGATCGGCATCAAGCGGTAAAACTGACAAGAGGGAAAAAAATGGGTTTTATGTTGGCATATTGCGATAATGATGGTTCAAAGGAGCGGGAGAGTTTTATCGGTTCAACAGACATTGAAGCAGTCAACGGTAGTAAAAATTTAGGTTATATAACTGCAGATGTCTTTCAGCAATTATTGCTAATTCAATAATTAGGTAATGTTTGCTATGACTGGCATTTATTTACACAACTTAGACCGCATTATTCAGTTTTTCTTCTATTGAGAGATAAAGAGTAAAAGGTTACTTAATGGAGGCTATCTTTATGCGTAGTATGTTAAAAAAAATTATTCACAATTCTGCTTTATTGATACTTAGTATCAGTCTTAGCGCATGTGAAACAAGTAAAAATCAACAAGTAACTCAGAAAAAAAATACTCATGCGAGTAAGCGCCTTGCGACAGTTGAGCAAGATGTTGAACTAATGTTAGCGAAAATGACATTAGCTGAAAAAGTATCTTTGGCTCATGCAAGTGGTAAGTTTCATGTTAATGCTATTGAGCGTGTCGGTATTCCAGAAATGTGGTTATCTGATGGCCCTCATGGCGTTCGCCATCAAATAGCACGTCATACCTGGGATTCCGCTGGTTGGACTGATGATCATTCAACTTATTTACCACACTTAACATCTGTTGCTGCCAGTTGGGATGTGGAAATGGCAAGGTTACATGGCCAAGTTTTAGGGGCTGAAGCACGAGATAGAAAGAAAGATTTTATCCTAGGCCCTGGAGTTAACTTAGCACGCTTACCTCTATATGGTCGTAATTTTGAATATATGGGAGAAGATCCTATCTTAGCGGCGAAGTTGGTTGTGCCACAAATAAAGGCTATTCAAGCCAATGATGTTGCTGCCACAGTGAAGCATTATGCGTTAAATACCCAAGAACTAAATCGTACGGGAGTTAATGCTAAACCAGATGAACGCACGCTAAGAGAAGTGTATTTACCTGCATTTGAAGCCGCTGTGAAAGAAGGTGGCGTACTAGGCATGATGGGAGCATACAACGAATATTATGGTACTAATGCCAACCAAAGTAAGCACTTAGTTATGGATATCCTAAAAGGTGAGTGGGGTTATCAAGGAGTATTATTAACCGATTGGCACGTCGATATTAATACTTATGATGCTGCAGTAAATGGCTTAGATTTAGAGATGGGCACTAAAGTTGATGATTATCAAGACTATTTTCTTGCTAAACCATTCTTAGCAATGCTCGAATCAGGAAAAATTCCAGAATCAATTGCTGATGATAAAGCGAGGAGAATTTTACGGGTGCAACATGCTATTGGTATGTATGATGAAAATCGTTTACCCGGCTCAAGAAACACCAAAGCGCACCAAGCGGCTGCACGAAAAATAGCGGCTGAAGGTGTGGTTTTATTAAAAAATGAAACGATTGAGTCAATGCCTGTATTACCATTAGATAAAAAGCAGATAAAAAACATTCTTGTTTTAGGGCCTAATGCGGACAAAAAACACGGGACCGGTGGGGGCTCTTCAGAAGTTAAATCTTTATATGAGATAACGCCGTTAGCTGGGTTAAAAGCTGCGTTTGGCGAAGATGTAAATATTACCGTAATGCGAGCACGTAGTAGTGAGTTAACCGCTATCGCCAGTGATTATGTCGAAAGCCGGCATTGGACTGGTACCCCAGCATGGAACGTGTCTTATTATGAAGATTTAGCAAGAGTAAACTTAATTGAGGAGTCTTGGATTGTTGATTCAACCTTTAAAGCTAAAGTACCTGATAAAGTTCAGCACATTACAATGTCAGCTAAAATTAAGCCATTAAAAACAGGTATTCATCAGCTTAATGTGGAAACTATTGGGGATTTTAGTTTAAAAATTAATGATGACGTTGTTCTAAAGCATAAGATTAACGACAATAAATTAGTCGGTGATCAAGCTATTACTACATTAACAAAAGCCATTGATTTAAAAGAAAATGAAACTTACTCTTTTGAAATTCAATATGATGGCACTGATGAGTTTACTTTAGGTTGGAATGCTCCAGGGGAGTTGTTTAGCAGTGAAGCTGAATATATAGCAGCCGCTAAAAAAGCCGATGCCGTGATCTATTTTGGTGGTTTGAGCCATGGTGACGATAGAGAATCAATCGATCGTCCTGATATGAAACTGCCAAACTCGCAAGATGAAATTATTAGTAAGCTTATTGCAGCAAATGAAAAAACAGTCGTTTTTCTTGTTGCAGGCTCTGCGGTTGAAATGCCTTGGGTTAATGAAGCTAAAGCGATTGTTTGGGGATGGTATGGCGGTATGGAAGCTGGTCATGCTTTTGCAGATATTCTAACCGGAAAGGTGAATCCGAGCGGTAAAATGCCGATTACTTTACCTGCTCGTCTTGAAGATACAGCACCAATTGCGCTTAATGATTATAACGCCATAGAGAGTTTATATTCTGAAGGAGTCTTCATTGGTTATCGTTGGTTTGAGCAACAAAAAATAAAACCAACTTTCGTTTTTGGTCATGGACTTTCCTACACTCAATTTGCATTAACTGACATTAAGTTATCTGCATCAAATATTACGGGAGATGAGAGTCTTACGGTAACAGCACAAGTTAAAAATATCGGTAAAGTTGCCGGCGCTGAAGTCGTGCAGTTATATCTACACGACAAAGAAGCAAGTGTTGCCAGACCTGAAAAAGAACTAAAAGGCTTCGCTAAGGTATATTTAGAGCCAAATGAAAGTAAAGAAATCAGCATTACACTTAACAAACGTGATTTATCTTTCTGGGATATTAATACTGATGATTGGTTAGCTGAAACTGGTGACTTTGAAGTACAGTTAGGAACATCACTAGAAAATATTCATCTAAGGAAAACCTTTTCTTACCAGCAATAACATTGGTGATATATAAGATATAGCAAACCATAGCTCAGTAATAATTGATAGCTAAGCTATGGTTAATGTTAGATACCGCATGAATTATTCACAACCGCTATTATTCACGTTGATAACAATTATTTGCTAGCTCTTGAGCATCAAGACAAATTTCGATTGTCGAGTGTTTGATACCATAGTTATTTAGTAATATTTTTTTGATTTCAACGACCCCGTTATCGATGTGATCTATTTCTAAAGCGACATGTGCTTCTAAGAATTTTTTATTATCATCGAGTTGCCAAACATGTATATGATTAATCTTTTTGATGCTAGGAATACCTTCAATTTCACCACATAATTCATCAATATCAATATCTTCAGGAACCGCTTGCATCAAAATTTTAATTGTTTGTTTAGTCAGTAATAAACCGTGGTATATCACATAGATAGAAATACCAATGGTTGCTATTAAATCAACCACATACCATTGATATAGAATGATAAGAGTACCAGCTAAGATAACAACAATAGAAGCGAAGGCATCAGACATATTATGAATAAAGGCTGCTCTTAAGTTTAAGTTATTTTTTGCCCCAGCTTTATAGGTTAGCCATGCTGTTGCTGCATCTATAATTAACGCAATAGTCGCGATCCAAACAACGATCCAGCCATCAATAGGCTCTGGATTAAAATATTTAGCTATGGATTCAAAAATAAGATAAACACCTACTAGCAATAGCGTTGTGCTATTAATAAGTGCTCCTAATATTTCTGCGCGCTCAAACCCATAAGTCATATTACTATTTGCTGGCTTTCGTGCTATTTTTCTGGCCACAATAGCGATAATAATAGCGCCTGCATCGCTTAAGTTATGAAGAGCGTCTGCTATAAGAGATAGGCTTCCTGAAACAATACCACCAACAACCTGCGCTACAGATAATAATATGTTGATAAATACTGCCAAACTTAGTTTTCCGTCATGGGAATGACTATGAGAGTGACCGTGTGAATGGTTATGCCCCATAATAATTATCCTTATATTTTAAATTGCCTTTATATGTTTGAGCTGAGCTACTCATTGTTTCTTCCTGATAATGTGCGCATGGGGGTAAATAATATTTTATGATTTTATGTTACGTTATTAAGAATTTAATCAGCTAGTGCCAGCCTAATTTTTTGTAATACAAATGAAAGTACGCTTATATTATTTGTATATCAAGTGTTTATTGATTCTCTTTAGTTTGCTTTATCATAGTGTCGGTTTTATTTTTATCAACTGAGGTAGTGAGCTGAGTTTGAGCAAGTGAAATAAAGAGAATAGCTTGGCATACTATTTTTTTTTGTAAAAATAATATTATGCTTATGCACATCAAATAGGTACATTAGCTAAAATGAAGACTAATATTTTGTGAAGGGATCGGCTTTGTTAGAAAAAACCGCAGAAAATACTGTATTTAAACGATACAACACAGCTGTTGTTGTTGCATTTATTATCATTGTTTTTATTGCATTAACTGCAGCTTCATTACGGTATTATAGTGAGTTATCCGAGCATAAACAGAAGAGCTTAACCCACTTAACCGCTCAAGCAGAGCAACTAAATGGTATGTTAGTGCAAAGTGAACAAGCGGTCGTTGGTATTCAGGAATATGCTCAATATATTCTCAAGCACCCTGACGAACTATATTTTACAACCCCACCATTACGACAAGATGGCGCATTGTTCTTTCTTGATATCGCAGCACGAAGTTCCATAAATGAGGACAAACGTATCAGTGGTAATATCACAGGTTTTGGTGATATAGATACATTTTCACGCTTAAAAAATCAAGAAATTGCTATGGCTAATGCGTTAACGCCTGCTTTTGTTACCGCACAAAAAATTATCGAAGAAGCTAATTGGTTTTATTATATTTCAGTCGATCAGTTCGTTAATATTTATCCTTGGATTGGTCGCGATAGCTGGCGGTTCAGTGACCGAATGCTCACCAATGCCCACGCTAAAAAAATACAAGCATTAGGTTTAGATAATAATAAAGTTATTTGGTCTTTGCCTTATATTGATGCTGCGGGTACAGGGATGAACTTCTCTTTAGGTCTTGGCGTTTATCGACATACAGAGATGGTAGGAGCGGTCGTTATTGATATTAGTTTAACGCGCTTGCAGCAAAGTTTATTGGCGCTAACATCTGATGATCAGGCGCTAGTACTGCTTAATCAGCAGAATGATATTTTAATTTTTAAACAACAAGGTAAAAAGTCATTAAATTATAGAGCCTCATGGCAAAAACTATTACCTAACGATTTACATCACTTACAAGCAGAGCATTTAGCGCAACTACCAGATTCAATACAAATTGGTGATTGGTTTGTTGAAACGCAATCTTTACCTATTAACGGATGGACGCTATTAAAGTATCAGCCCTACTCAAGCTTTATTTCACCTTTAAGAAATCATTTTATTTTTATGTTTACTATCTTATTGATTGGGCTTTTTGCTTTTTTGATGTTGGTGAATGCCATGACAAGACGAAGTTTCATTAAACCAACACATGACTTTATTAGTCATATTGAATTTTGCTCTCAAGGTGACCCAGGAAAAGTAAAAGCAAATGCTGACTGGTTACATTGGTTTATTTTAGTTGAAGATATATTTACACAAAATCGCAGCTTATTACTGCAATTAAAAGAGCAAAATGAGGTGCTGGACAGCAGAGTACACGAAAAAACTAAAGCATTACTAGAAACAAGCACTCAACATCAACGTGACTATGTTTTATTACGTTCAGTTATGAATGCTATTCCTGAGCTAATTATTTTTAATGATCCTAATGGTAAATTAATGGGTTGTAATCACTCATTTGAACAGTTAACTGGTCGATTAGAAAGTTCAATGCTTGGAATAGAAGCTAGCCAGTTCATACCAAAACTATTGGCACATCAACTTGATAAATTGAATGCCACATTTGATGGTGAATATCCTCAACAGTCATTGTTAGAAGCTGGAGATGAGATTTATCAAGGTTTTTGTAATCAGTTTACCAATGATGAAGGGAAAATACTGGGTACCATTACTATTTTACAAAATGTTACGGAACAACAAGCAACGCAATCAGCGTTAGAAAGTGCTAAAGACCAAGCCGAGTATGCTAACAAAGTTAAAATTCAGTTTTTAGCTAATATGAGCCATGAAATTAGAACGCCAATTAATGCCATACAAGGGATGATTAATTTGTTAACGGGGACTCAGCTCGATGCGCGACAAGAACATTATTTAACCAATGCTCAAACAGCAGCCTTTTCACTGCTACACCTTATTGATGAATTACTTGATTTATCTAAAATTGAAGCAGGTAAAATGGTTATTGTTAAGGAGGTTATCGATTTACCGTCAGTAATAGATACGGCACTTAAATTAAATGCTGCGACTATTCATACTAAAAAACTCAACATGCGAGTAGAGCTAGATGCCAATGTTCCTCGTTTTGTGATGAGTGATGCCATGCGTTTAGTTCAGGTATTATCAAACTTATTGAATAATGCAACTAAATTTACTGGACAAGGCAATATTGACTTGTTCATTGATTCTATTGGCTTAAGTGAAACGAATGTTTTACTTCGGTTTCGAGTTAAAGACACTGGTATAGGGATTTCGAAGGAGAACCAAGCGCATTTATTTGAAGTATTTTCTCAAGCTGATATTTCTATGACTAGAAAATATGGTGGCTCAGGTTTAGGTTTATCTATTTGTCAGCAAATAGTTAAGTTACTCGGAGGAGAGATAACCGTAAAAAGCGATTTAGGTGAGGGGTGTGAGTTTAGTTTTATTTTGCCTTTTTCTATTCCTAATGAAGAAACCATGATGAATTCCGACTTCTCTAGTGCAGTAAGTAATGAAACATCAAGGCTCCATATCTGTAGCATTAATCATGAGCTGTCAACAAGTTGTATTCAAACTATTAAGGCGCAGTCTTGGTACTATTATCAATTTAATAATTTAATTGAATTAAATGATGTATTACAGCAAAAAAAATCACCAACTGATCAGGTCATTTTATTAATAGATGAGCAAACCTTTATAGAGCATGATGTTAATGACAAAGCGGTGAATCTGATTGATTTAGTGGGATTGTGTCAGCCAGGTATGAGTGAATTAAAGCCCAACACATGTCAACAACTTGATAGTTTAAAAATCCCTTATACTTTACTTGATACCCCTTTATATCGTTATTCGTTAGACAAAATAGTGAAAGTGTTGTTATCAAATAAGTTCACAGAAAAAAATAATCAGGAGTTAACGAATAATACGGCTTCTGTACCTAAGACACAGTTACTAAGCAAAGAAAGCCAGAACGACAAGGCTGACTTATCTAATGTAAAAGTACTGCTAGTTGAAGACAATCTTATTAATCAGCTAGTTGCTAAAGAACTACTCAAAAGCATGCAAGCAAAGGTTATTATTGCAGATAATGGTCAAAAGGCTTTAGATTTACTTGAAGTACAGACATTTGATGTTGTATTAATGGACATTCAAATGCCTGTGATGGATGGGTTAACCGCAACAAAAGAAATTAGAAAGTTAGATAAATATGAACATTTACCTATTATAGCGATGACTGCGCATGCACGTGAAGAAGACAAGCTAAGCAGTTTAGATGCAGGCATGAATCAACACATTGCTAAACCAGTTACTGCGACATTGTTGTTGACGAGTATACTCGAGGCGATAGAATCAAACGAACATAAATAGCAGTAAACTAACTAAGCTTTTTACTAAAAAGACATTCTAGTTTATTAATGGTTTCTTGAATGTTGTTTACATCAGTTGGTGCAATAAATATAGTATCGTCGCCTGCAATTGTACCTAAGACACCATCACTTTTACTTAAGCTATCAAGTAAACGAGCGATTAATTGTGCTGCACCAGGACTCGTTTGAATAATGATCATAATGCCATTATGCTCAATTTCTAATACTAATTGTTTCAACGGGCTTTGTGCGGTGGGAACACCTAACTCTGCTGGTAAGCAATAAACCATTTCTTGGCGGGCATTACGGGTGCGAACTGCACCAAATTTACTTAACATCCGTGATATTTTTGATTGGCTGATATTATTAAAGCCCTGCGTTTTCAACGCATCAACTATTTCACCTTGAGAGCCAAATTGCTCTTGCTTTAATAAATCTTTAAATGCTTGCACTAATGCTTCTTGTTTTTGTTGACCATTCATTATTTGATATGAAAACCTTATAAAAGATAATTAATCTATTTGCTATAATACTAAAGTTGTGTTTTTGAAAAAGAGCATTATACGCTATCATATAGATAAATATACGGTATAAATGAATATTAATTGTTTTTTTGCTGCCTATGCTATATCTTTTGCGCAGCAAATTTTTACGTATTTACTCAAATTTTTTTGTTAAAATGAAATTAAGGCCAGCGGGCCTTAATTTAACCCTATTAAATCTCGGAGAGAACACATGAAAGTAGCAGTTTTAGGCGCAGCAGGCGGTATTGGCCAAGCATTATCTTTATTATTAAAAACTCAATTACCGGCAGGTTCAGAGTTATCACTTTATGATGTTGCCCCTGTTGTTCCAGGTGTGGCGGTAGATTTATCTCATATCCCTACAGCTGTTAAAGTTGAAGGTTTTGGTGCTGATGATTTAGCTGGTGCACTTTCAGGTGCTGATATTGTAATTATTCCAGCAGGTATGCCTCGTAAGCCAGGTATGGACCGTGCTGATTTATTTGCAGTAAACGCAGGTATTATCAAAACATTGGCAGAAGGCATTGTTGCTAATTGTCCAAAAGCGTTAGTGGGTATTATTACTAACCCAGTTAACGGTACTGTGCCAATTGTTGCTGAAGTATTCAAAAAAGCGGGTACTTATGACAAGAACCGTGTATTTGGTGTAACAACATTAGATGTTATTCGTAGTGAAGCATTTGTTGCTGAGCTTAAAGGCTTAGACGTAGCAACAGTTAAAGTTCCAGTAATTGGTGGTCACTCAGGTACAACTATCTTACCACTTCTTTCACAAGTTGAAGGTGTTACTTTCTCTGATGAAGAAGTAGCTGCATTAACTCCACGCATTCAAAATGCAGGTACAGAAGTTGTAAATGCTAAAGCGGGTGGCGGTTCTGCGACACTTTCAATGGGCGCAGCAGCAGCTCGTTTTTGTTTATCTTTAGTTAAAGGTTTACAAGGCGAAGATGTTGTAGATTACGCTTATGTTGACGTTGATGGTGGCGATGCTCCATATTTCGCTCACCCAGTACGTTTAGGTGTAAACGGTGTTGCTGAAATATTACCTTACGGTGAGTTAAGTGCGTTTGAAGAGAAAGCTAAGAATGACATGCTTGAAACATTAAAAGCTGATATTAAAGAAGGCGTTGACTTCATGGCATAAAGCCAAGTTAACGGTAAATAAAAAGGGGTTTTAATCGTATGATTAAAACCCCTTTTTTATTTAATTCTTTTTTATCGACCCCAAGGGTTCCCTGGAGTAGCTGCAGCAGCTCTAGCTCGTGTTTTCTCAGCTCGTTTCTGACGTAGACGTTCAGCATCTTCAAAACTTAACTCTGCAGGCTCTCCTGGCTTTTGATCTGCAGGCACTATACGATCACGAGGAGGTAATTCAAATTGAGTGTCATCTGCACGCGGTAAATTTTTATACTGATATAAATAAAAAGCTTCAACTTTATCTTTTGCCCATTCAGTTTTTTTCAAAAACTTTAAACTTGATTGAATACTAGGCTTATTTTTAAAACAATTTAAATTTAAGTAAGCATCCATAATGTCAAAGCCATAATGATCAACTAACTCTGTGATTACTTGTTCTAAACCAACCCCGTGTAAAGGATTATTTTCGTATATATTATCTGAACTCATAATGTTTTCTCGTAAGCAGTATAATTTGAATAATTGTCGTATTAACTAAAGGATTACATATAGTTAATCATCAATAATTTAACTTTGTATTAATGAATTAGGCACTTCTGTTTGCTGCGATATGTGCTAATGCCGTTAATGCTTTCTTATAATCAGATTCGGGTAATATCGATAAAGCATTAATCGCTTTGTCTGCTTCTATTTCGGCTTTTTTCTGGGTATATTTTAAGGCGCCTGTTTGCTGCATAGCGTCAAGAATTTCGTCTAAATGCTCCATCCCATTGCCATGTTCAATTGCATCTCTCACTAACTGTTTTTGTAGCTCTGAGCCATGCGCCATAGTATAAAGTAAAGGCAATGTTGGTTTGCCTTCAGAAAGATCATCGCCAACATTTTTTCCCATTTCTTGGGCGTCTGCGGTGTAATCCATTATGTCATCTACTAGTTGGAATGCCGTACCTAAATATTTTCCATAATCAGCCATCGCCTGTTCAACTTTGCTATCTTGCTTAGTAATAACTGCAGCTAAGCGTGTAGCTGCTTCAAACAGCTTAGCCGTTTTACAGTAAATAACTTGCATGTAACTTTCTTCGGTAGTATCAGGATCATTACAATTCATTAATTGTAATACTTCACCTTCGGCAACAATATTGGTTGCATCAGATAAAATATCCATGATGTGCATATCACCCAATTTAGTCATCATTTGAAAAGAACGTGTATAAAGAAAATCACCAACTAAAACACTAGCACTATTGCCGAATAAAGCATTGGCTGTTTCACGACCTCGACGCATATTTGACTCATCAACGACATCATCATGTAATAAAGTTGCCGTATGAATGAATTCAATAATTGCCGCAATAGTACAATGTCGATCATCTAATGCTATTGACTGATCATGGTTTAATGCTTGTGCTGTTAACACTGTCAGCATTGGGCGCATTCGCTTACCGCCCGCATTAACAATATAAATACCTAATTGATTTATTAAAGCAACGTCTGAATGTAATTGCCCATGAATAAGTTCATTAACTTTGTTCATGTCATGTTGAGAGAGTGCTTGAATTGCTTTTATGTCCACAGTACTTTATTTCCGCTTCGGCTAGTAGTTTAAAATATAAGGCTAATCTGTCAAATTCTACACTAAATTGCCCGACAATAAAGCGACAAACGTGCTTTCTGAGTACTTTGTTCTTAAATTAATATTTTATTGTAGTTATTTGCTTAAATAGAAGAAAAACTTTAGAAATGATCGTTTTTCTTCTTGCTCTGTTAGCTTTCTTCGCGTAGAATTCGCGCCCTATATTTTTAAATTTAGCGTCATTTAACTTAACTAAGAGATGACGCAGTACGGAGTAGCTATGTACGCGGTATTCCAAAGCGGTGGTAAACAGCATCGTGTAACCGAAGGACAAACAGTTCGTCTAGAAAAGCTTGAGCTTGAAGTAGGCGCAGCAGTAGAATTTGATAACGTTCTAATGATCGCCGATGGCGAAAAAATCAACGTAGGCGCACCTTATGTTGCCGGTGGTAAAGTAGTGGCTGAGGTTGTTAACCAAGGTCGTGCTGATAAAATTACTATTGTAAAATTCAAACGTCGTAAGCATTCACGTAAACAAGCGGGCCATCGTCAATGGTTCACTGAAGTGAAAATTACTGGTATTAATGGCTAATTAGGAGCATTTTGACATGGCACATAAGAAAGCGGCAGGTAGTACACGAAATGGTCGTGATTCAGAAGCTAAACGTTTAGGTGTTAAACGTTTTGGTGGTGAATCAGTGTTAGCTGGTAACATCATAGTTCGTCAACGTGGAACTCGTTTCCATGCTGGTGATAATATGGGTATCGGTAAAGATCACACTTTATTCGCATTATCTGACGGTAAAGTTCAGTTTGATGTAAAAGGTCCAAAAAATCGTAAGTTTGTTAGCATTATTGCTGACTAATCTTAGATTCGATTTTCTAAAAACCTCGCATCATGCGAGGTTTTTTTTTGGCTATTATTTAACTTGTGTATACGATGATTCTTTCTCAAGTAAAAATCGTTTATACTAGTAACATAAAAACCACAAGATATTAGGGTTGTTTAAACACCATGAAATTTGTTGATGAAGTTGAAATCAGAGTTGAAGCTGGCGACGGCGGCAATGGCTGCGTCAGTTTTCGTAAAGAAAAATATATTGAATATGGCGGCCCTAATGGTGGCGATGGCGGTGATGGCGGTGATGTTTACCTCATTGCTGATGAAAGCTTAAATACGCTTATTGACTACCGTTTTGAACGTTTTCACCGTGCTAAGCGCGGACAAAATGGGCAAAGCCGTGACTGTACAGGTAAAAGTAGCGAAGAATTAGTGTTAAAAGTACCAGTAGGAACACGTGTCACAGATATTGATACGGGTGAAATTCTTGGTGATTTAACACATAAAGATCAAAAGCTTTTAGTTGCTAAAGGTGGCTGGCATGGTTTAGGTAATACACGTTTTAAAAGTAGTACTAACCGAGCACCACGTCAAAGAACCGATGGTACACCAGGTGAAATTCGCAACTTAAAACTTGAATTATTACTATTAGCTGATGTTGGGCTATTAGGTTTACCTAATGCCGGTAAATCTACGCTTATTCGTAGTGTATCTGCAGCAACTCCTAAAGTAGCTGATTACCCGTTCACAACGTTAGTACCTAATTTAGGTGTAGTACGTCTTGATACACAGCGAAGTTTTGTTATTGCTGATATTCCAGGTATCATTGAAGGTGCGGCTGATGGTGCAGGTTTAGGAACTCAATTCTTAAAACATCTTGAACGTTGTCGTATATTATTGCATATCATTGATATTATGCCTGCAGATGGCTCAGACCCATTAGAGAACGCTAAAGTTATTATTAGTGAATTAGAGCAGCATAACGAAAAACTAGCAGGTAAGCCTCGTTGGGTTGTTTTTAATAAACTTGATTTAATGCTTGAAGACGAGGCTAAAGAATTAACTGATTCTATTTTAGCTGGTCTTGATTGGAAGGGCGAAGTACACAGTATTTCAGCTTTTAATAAAATGGGTACAGAAGAATTAGCCCAAAAAGTAATGACCTTTATTGAAGAATTACCACCAGAAGAAGAAGAAGTTGTTGATGGTAAAAATGTTGAATTCAAGTGGGATACATACCATGAAGGTGCAATGGCTGATGATGGTTTAGATGACGATCTTGATGACGATGATTGGAATGAAGACGATTACGATGTAGAAGTAGAGTATCGTCCTTAAAGTATTTTATAGCGATTAAATAAGACTCGTTCTACAATGAACAATAAAAAGAGTAATGACAGCATGTTATTACTCTTTTTTTATATCTATAATAAACGGCTAGATAGTGAAAGAGCAGTTGTTTTTTACTGTCGTATAGCCAATAATCTCGCCTTATATAATAAGGCGAGAAATTTAAGAAAAGTATGAGTAAATATTCGATTCCACAATTTATTGGTGTGATTGTTAGCTTTTTGATTATTTGGTTAATCAATGATGTTATTTTAGTCGATGGTTGTACTGAGCAAGGAGGAGTATTTAGCTATAAAACAGGAAAATGTTTACTGGCTAATAACGAAGTATACACAGCCGATTTCACAAACTATTTAATGGCTTTATATTTCTTTATCGGAATAGTTGTTGCTGTTACAACCTCCAGACTGATTAAGAAAATATTTAAAATAACACCTTAAATTTATCCCTTCGCTTAAGTGTATTTTTAGCAATAGTGTTAGATAACGTCTTACTTTTCTTATGCAAGTTGACTCACAAAAGCCAACAGCAGAGGGGAAGCAGTTCAAATACTGTTATTGTTTAGCCCTTACTTGATGTCTTAACTAAGACTTATTATCAGCATACTTCGATAAAGTTGTTACTTTGAAGTATGATAGCTGAAATAAAATTATCAAAGTCACTTATGTCCATAGAAGTTAAAAATTTAACCAAGCCAAAGCCTGAAATTAGCTGTTCAAACTGTCAAGCTTGCTGCTGTCGTTTAGAAGTTATGGTTCTTACGGATACCGGTGTGCCTGATAGACATATCGCGGTAGATGATTGGGGTAGTGAAACTATGTTGCGCTTAGAGGATGGTTGGTGCTCAGCTTTAGATAGAGATACCTTGCGATGTACTATCTATGAAAACCGGCCGTTAATTTGCCGAGAGTTTGAAATGGCATCATATGAATGCCTTACTGAAAGGAAACAGATAGTAATACTCTAAAATTAACGTTAATAATTCAATCTGGTCTTTGAGTTAGCAGTGGCCTCTTTACTCTCCTTAAACGAATAGAAATCAGGACTATTTTTTTAGGGTAAATCTAGCGATAATGTATTATTAAATAATAACATTATTTCGGATTTCTATGACCATCCTTTCTATGATAGTAGCAACAGCTAATAACAATATTATCGGCAAAGATAATGATATGCCTTGGCATTTACCTGCAGATTTAGCCTATTTTAAAAAAGTTACGGTAGGTAAGCCTATTATTATGGGCAGAAAAACCTATGAATCTATTGGCAGGGCATTACCTGGCCGTAGAAATATTGTAATTTCACGTGATGCAAACTATCTTCCGCAGGGAAAAGGCTCAGAAGGTGTTGATGTAGTTACTTCAGTTGAGCAAGCATTAGCGTTAGTTAATGGAGGCGATGAGGCTATAGCTGAAGTCATGGTTATTGGTGGAGGTGCTATTTATAAACACTGTTTACCGAATGCCGATCGTTTATATGTTACTCATATAAAAGCTGATATTGACGGTGATACCCAATTTCCAAATTATGATGGCGATGGCTGGAAGAAAGTAAGTAGTGAATTGCGCAAAAGTGATGAGAAAAATAATTATGACTTAGAGTTCTGTATTTATGAGCGCTAATTTCTCACTAGGCAGTCGCAACTCTATCGCATTATTACTTTTAATTCTAGGCATAGGCTCAGCGTTATATGTTAATTACTATGTTGAAGCTACTACAGTAGGTACAGCTTATCATTATGGTCTTTGGTCACTATTACCCGCTTTTATTACTATTTTATTATCTTGGTTAACTCGAGAGCCACTAACTGCATTATTCAGTGGCATTGTTATTGGCGCATTTATGATGGGGCAATATGATCTCACTGATCAAATATTGATCCCGTCTCTTGCGCAAGTAGGTACCGCTGGGATTCTGTTACTCTATTTGTGGTTATTAGGTGGTTTACTCGGTATTTGGTCAAAAACCGGTGCAGCACAAGCTTTTGCTGATTATATGATTAAGCACTTTGTTCGCGGGCAAAAATCAGCAAAATTAGTCGCTTGGTTTTTAGGTGTTTTATTTTTTCAAGGCGGCACTATGAGTACCGTACTGGTAGGTACTACTGTGCGTCCGCTGGCTGATAAAGCAAAAATTAGTCATGAGGAGATGAGTTATATTGTTGATTCAACTGCTTCCCCGATTGCCGTGGTTATTGCTTTTAATGCTTGGCCTGCCTATATTCAAGCGTTAATCTTTGTTCCTGGCGTTGCGTTTTTAGCAACAGAAGCAGATCGTTTAGCGTTTTTCTTCTCAGCCGTACCTTTTAGCTTTTATGGTATTTTGGCGGTAATTGGTACTTTATTGCTTAGTTTAAATATAACAACTTTCTCAGGAAAACGTATTCGTGATGCTCATCATCGAGCAGCAACCACTGGAGAGTTAGACGCACCTGGTGCTAAGCCACTAAGTGCAAAAGAATTGCAAACTTGTGATGTTCCTGATGGCTATAAAGCGCATGTATTCGAGTTTATCTTACCGTTAGTGACCTTAATCGCTATTGCGGTACTAACTTTTATTTTTTCTGGTTCTCCCAAAATCAACTGGGCATTTGGTGCTGCGTTATTATTAAGTGCATTTATTGCGTTAGCGAAAGGGATGTCATTGAGTAATATTATCGATGGTTTTGGTAATGGCTTAAAAGGTGTAGTACTGGCATCTGTTATCTTAATGTTAGCAGTTACCATAGGTGCTATCAGTAAACAAATTGGTGGTGGTTTGTATTTGGTATCACTGCTTTCTGAGCAGTTACCTTATTGGTTGTTACCCATACTATTACAAGTAATTGCAATGGTGATCGCTTTTTCTACAGGAACAAGTTGGGGGACCTTTGCTATTGCTTTTCCATTAGCTATGCCGTTAGCTTGGGCTATTGCCCAAAGTGCCGGTATTGATAACCCAGAGCTATTTATGATGGTGTGTTTTGCAACAGTTTTAAATGGTAGTGTTTATGGTGATCAATGTTCACCTATTTCAGATACAACGATCTTAAGTTCAATGACGACAGGTTGTGACATGATGGATCATGTTAAATCACAAATAGTCCCAGCGACTTTTGCTGCGAGTTTAGCTGCCGTATTATGGACTGGCACAGTTGTATTTTTTGCTTGATAGTGAGCATGTTATTTCACCGGTTACTTAATATCACTTAATAATTGGTTATTCTGTTGGTGCTTTGATACGGAATCCCATGCGTATGGTTGAATAAAACCGAGATCCTGAATCAAGTTCTATCTCTCGACTTGTGAGCAAGAGATAGAATCAAGTTCAGGATGACGATTAGGAGCAGAATGACGAGATTATAGTGATTGATAACTTGAATGAAAAAAGCTTGTCAGGCTTCTTATGAAGTCTGACAAGCTTTACTAGAAACTAGAAACTAGAAACTAGAAACTAGAAACTAGAAACTAGAAACTAGAAACGTTAGCTTTCGCTAAGTACGAAATCCATGATACCCAAGGCGGCTTTTCTACCTTGATCAATAGCGGTAACCACTAAATCTGAACCCAGCACCATATCACCACCGGCAAAAACATTCTGTTTACTTGTTTGTAATGCAAAGTCACTGTTATCTGAGGCAAGAACACGACCACGAGAGTCAAGTTCAACACCTGCGTCTATCATCCACTGCGGAGGGCTTGGTAAGAAACCAAAAGCGATAACGACGGCATCAGCTTCCATTACAAACTCGCTGCCTTCAATAGGCTCTGGATTACGGCGACCGTTAGAGTCAGGTGCACCAAGTTCAGTTTTGACAAACTTAACACCAATGGCTTTACCTTGGTCATCAACAGCAATATCAAGTGGCTGTATATTGAAAGCAAAGTTAACACCTTCTTCTTTAGCATTTTGTACTTCACGAGGTGAGCCAGGCATATTAGCTTCGTCACGACGGTATGCACAAGTTACTTCTGTGGCACCTTGGCGAATTGATGTTCGAACACAATCCATTGCAGTATCACCACCGCCAAGCACGACAACTTTTTTATCTTTAAAGCTAACGTATGGTTTAACTTGGTTTGACTCTTTTTCTGTAATCCCCATCACATTTTGGGTATTACCAATTAAGAAATCTAACGCATTATATACACCTGTAGCACCTTCATTTTCAAAGCCACCACTCATATCTTTATAGGTACCAAGGCCTAAAAACACCGCGTCAAATTCATTACTGATTTCTTCAAAACTGATATCAACGCCGACATTGGTATTTAGCCTAAACTCTATCCCCATGCCTTCGAATATTTCACGACGAGTTTGAATAACTTCTTTTTCTAGTTTAAATGATGGAATACCAAAGGTTAATAAACCACCAATTTGCGCGTGACGATCGTATACTACAGCGTCAACACCATTACGGGTTAAGACATCTGCACATGCTAGGCCAGCAGGACCTGCACCAATAACTGCAACACGCTTTCCTGTTTTAATGACGTCAGACAGATCAGGTTTCCAGCCTTGTGCTAATGCAGTATCGGTAATGTGTTTTTCAATATTACCTATGGTTACCGCGCCAAAATCGTCATTTAATGTACAGGCTGATTCACATAACCTATCTTGCGGACAAACACGACCACACATTTCAGGTAAACTATTGGTTTGATGACATAAATCTGCAGCTTCGAATATTTTACCTTCCGTAACCAGCTCTAGCCACTGTGGAATATAATTATGAACTGGGCATTTCCATTCACAATAAGGGTTACCGCAATCTAAGCAGCGATCAGCTTGACCAGCGCTTTGCTCTTCACCTAAAGGTTGATAAATTTCAACAAAGTTGATTTTACGTTCATTAATTGACTTCTTTGCTGGGTCAATTCGTTTTACATCAATAAATTGATAAACGTTTTTACTCATGGCTCTCTTTCCTTATCAATTAATTATTGTGCTTGTACGCGTAATTCAGCTGTTGAACGACTACGATGGCCTAATAATGTTTTAACATCAGTCGCAGTTGGCTTAATCAACTTAAATAATGGAGCAAATTGATCAAAATTTTGTAAGATATCTTGTGCACGTAAACTGCCAGTTTCTTCAAAGTGGTGTGTGATAATGCCACGTAAATGTTCTCTATGAATCGCTAAATCATCAACGGCTAACATTTCAATTGATTCAGTATTCAGGCGAATATCTAAATCAGACTTTTCATCTAACACATAAGCAAAACCACCAGTCATGCCAGCACCAAAGTTGACACCTACATCACCCAGAATAGTAACGATACCGCCAGTCATATATTCACAAGCATGATCGCCTGCGCCTTCAACAACGGCACGACAACCTGAGTTACGCACTGCGAAACGTTCGCCTGCACGACCACTAGCATATAACTTTCCGCCAGTAGCGCCATACAAACAAGTATTGCCCATAATCATTGTTTTATGGCTTAAGTAATCAACACCTTTTGGTGGTTTGACAATAAGTACACCGCCAGTCATACCTTTACCGACATAATCGTTAGCATCACCTGTTAAGGTAAGGTTTAAACCTCCGGCATTCCAAACACCAAAACTTTGACCTGCGGTTCCTGATAGGTGTATGGTAATTGGCGCTGATGCCATACCTTGGTCGCCATGTTGTCGGGCAATTTCACCTGATAAAGTGGCACCTACTGAGCGATCAGTATTTTGAATGGTAAACCTAAATTCGCCGCCATGACTGTGGGCAACGGCATCTTTTGCAGCCTCAAGCATTTTTTGGTTGAGTAGGCCTTCATCGAATGGTTTGTTTCCTTCTGTTTGATGAAGGGCTGTATTATCAGCAGCGATGACAGGTGCAATGATAGGAGATAAGTCTAATTTTTGTTGTTTAGCGCTAATGCCATCAATTTGTGTTAATAAATCAACGCGGCCAATAATATCAGTTAAACTAGCAACGCCTAAGCTGGCCAGAATTTCACGTACATCTTGAGCGATGAACTTGAAGTAATTCATTGCTTGTTCAGGTAAACCTTTAAAGAATTGCTCGCGCAATACTTCATCTTGCGTAGCAACGCCTGTAGCGCAGTTGTTTAAGTGGCAAATACGTAAGAATTTACAACCTAAGGCAACCATAGGGGCGGTACCAAAACCAAAGCTTTCTGCGCCTAAAATAGCGGCTTTAACAATATCTACGCCTGTTTTTAAACCACCGTCTACTTGCAAGCGTACTTTATGGCGTAAGCCGTTGGTAACAAGCGCTTGGTGAGCTTCGGCTAAACCTAACTCCCATGGACAGCCTGCATACTTCACTGATGTTAATGGACTAGCAGCAGTACCGCCGTCGTAGCCTGAAATAGTGATAAAGTCGGCATAAGCTTTAGCAACGCCCGCAGCAATAGTACCAACACCTGGGCCAGATACTAATTTAACTGAAATAACCGCTTTAGGATTGACCTGTTTTAAATCAAAAATTAATTGTGCTAAATCTTCAATAGAATAAATATCATGATGAGGTGGTGGCGATATCAAGGTAACACCAGGTACTGAATAGCGTAGTTTGGCAATTAAAGGAGATACTTTATCGCCCGGCAATTGACCACCTTCACCAGGTTTTGCACCTTGAGCAACTTTAATTTGCAGTACATCAGCATTAACTAAATAATGCGGTGTTACACCAAAACGGCCAGAGGCAATTTGTTTAATACGAGAATTTTTTACTGTGCCAAAACGACGCTCGTCTTCTCCGCCTTCACCTGAATTTGAACTACCCCCTAAACGGTTCATGGCAATTGCTAATGCTTCATGCGCTTCTGGGCTTAGTGCGCCAATCGACATTGCGGCAGAGTCAAAGCGTTTAAACATTTCATTGCTACTTTCAACTTCTGAAATATCAATTGCTTCGCAGTCATTTTTAAATATTAACAAGTCACGAAGCATAGCCGCTGGTCGGTTATTTACTTCATCCGCAAACTTTCTATAATCATCATAATTACCGTTTAGGACGGCTCGTTGTAAGTAGTTAACGACATCAGGATTAAAGGCATGATACTCCTCACCATGTACGTATTTAAGTAAGCCGCCATGAGACATTTTTTGATGCGGTAAAAAGGCTTTGCGCGCAAGATTAATGTTGTCTTGTTCAATATCACTAAAGTCAGCACCTTGAATTCGGCTAGGTAATTCACTAAAACATAGTTTCATTATGTTTTCATTTAAGCCGATAACTTCAAATAACCCTGCGCAGCGGTAACTGGCAATCGTTGAGATACCCATTTTAGAGAGTATTTTTAATAAACCTTTATTGATCCCTTCACGATAATTAACAATAGCATCACGAGCACTTAATTTAATTTGCCCTTGTTCTACTAATTGTTCAATTGTTTCAAACGCTAAATAAGGATAGATTGCTGTGGCGCCTAAGCCGAGTAATACTGCATATTGATGCGAATCACGAACCGAGGCGGTTTCGACAATAATATTGGAATCACAGCGTAACTGTTGATCAACCAAACGCATTTGAACAGCACCAACGGCCATAGCGGCAGGAATAACCAATAATTCTTTACTAATATTTCTATCTGATAGAATTAAGATAACCGTACTTTTGTTTTTAACTAATTCTTCGGCCTCATTGCATAAACGAACGATAGCCGCTTCTAATCCTTCATCTTTATGATACGTTAAGCTTAAGGTATCTGAGCGATAATGTTCAGGATCTAGTGCGCGTAATTGTTTTAAACCGGTATACATGAGTATAGGTGTTGTAAACAACATACGGTCAGCATGGCCTGAAGTTTCATTAAATACGTTATGCTCACGGCCTATACAAGTACCAAGAGACATGACAAAACGCTCACGCAACGGGTCAATAGGAGGATTAGTTACTTGTGCAAATTGTTGACGGAAATAATCATATAAAACACGAGGTTTGCTTGATAATACCGCCATAGGTGTATCATCACCCATAGAGCCGGTAGCTTCTTGCCCATTTTCGGCTAATGTTTTAATTACTTGGTGAATTTCTTCATAGCTGTAATTAAACATTTTATGGTATTGATTCATTTCTTGATCAGAAAAAATTCGCACACCTATCTGATTAGCTTCACATTGATCAAAAGGTACTAAATGACGAACATGTTGATCTAACCATTCTCGGTATGGATGACGGCCTTTTAATTCATTATCTATATCATTTGAATTAAAAAGTTTACCTGTATAGGTATCAAGCGCTAACATTTCGCCTGGACCGACACGACCTTTTTCAATTACTTCATCTTCACCGTAGTCCCAAATACCGACTTCTGATGCGAGGGTGATAAAACCATTTCGAGTAATAACATAGCGGGCAGGGCGCAAACCGTTTCTATCTAGGTTACAAGCAACATGTCGACCATTGGTCATTACTACGCCAGCTGGCCCATCCCAAGGTTCCATATGCATGGAATTAAATTCATAAAAAGCACGTAATTCATCATCCATTAAAGTGCTATTTTGCCATGCAGGTGGCATTAATAAACGCATAGCTCGGTATAAATCCATACCACCAGCAAGAAACAGTTCAAGCATATTATCTAATGAAGAAGAGTCAGATCCAGCTTGACCAACAAATGGTGCGGCGTCTTTTAAATCAGGTAATAAAGGAGACTTAAAGCGGTACGAGCGAGCACGTGACCATTGACGGTTACCCTTAATGGTATTAATTTCACCATTATGTGCGAGATATCTAAAAGGTTGTGCCAAATACCATTGGGGTGATGTATTTGTTGAAAAGCGTTGATGGAATACACAAATAGCACTTTTCATGCGAATATCAGCAAGATCTAAATAAAAGTTTGGTAAGTCTATAGGCATCATTAAGCCTTTATAAATAGTCACCAAACAAGATAAGCTAGCGACATAAAAGACATCATCAGTTATACGCTTTTCTGCACGGCGGCGAGCCATAAATAAACGACGTTCTAGATCACGGTTACGCCAGCCAGGAGGAGCATCAATGAATACTTGCTCAATTGCCGGCATATTATTGATAGCTGCTTTCCCTAATACAGAAGTATCTGTAGGAACGGTGCGCCAGCCAACAAGCGTTAGGCTTTCATCTGAAAATTCTTCTTCTAATATCTTCTTAGATAAAGCGGCAGCAACTGGATCTGGGCTTAAGAAAATCATACCAACGGCATATTTTTTTCCAAGTTTCCAGCCATTATCTTCAGCGACAGCGCGGAAAAAAGAGTCAGGTTTTTGTAATAATAAACCACAGCCGTCACCTGTTTTACCATCTGCAGCAATACCGCCTCGATGTTGCATACGGTCAAGCGCTGAAATAGCGGTCTTAATTAGTTTATGACTCGTTTCGCCATGTTGATGGGCGATTAAGCCAAAGCCACAATTTTCGCGTTGAACGCTATGATCATAAAGCTGCATTATTGTCTCCTAAAAAATATCTACTTGGTAACAGAATAAAAGAATCGAGGTAAGAAAAAGCGTTTACTATCCCGTTTTGACCCAAGAAGGGGAGGATAACACTACTTATTTTTAAGAAAAAGGTCAATAATTACTAGAGCTTTTGCTCGTATTTTATTTACATTATTTGAATAAATTGACGAATTTATTTTTATAAAATATATGTTAAGTTTATGATTTATATAATTTACTCTAGCTTACTGATGATAGTAGTGTGAGGTATTGATCTTTTTAAACATTATTAAAAAGACTTTTGTAAGTGAGCGGTAAAACTGATTTTATTCTTACGGTTGATGAAAAAAGGAGATTTGATTGTTATTCGAATGTTGAGTGGCACTTGAGGTATAGAAAAGTTTTAATATCCCCTACTGTAAGATTTAGTAGGGGATGACTTGTTTTAATATGAAGCTTGTTAGTTCATTTTTACGGCAGGTAACTACTTCCCATAAGGTAAGTATCTACTTCGCGTGCACAACGACGACCTTCATCAATTGCCCAAACAATCAAACTTTGACCACGACGACCATCGCCTGCAGCGAAGATACCCGGCTTGCTGGTCGCAAACTTGTCATACTCTGCAGCAATGTTTGAACGACCATCTTGCTCAAGACCAAATTGTTCAATCAAACCACCTTCAGGACCCATAAAGCCCATTGCAATAAGTACGATATCAGCAGGAATTACTTTTTCGCTGCCAGCGACTTCTTGCGGGAACATTTGACCTTTGTCGTTTCGCTCCCAAGTAATATCAACAGTGTGAACTGCTTTAACATTACCTTGGCCATCACTTTCAATTTTCTTCGTCATTACTAAGTATTGACGAGGATCTTGGCCTTGAATAGCAATCGCTTCTTTTTGGCCGTAATCAACTAACAAACGTTTTGGCCATTGTGGCCATGGGTTGCTAGCTTCTTCACGTGATTCTGGTGGACGAGGCATAATTTCAAGCTGAATAGCACTTGCGCATTGGTGACGTAATGAAGTACCAATACAATCTGTACCTGTATCACCACCACCAATAACTACCACATTTTTTCCTGCAGCATTAATGAATTGGCCATCTTTATGTTCACTGTCTAGCAAGCTTTTAGTATTTGCTTTTAAGAAGTCCATGGCAAAATGAACACCATTAAGCTCACGACCTTCAACGGGTAAATCCCGTGGTACGGTTGCGCCAATACATAACACAACAGAATCAAAATCGGCTTCAAGTTGTTCAACGCTAACGTCTTTTCCAACTTCAGTGTTGGTCACAAAGACAATGCCTTCTTCAGCAAGAATATCGACACGACGTTGCACTAATTCTTTTTGCAACTTCATGTTTGGAATACCGTACATTAGTAAGCCACCAATTCTATCGGCACGCTCATAAACAGTAACCATATGACCTGCTTTGTTAAGCTGAGCAGCAGCAGCAAGACCTGCTGGCCCTGACCCAATGACCGCAACCGTTTTACCTGTGCGTGCTGATGGTGGTTGAGCAACAACCCAACCCTCTTTAAATGCATGATCAATAATTTCTTTTTCGTGAAGTTTAATAGCAACTGGATCTTCGTTAATACCTAGAACACAAGCACCTTCACATGGCGCAGGACATACACGACCTGTAAACTCAGGGAAGTTATTGGTTTTATGCAATAACTCAATCGCGTCTTTCCAACGACCACGGTAAATTAAGTCATTCCATTCAGGAATAACGTTGTTTACCGGACAACCAGCAACGACTGGTGCAAACTCTGATTTTGCCGACTGGCAAAATGGAACACCACAATCCATACAACGAGAAGCTTGCTTCTCTACGTCTGCTTGTGGAATTTCGTCATAGACTTCTAACCAGTCAATTAAACGTTCACCTGCGTCACGTTCAGTTGGCAAGGCACGACCTACGTTGATAAACCCTGTTGGATTTCCCATAATATATTCTCCTTGGCAGCTTAAGCTTTTGCGCTAGCTAATTTGTTTAAATGGATATCGAATGCTTGAACGGCGATGTCATATTCTGACTCAAACTTACCGCTTTCACGTACGTCATTCATATAGCCTTGCATACGTTTGTAATCAACAGGCATTACTTTAATAAAACGTTTAACGCTGTTGTTCCAATCACTTAATAATTCACTGGCAACATCTGAACCAGTAGCTTCGAAATGCTTAGTAATTAATGCTTTTAACTCAAGGCTTTCAGCATTTGTATCAACGGTTTCTAATGAAACCATTTCCATGTTGCATTTAGGCGTAAAATCATTGTTTACATCAAGTACGTAAGCGATACCACCAGACATACCTGCAGCAAAGTTACGACCTGTTGAGCCTAAAATTACCGCTTTACCACCCGTCATGTATTCACAACCGTGATCACCGATACCTTCAACAACTGCAGTCGCACCTGAATTACGTACACAGAAACGTTCGCCAGCCACACCTCGAATAAACGCAGAACCTGAAGTTGCACCAAAAAAGGCAACATTACCAATTAGAATATTGTCACGTGGTGAGAATTTAGCTTCTTTACTTGGATAAACAACCAAGTTTGCACCCGATAAGCCCTTACCAAAGTAATCGTTTGCATCACCTTCAAGCTCAAAGCGTAAGCCTTTCGCTGAGAAACAACCAAAACTTTGACCAGCAGAGCCATTAAATTTAACGTTAATGGTATTTTCTGGTAAGCCTTCAGCGCCATATTTTTTAGATATCTCGTTAGATACCATAGCACCGATAGTTCTGTCGGTATTGATAACGTCATACTCAAGAGAAACACTGGTTTGTGACTCAAGTGCGGCTTGCGCATCTTTTATCATTTGGCGATCAATAATGTCGTGAATTAAATGCTTTTGATCAATTGATTTGTATAATGTTTCATTCTCACCACATTCTTCTTTATGAAGTAATGGTTTTAAATCAACACCGTTATATTTCCAATGGTCTACATCTTCACGCTGTTTAAGGCATTGCGTTTGACCAACCATCTCTTCAATGCTCTTAAAGCCAAGCTCTGCCATGATTTCACGTAAGCCTTCAGCCATCATGGTAAAGAAGTTAACGAGAATGTCAGCACGACCAGTAAATTTATCACGTAAACCTTTATCTTGTGTGGCGATGCCAACAGGACAAGTGTTTAAATGACACTTACGCATCATAATACAACCCTCAACAACCAGTGCTGTTGTTGCCATACCGTATTCTTCTGCACCTAATAAGGTAGCGATTGCTAAATCACGTGGTGTTTTAAGTTGTCCATCAGTTTGGACTGTAATACGGCTACGTAATTTGTTACGTACTAATGTTTGATGGGTTTCAGCCAGACCAAGTTCCCATGGTAAGCCGGTATGTTTAATAGAGCTTAGTGGCGAAGCACCCGTACCGCCATCATGGCCGGCAATCAATACCACGTCAGCGTAAGCTTTCGTTACACCTGAAGCGATAGTACCAACACCTGCTTCTGATACTAATTTAACGTTAACACGTGCTTCACGGTTAGCATTTTTAAGATCAAAAATAAGCTGAGATAAATCTTCAATTGAATAAATATCGTGATGTGGTGGTGGTGAAATTAGACCTACACCTGGTGTTGAACCACGTGTTTTACCAATCCAAGCATCAACTTTGTCGCCAGGTAATTGTCCACCTTCTCCTGGTTTAGCGCCCTGGGCCATTTTTATTTGTAATTCATCAGCGTTAGCTAAGTAATGACTGGTAACACCGAAACGGCCAGACGCAACTTGCTTAATACGTGAGTTCATTGAATCGCCATTTTCTAACGGCGTAAAACGAATTGGATCTTCACCACCTTCACCACTGTTACTCTTACCACCAATGCGGTTCATCGCAATCGCTAATGTTGTATGTGCTTCCCATGATATTGAACCAAATGACATAGCACCTGAAGCAAAGCGTTTGAAAATATTTTCAATAGGTTCAACTTCGCTGATATCAATAGAAGGACGATCACTGCTGATGTCGAGCAAACCACGTAAAGTAAAGGCTTCTTTACTTTGGTCATCAACTGTTTTTGCGTATTCTTTAAATTGATTGATATTGTTACTAGCTGTTGAATGCTGAAGTAAACGAATAACTGTAGGGCTGAACAGATGACGTTCACCATCGTTGCGCCATGAGTACTCGCCACCGGTTGGTAGTAAGTTTTCAATAGCAATACGATTTGCTTCTGGGAAACCTTCACGATGACGTAAAATCGCTTCTTGCGCAATTTGATCTAGGCTTAAACCTTCAATACGACTAACGGTACCGGTAAAGTATTCGTCAATAACATCAGAGTTAATACCTAAGGCTTCAAATATTTGTGCGCCTAAGTATGACTGTAATGTTGAAATTCCCATTTTAGAGAAGGTTTTCAATAAACCACTACCTACTGCAGCAGTGTACTTCGCGGTAATTTGTTCATTTGTTAAATTGCTATCAAGTACGCCTTCGTCACGTAAACCATACATACTTTCTAATGCTAAGTATGGGTTAACGGCAGCGGCACCATAACCAATGACAGCGGCAAAGTGATGTGTTTCACGGATATCAGCAGATTCAAGAATGATATCGGCAGATGAACGTAATTTTTCACGAATTAAATAATGGTGAACAGCGGCTGTGGCTAAAATAGAGGGAATAGCAACATGATCACTGTCAACTTGACGGTCACTTAATATTAAGATCTCATAATCATCTTCAACCGCATTTTTTGCGTACAAACAAATACGGTCAAGTGCTCTTTTAAGGGCTCCAGGTCCACCACTTGCTTTAAAAGTAATGCTAATAGTTTTCGACTGCAAATGATTGTTATCGATATGTTGTAGCTTAAGCAGCTGCTCATTTGTTAGCACAGGCTGCTCAATTTCAACCTTGTGACAATGACCTGCAGTTTCATCAAGTAGATTAAGTGATCTACCAATATAACCGCGTAATGACATCACCAGTTCTTCACGAATAGGATCTATTGGTGGGTTAGTTACTTGTGCAAACAACTGTTTAAAGTAATGCGAAAGTTGTTGTGGGCGATGTGACAACACTGCTAATGGTGTATCTGTACCCATAGCGCCTAATGGCTCTTTTGATGTACCTACCATACCGGCAAGGATTAAATTAAGATCTTCGTTTGTATAACCAAAAGCTTTTTGTATTTTACGTAGTTCTTTTAATGGTGGTTGTGCAATAGATCTTGTTGGTAAAGGTAATTGGTCTAATTCAACTTTATTTTCTTCTAACCATTTACCATAAGGTTTTGCTGAGCTAACTTGAGTCTTAACTTCATCATCACTAATGATGCGACCCTGTTCTAAATCGGCAATGAATATTTTACCTGGCTGTAAGCGACCTTTTTCAACAACTGTTGACTGGTCTACACATAAAGTACCTGTTTCAGAGCCCATCACCAAAGTACCATCTTCAGTTAATAAGTAGCGAGAAGGGCGTAAACCGTTACGATCGAGCGTTGCACCAATGATATTACCATCAGTAAATGATAATGAAGCAGGGCCATCCCAAGGCTCCATTATACAAGCATAGTATTCATAAAATGCGCGTTTGGTTGGATCCATATCTGTTTGTGTTTGCCAAGCTTCAGGCACCATCATCATCATTACTTGTGCAAGCGAACGACCGCTTAATACGAGTAACTCAATTGCCATATCAAGGTTGGCTGAATCTGAATTGTCTTTGTTACAAATTGGATTTAACATTTTCAATTCAGCATCACTAAAGTTAACTGAACTAAATAATGCCTCACGTGCATTCATCCAGTTAATGTTACCGCGTACTGTATTGATTTCACCATTATGTGCAATGTATCGGAATGGTTGAGCACGACGCCATGCTGGGAAAGTGTTTGTTGAGAAACGAGAATGAAACATCGCTAAGCCAGAGATAGTACGTTCGTCTTGAAGATCTAAATAATATTGACGAACTTGCTCAGTAGTAAATTGTCCTTTGTAAACAATTTTAGTCGATGACATTGAGGTGACATAAAATTCATCTCGTTCAGTGATTTGACTATTATTAATTTGATGAGAAGTATATTTACGTAAAACAAATAGCTTACGTTCAAATTCTTGTGCTGATAATTCAGCAGGTTTAGCAATAAATACTTGTTCAATATTAGGCTCTGTTTCAAGTGAAGCTGCACCTAGCATTGAATTATCGCCAGGGACATTACGATAACCTAATAGTGTTAAACCTAACTCAGAAATATTTTGGTTTAATGTTTCTTTACAGGTTTTGCTCAGTTCAGGATCTTTTGGGAAGAAGATCATACCAACACCGTAATTTCCGGCATCAGGTAAAGTTAATCCTAAAGTCGCCATTTCTTGGCTTAGAAAATCGTGTGGTATTTGTATAAGTATACCTGCACCGTCTCCACTTTTAACGTCGAAACCAGTACCACCACGATGTTCCATACAGCTCAACATAGTGAGTGCATTTTCGATAATGTCGTGAGACTTTTTACCCTTTAGATTAGCGACAAAGCCAATGCCACAACTGTCATGTTCAAATTCTGGGCGGTAAAGGCCTTGGGATTTTTTGCTCATATCATTCATTGCGTATTCCTATTTCATCAAACTATTTTTATTAGCTAAATTTTATTTGCTAATTTAAGTCATATATTTTTAATGCTCAAAATTTATACTGCTGATCCTTCAGAACATCATTTAGAATTTTTTGAACATCGAACGTCAGACTTCTACCGAGTCTTTACGGGACGATATGCCATTAATGAAAATCATTATTTAAAGCGGCCGGCAAAAGTACGCTTAAAATGATTTTGAGTCAATCTTTTTGTGAATATATATGCATATTATTTGAATATATAAGAAGATAAGTTGTTCTTAGAAAACTATTTTAATCTTATTTTTTAAATGTTATTTTCTAATTACTTTAATATATTCATGAGGTTATATTTATTTTGTGAAAATGCTTTATAGCTAAACTAAATTATATTTTTTAGTATAAATCACAGATTAATTATAAGTCATTTTTTAACCAATTTGAAGTAGTGAATAAAGAGGTAAAATTTTTATGGGTATAAATACAATAAAATAGATGAGTGTTACTAGTTGAGCGTTAGTTTATGTGAGTTATTGAATAACTTAGAAAGAAGAAATACGTTTATGTTGAGTAATCGCCCATTAAAAAAGCCTCAGCAATAATGTTGAGGCTCTTTATGGGGCAGATGCTTAAAGCACTATTCTTTTATATTATAGAGCTATGGCTGATAACCGCCAACAACCCCTTTAGTCGTTACACTAACGGCATCATGTGCATGCAGAGATTCAAGGTGATTTATTCTTAACCAAAAATCATCATAGCCTTCTGCTTGATTCATACTGTATTGCAAGCGGCGTGCTGCATCTTCACAAAACATTAAATTTTGTCCATTAAGACGAGCAAATTCCTGTTCGTCTTCACGTTTTACAGCAGCTTGTACCGGTGTTTTTAATGAGTTTTCAATTAAATTAACTAAATCAGTAATAGGGAAGTCGTTAATATCACTGTTAAGCTTTACTTTTACCTCTGCAACTGAGCGTTGAGAGTGCGGTGTAGCAACAATACCTTCGGTTGTACCTAACCATTCATGAATTGAATCTAAATCAACATTAGTATCGTTGAATTTATCCTGAAATGCTTTCTGAATTAATTGTCTTGCCAAAGCTGCAGAGCAAGGACAGGTAGACGAGTAAGGTACGTTAATAGACATTTCTATATCAAGCTTACCCTGATTAAAGTGGCCTATTAAAGTGGTAGGATAAGCCTTCCAACCTTCTTTTCCGCTAATTAAAGATTTTCTACGCAAGTGGTAATCAAAATTGAAAGTAACTTTTGCTTGGTCACTTAAATCACTATGACTACTAATAAAGCCGTCAAGAAGTGTTACTAAACTTTGATAGTTCAGTACATTGCTGGTTGATAACTCGTCGAGAAGTAAATACAGACGTGACATATGAATGCCTTTAGCCTGAGCTTCTTTTAAATTAACAAATGCATCAATATGGGCTGAAACCATACGTTCGCTCTGGCCTTTTGAGGCGACCATAATTGGCATTTCAATATTACTCATCCCTACCCAGTCAAGTGTTCCTTCTGTTTGGGCTGTGGTATGGTTGGCAATATCAGGCATCGTTGTCGGCATTGTGACTCCGCTTTTTAAGCTATAGCTACTTAACTAAGGCTGCGTGATGATAGCTAAATAACCGCGCAACAAGTAAATTCAAGGGCGCACATTCTATCTTATTTTTTATAGCCATACTACTTCAAAATTAATCAATTATTAGCTTAAGATGATTTGCGGTAAACTAATTTTTAATTATGTAAGTGAAACTATGGATGGATACTGCGTAGTCATTTAGAATAGAATTCAAGCAGCAAATACTTATTCATTCACTTGTTATGTTAATAAGTAACGCACTATAAATAAGATGGTAGGTGGTTTATGAATGAAAATGTTGAGTCGACACAGTTAGATAAAGAGCTGCTTAGTGACTATGTACAACGCTTAGGTCACGGCGTGGTAAAACAAATGTTTGATTTATATATTCAACAGGTGGCTTTATATATTAATGATATTGAAAGTTCATTGTTGAGCGATAACTCACAATTATGGCAAGAACATTGTCATAAAATGAAAGGTGCAGCAGGTAGCGTTGGTTTAAAGTCATTACATATACGCTTGAAAGAAATGGAAAAAACCACAATGGGTACGAGTGGTAAAGCTCAACAACTTGCTGAGCTTAAAATTCATAATAAACAAGCGATAGCCGCTTTTGATGATTGGCTCTCAGGTTTGTAGCTTAATGGTTGTTAATTTATATTTATTGTAGTTAAGGCTAGGTTACTTTACCTACAAAACGATAACCTTCACCATGTATGGTATTGATTAGTTCAGGGGTATTATCATTTGATTCGAAATGTTTACGTAATCGTCTAATTGTTACGTCAACAGTTCTATCATTGTCTCGCAAATCTCGACCAGTCATTTCTTTAATTAATTCTTGCCTAGAAACAATATTGCCTTCATTTTTTATTAATAAACGTAACGCTCTATATTCTCCGCGAGGAATAGGAATTACTTCTCCTGTTGGACTAGTCATTTCGCGTGAATGACCATTTAATTTCCACTCATTAAAAGTAACAATAGGTTGTTCTAACTCGATGTCGTTTTTACTGTTACCAATACGGCTTAAAATATTACGCGCCCTAATGGTCAACTCTCTAGGGTTAAATGGTTTTGTTAAATAATCATCAGCACCAATTTCTAGCCCTAGTATTTTATCAATATCACTATCACGACCTGTTAAGAATATTAACCCTAAATTTTTATTACTTGCCAAATTTCTGCCTAGTAATAAGCCGTTTTTCCCCGGAAGATTAATATCCATGATCACTAGGTTGATATCTTGCTGCTCTAGCATAATGGTCATCGTTTCTTCGTTATATGCTTCAAATACATTATAACCTTCAGCTTCAAATAAATTGCGTAAATTGAAACGTGTAACGTCTTCATCTTCTACTATGAGTATTTGATAATTTTCCATGCCAATTCCGTTAATTTAATAGAGATGTTCAAGCGAATTTTTAATATTATTGTTTTATCGTGAAAGTATAGTTAACACTTTGTAAACCATGTTAACTAAGTCTAAATTAAATAACAATTATATTGCAAACTATTACCATTATTTATTGTTCTAAGGTAAGTAAAGCGGGAAAAATGATATTAAATTTAGTGCCTATCCCTATTTCGCTTTCAAAATCGATATGTCCATTTAAGGCTTGGGTCACAATATTAAACACTAAATGGAGTCCTAAACCGCTTGCACCGCTACCGCGTTTAGTTGTGGTAAAAGGAGCAAATATTTTCGATTTTACACTTTCATCAATACCTGTACCATTGTCTTTATAGCTTATATGTAATTGATCACTCAGATAAAATACAGAGATAGTTATTTCACCATCAGTCTTGCCTTCAAAACCATGAATAATTGAATTTAAAATAAGATTAACCAATATTTGGTTAATCTGTCCGGCTTTACTTTCAACAATAAGGTTGTCAGGACAGTCTATAATGAGATCAATATGTTGTTCATGTAGTTTCGCTTTTAAGGTGATAAATACTTCTTCAAGCAGCGTTTTAAAATTGAACGAATTTGTTTCTGTGCTTGTTTGATCAACTGCCACCTTTTTAAAGCTAGAAATTAATTTTGCAGCCCGATCTAGGTTTCGGTAAATCATCTCTATATTTTCTTCACCCTGAGTCAGGAATTTTTTTAGCTGACTGGATTTTAACGTTTTATCTTCAAAGGCTTGTTTTATTTCCATCCAACGGTCATTCATTAGTGTTGAGGCCGTAACACCCAAACCAATCGGGGTATTTATTTCATGGGCAATACCTGCAACCATGTCGCCTAGAGAGGCCATTTTCTCGGTTTCAACCAACTGCCCTTGAAATTGATGTAATTTTTCCAAAGTTGAAAGCAACTCTTGATTAGATTCTTTTAAAGCATTCGTTCTAGCCTGTACCTTTTCTGCCAATATATTATTTTCTAATAAGGCTTGTTGGTGTGTGTTATCTTTTTTTGTGATGTGCTTCGCTGTTCTATTTAATAAAATATTAATGTTTTGAGCTAAAATATCAAATTCAATAAGTGGTAGGGGGTCTATTTGTTCATTATAGTTTTTACTGTGTGATATTTCTTGTAATGACTCAACTAAAGTAGTGAGTAATTGATTGATTTTATTTTTAATTGAAGATGCTAATATAAAGAAGAGCGTTAAAGCGAATAGCAATAATGCAATCGCAGTGAACGTTAGCTGTCGACTAAAATCATGAATGTTTTTTTTACTTGCTTGAATATACAAATAACCGACTATGGTTTTATTTTGTTTTATTTCTACCACTAACTCTAAATTATTTTTTTGATTTTTAAGAGTTAGTAATTCATCTATTTGAGCAACTTTACTTGGAATTGCTGGATGATAGATGCTTTTATTAAAACCAGTAAAGTAAGTCGTTTCAGTGCCTTCTTTTTTATAAATATGAATATAATTAATGTAGTCAGCTGTCACGAGTTTTTTTAGGTTAGCGTTTGCTCTTTTTTCGGCGCCTTTTGTATTTTCAACTAAGTAGGTTACATTGGCTTGAGCAATAGATTTGGCCCAAGCGCGAGTGTATTTTTCTAACTTTAACTCTTCTTGAGTTTCTACAATATAGATAATACTGGTTAGAATAATGACTATTACGAAAGAAGCTACGCCTAAAATACTGGCGAGTAAAAATCTTCGATTAGATATTAATTTATTTTTTGTTTTCATGGCATAACCATCGCTGAAAAAAATACATTTATCAAGTCTGGTTGACCATTAATTAGCTCTACAGTGATAAATGTTAAATCCTTGTTTATTAATTAATCGTTTGGTTGTTCCTATGTATTCTTGCATGATCGGTAAATACTGTAAAAAACTATTGGCAACTATGGTGATATCTCCACGAGGCTCAATATGAGGCTTAATTCCTCTTAAAAAATCCTCACTTGCTTGATAACTGGTTTTGGTGCCTTGATGGAAAGGCGGATTAGAGACTATATGTTGATATTTTCCTGCTACGTTAGATAAACTATTTGAGGCAAAAACAGTACCAGATAAATTATTTAATGCGAGTGTTTTTTGGGCTGATGTTATTGCTAAAGCACTTACATCCAGTAAGTCTAATTGGGTAGATTCAAACTTCTTACCGATAAAACAGCTGATAACACCTGCACCACAACCAAAATCTAGCACTTTTCCTTGCATAAACTGAGGTAAGTTATCTAATAATAATGCGGTGCCAATATCTAACTTCTTCTGACTGAAAACACCTGGCAATGAAGCGATAGTAAGCGATATATTGTTGATATTAATTTGATATTGTTTAAACCAGCCTTCAATATTGAACGGCTTATTTAAATTTTCAGGGTTAACGATGCCGGCAAAGAGTAAACAATGACGTGCAGCATCTATTTTTTGACAATTCTGAAGAAATTCTCCGGTTAATTTAGTGCTAGATTGTATGCCACCTTTCTTCTCGCCTACTAAGATTACTTTAGCATCGTTGCTTAAATAAGGGGCAATCACCGCAAAAGTAAAAGCAAGTTCATCTTTGCTTTTTGGGAAGTTAATCACAACTAAGTCGTGTTGTCGTTCAGTTTTATATTCGCTAGCAAAACTTGTTTCGACCTGTTTATCAAATTTGTTTTTTATCGCTAAATAATCGACAAAATTAGTATTATGGCAACTTAATTGTGCCTCTGGATTATCAAGTAGATAGCTTTCAATAAAACCATCTGCCATTAAATTAATAAATAAGGGCGTTTTAGCCGATAATAGTGCACTATTTCGTACTAATATTTGGCTGATGTTTGAAGTTGACATAATGATGATTAACAGTGAATAAGTTAGAAGATAGTATTCTACTGTATTCAAGGTTTTTTCTATAGTCTGAATATTTCGATATTGACAGAAAAGTGATAACAATGTTTAAATAGCGGCGTCCCTAATTCAGATTTTTGATTTAATATCAAAAGTTCACCTCTAAATTATTGATATTTTAGATAAACCATCAAGATAAGTGTCAGCAATGTTTATATTTTATAAATGATGACGGCAGTTACTGATAGGAATACAAATAAAATGTTAATAGTTATGAGGAAAGGGGCCAGAAGAGGAGCGTTAACCAGGTAGTTATTATTTGCAATGTTATTTTGCACAGAGATCAAAATCTGATAATAGTAATGAGGGGGATTAGCGCCGAGATAAGTATTTGTTTGATAAAACACTTATCGGTTGTTTACCTTGGTGTCTAACCAAAGTTTAAGGGCTGAATCCCGACAACTGTCACTGATATTGAGCTACCTTAATAGAAGGTAGGTTATAATTGAGTGGAGAGCTTCTGGTCTTTGCATAAAAGCCAATAATAGCCTTAACATAAGGTTGTTATACTTAGCTCTTTATTGTGAATACCTTAAAGCCCTCCGAACTAATTTGTATTGTGCTTAAGCCGATATAAACATTATGAGTTCGAGAGCAATGAATACACAATCACCTACAAATATAAATTCCCAACTTATTGGCAACAGAAACCTTGACGCTTGTTCTTTATGGACAGCTTTAGTGACGCCATTTTTAGAAAATAATCAAATTGACTTTACTAGTCTAGAACGAATCGCAATAGCACAAGCTGAAGCAGGTAACGGTATACTGTTACTTGGTAGCACAGGTGAAGGTTTAGCATTAACCCGTGATGAGCAAATGAGTATTGTTGAGTTTGTGTGCAGTCTACAGCTTAATACACCGTTAATGGTTGCTGTTGGTGGCTCTAATCTAGCAGAACAAATTAACTGGGTTGATTATTGTAACCAGTTACCTATTGATAGTTTTTTACTTGGAACCCCACTTTATGCTAAACCTGGTGTCGTTGGCCAAACACAATGGTTTAAAGCTCTACTAGATGCTGCTAATTTCCCCTGTATGTTATATAACGTGCCTTCTCGTAGTGGCGTGGAAATTCCCGTTGAAACCTTACAAAATTTGCAAAATCATCCAAATTGTTGGGCAATGAAAGAGGCAAGTGGCGATTTACATAAATTTCTTAATTACCGTGAACAATGCCCAGGTGTAGCACTTTATAGTGGTGAAGATGCCATGATGCCATATCTAGTACCGGCAGGTGCGAAAGGTTTAGTCTCGGTCTGCGCTAATGCATGGCCTCAAGCAACACAAACGTATGTTCAACTATGTTTAGTTGGGCAAACCAACACTATGTTTCCATTATGGAACAGGGCTGTAGCAGCACTATTTTGTGTTGCTAACCCTATCCCAGTCAAAATGTTAATGCAGCAGCAACAAAATATTAAAACACCGATATTGCGAGCGCCATTAACACACCTTGAATTAACCGATAATACAGAGTTATTGGCATTTGATGAAAAAATTAATCAATGGTTAGTGCAAGCTAATCAATCTTCTTTTATAAATATACATGAAAATAGGAATATCGCATGAATTGGCAAGATGTAATAGCACAATTAGAAACTGGTGCACTACGCGCAGCAACTCAAGATGAAAACGGTAATTGGCATGCCAATGTTGAAGTAAAACAAGGTATTTTAGCGGCATTTAAAGCGGGTGAAAACATTGCTTTTGGTGATAACTATTTAGGTTTTGTTGATAAACATAATTTACCTGCTCGTCAGTTTACACCTGAGGATGGTGTTCGTTTAGTACCGGGCGGTTCATCTGTACGTGCTGGTGCTCATGTTGCTAAAGGCGTCATTATTATGCCACCAGCTTATATTAACGTTGGTGCATTTGTTGATACCGGTACTATGGTTGATAGCCATGCTCTAATTGGCTCATGTGCTCAAATTGGTAAAAATGTTCATGTTTCAGCTGCGGTTCAAATTGGTGGTGTATTAGAGCCGATCGGTGCTAGCCCAGTAATTATTGAAGATAATGCTTTCTTGAGTGCCGGTGTTGTTATTGTTGAAGGTATTGTAGTGAAAAAAGGCGCTGTACTAGCACCAGGTGTTTCATTATCTAAATCAGTACCAGTATATGATTGTGTTAATGAAGTGATGCGTGAAAAAGGCGCTGAAATTCCAGAAAATGCTATTGTTGTTCCGGGCACTCGCCCTGTAAAAGGAGATTGGGCGCAAGCACAAGGCTTGAACATGGCATGTGCGTTGATCGTTAAATATCGTGATGAACAAAGTGATGCGGCATTAGAGTTAGAATCTATCCTTCGTTAATTGTTCAACTTGTTGCTGTATAGTGCAAGTTAAGCGTTAAAGTACTTATAAATTCTTGGGAAAGTATTTTAATTTTCAAAGAATGGGCTAAACGCTTAAGCATAAAAAACACGGAATATTGATTGATGATCAATTCCGTGTTTTTGCTTTTAACTTGAACTATATAGCTTAAAGCTAGATTATTAATAATAATGAATTAATTGAAACTTACAGTGTAATAAATGAATTGAAATATTATGACTAAACCTACTTGGTTCGACACCAATCTTGAAAGTACGTTATTAGCTCATCAATCGCCCGAAGATGAACAAGGCTATTTTGTCTATCAATTAGATACGTTAAAAAAACACCTTGCGACATTACAGCAACAAGATGTGATTAAGCTTTGGTTTGCTGTTAAAGCCAATCCTTTATCTAAAGTTATTCAAACATTAGATAGTGAAGGGTTTGATTTTGATGTTGCTAGCACCGGTGAGTTATCACAAGTATTAGCACAAGGTGTGAATCCTAGCCGTATTTTGAATACAGGTCCCGCTAAATCTAAAAAACAACTTGATGCTTTTGTCAAAAAAGGTGTCGGTACTTTTGTGATTGAAAGCTTAAATCAACTGACTTGGCTTAATGAAGTTGTTAAGGAAAAGCCAGCTAGTGAAAAACCAACGGTATTACTGCGTGTACAGTTACAGTGGCCTGATGGTGAAAAGAATCCATTAGGTGGTAATAGCTTAACGCCTTTTGGTTTATCGGTAGAAGAATGGCAACACATTAAAGTAAGTGACTATCCCGAATTAAATATTTGTGGTTTACATATTTTTCAATGGGGCAACATGCTCAGTAATGAAAAAATGTATTCCTTATGGGGGCAAATGGTTAAGCCACTCACTGAACTTGCCAACGATATTGGTATGGAGCTAAAAATTCTTGATTTAGGCGGTGGCTTAGGTATCGATTATCTTGGTGAAGGTAAAACGTTAGCATGGCAGCAAATTATTTCCGATTTAGCTGACATTAAAGCCAAGGCTGGCGTTGATGAGCTTTGGTTAGAGCTTGGTCGTTTTGCGGTTGCTGAATGTGGCTATTATGTTGTTCCGGTAATTGATAGAAAAACTAATTATGGTCAAGAACAATTGGTGTTGGCAGCAGGTATTAACCATCTTATTCGTCCAGCAATAACAGATCAACCTTTTCCAGTTACCTTACTTCGTCAGTCGAATGAGTCAAGCCAATACTTTGATTTACATGGGCCTCTTTGTACAAGTATGGATAAACTTGGTCATTTATCTTTACCAAAAGATGTTGAGGTTGGTGATGAATTAGTTTTTGGTTATTGTGGTGCCTATGGGTTTACTGAAAGCATGCCGTTTTTCTTATGTCACCAATTGGCGGCAGAATATGTAATTCAAGAAAATAAATTAGTTGAAGTTAGAGCTGCGAAACCTGCGAGTTCATACCTTGCATAGTATTCGAATAGTATTCGAGTAATATTCGCGTAGTTTTGCCTATACCGGTTAATAAATGAGATAAATGATGAATACCTTCAAAAAAAGTATTATGCACGTTGGGGAAATGGCTAGTGGCGCTAAGTTAACCGTGCCTGTTTATTCGTTTGAAAGTGAAAAAAGTAATACAGCCTCTGGAACTCAAAGTACAGCGCCTAATGTTTATATTCAAGCAAATATGCATGGTGCTGAAGTACAAGGAAATGCAGTTATCTTTCAGTTGCTAGAGCTATTAAAAGATTGCAAAATTCAAAGTGATATTACTTTGGTACCTTATGCCAATCCTGTGGCTTGTAACCATAAAAATGGTGAATATACATTAGGTCGATTTGACCCTATTACGGGCGTGAACTGGAATAGAATGTACCATTTTGATGAGTCAATTATAGTACCTTTTGCTCAGCAAAATATTAATGCGAGTGAAGATGAAATTAGAGTAGGATTTGAAAATGTATTAATCGATCAAATTGAACAAAAGTTGGATCATAATATTTGGGGACTGACTACTGGTCAACGCATTGCTTATCAGTTACAACGTATGGCACATCAAGCTGATATAGTACTCGACTTACATACTGGCCCCATTTCAAGTAAACATTTATATTGCCCTGAATACGCGAAGGCAAGTGCTAGCTACTTTGATATACCTCATACCCTTTTTATTCCTAATGATTTCGATGGTGCAATGGATGAAGCAACTTTTTGTCCTTGGTGGAGCTTGCAACAAGCCTATAAAAAGTTAGATCGAAACTTTGTCATGGGCGAGGGGGCTTTTGCTAAAGAGAGTTTTACTGTAGAGCTGGGCTCTCAAGAGCAAATTGATTTGGATGTCGCGCATCAAGACGCATTAGGTATTTTAAGCTACTTACAGTACAAAGGTGTGATTGGGCTTAGTAGTTGCCTAGAAACCCCTTCTGAAGAGGTATCGTTACAAAAAGCTGAGTCATTAGGGTATCAACCTCAAGAAATGACACGCTATGCTTGTTATTTAAAAGACTATAAAGCATTGTACTCTCCTATGGGGGGGATGGTGGATTATTTAGCTGAATTTGGTAAGCCTCTACCCGCAGGTAAGCCATTAGCACGTATTTTAAGAATGGATAATTACGGTGATGGTAATCCATTACATAATGTTATTCTTGATAAAGATGTCCTTCCTATTTTACATTTCGCTTCTGCAAGTGTGAATCAAGGGACTGAACTTTATAAAGTTTTTACCAATTACTTTGAGATATAACGTCGTATAATTGCTGGAATTTAGGTTTGAAACATTCATCATTAATAGATAAATACTTATTGTCATCGCAGCTGCTAACGTTTGATAGTAAAGCGCAGGTACTCGATCTTGCCTGTGGTGAAGGGCGAAATGGTCTGCATGTACTTGAGAATGATATTAATGTTGTTTTTGCTGATATTAATGGTGAATCACTAAAGCAGGTTGAACAGGCCGTTAATCGTTTGCAGCTAAATACACAAAAGTTAGCGCAATATTGGCAGGTAGATTTTGAGCAAGATCATTTTGATCAAGTCCATTTTGATCAAGGTAACGATAAACCATTAAAGGCAGAAACCTTTGACGCTATTATGGTTTTTCGTTACTTACATCGTCCGCTGATGACGCAGATTAAAGCTGCTGTAAAACCAGGGGGCATGATTATTTATGAAACCTTCACAGAAAAACAAGCAAAGTTAGGCAGGCCTAAAAATTCTAATTTTTTATTAAAGCCTAATGAACTGCTTGAATATTTTTCAGATTGGAAAATATTGTATAGTTTTGAAGGAGAGGTTTTTACCTCACAAGGTAACCATGCGAAGCAAGCTATCGCACAAATTGTTGCTATTAAACCTGAATGATTTTAAAACTGGGCCGTAAGTGGAAGCTAGGTCTACAAATCGTCAGTAGTTTCTAGTTTAGGAAAAACTTGGTTTCTGCCTGCATCTTTAGCTTTATATAAGTGTTTATCTGCGCTATTGATCACTTCATCAATACTTTTCGTGCCATCGAATTGCTCAATACCCATACTCGAAGTTACCTTAATTGCTTTATCTTGATAAAAAGTCGTATGGTTTTGTATCTGACCTCGAATTTTTTCGGCCACAACATTGGCATTGGCAGCTGTTGTTTGTGGCAAAATAAATAAGAATTCTTCTCCGCCCCAGCGTGCAATAGAATCTTGTTCTCTCATATTAGACATAAATATCTTTGCTAGCGCTATTAAAATAGCATCACCAGCGTTATGCCCATATAGATCATTTACTTTTTTAAAATAATCTATATCGCATAAAATAATAGACAATGGATCTTCTTTACGTGATATACGAGCTTGTTCTTGTTGTAAAATAGCAAGGGCACCACGACGATTTGATAGCTGGGTTAGCGGGTCAAAATTAGCGAGTTGTTGATACTTTTCACTTAACCTTAATGCGCTTTTATATGAGCGTTCTCTAGAGTATTCATATAGTGCAGAGAGAGCTGTCACGGTTAAAAACGAGTATAACAAACGTAATTTAAATTCCATACTGTATGGCGCATGTGTCATAACATCTGTTGGTATAAACATTATAATACTGATAACGGCAACGAACATCGCAATATTGACTAAGCCGTATTTTAGACCTTGAATAAATAACGAGATAGGAGGAATGATAAATATCCATAATGGTCCTGTCTGTGCTACACCTCCAGTATAAACAAGGTAAAACATAAGAGAATAAAGCGAATATAGAACAATCGCAGAGCTAAATATCGAATTATTAAACTTTTTATAAACATAGTAGCCCATAAAAAATAGCAAACTTGAGCCAAATAAAGTTACAGCTAAGATATAAGTTTGGTTAAATAATGCGATAACCGCCATAGTGGCAAGGATTGACATGCCAACCAAAGAAAAGACAGCAACCACATGAGGCTGATATAATTCATCATCTGATTTGTTAGTTATTTTATGTGTTTTTTGCAAGATGTTGATCTTATTTTTAGCATATTAAGTATTGGTCAATAAAGAAGCATATCAGGTTTTTCGCAACATAATAACTATCTATTTCATTGAGTGTGGAATAAGTATAAGACTCAATTTATTATTAATAAGTTATGCCAAGTAGGTTTATTTTTATATATCACTGATTATTATATTTGATATAGATCAAATAAACCTTTTTTTTCGTTTTGTTAATCGTTAGACTACGCCTGTTTTTTTTCCTATTAAGGGTATCCTCACAATGTCACAGAATGAAGATTTTAAAGATAGTACAGGTTTCGGTTTAATTTCGTTAATTTTAGTAGCGTTTATTGCTTTCCCTCTACTGCCTATGCTTATGGGCTGGTTTACAATGTTACGTTAAATTGTAAAGATGAAAGTAGTCAAAAGGATTGACTACTTCAACCTAATTCCATCTTTCTCTATCGTTAATTTACCATTTTTCAGCAAATTACCCACTGTAGCCTTGAACGTTTTCTTACTTACCCCAAGCGTTCTTTGTATTAATTCTGGTGCACTTTTGTCGTGCAGTGGTAGAAAACCATTATTCTTTTGTAAAGCGTCAACAAGTTTATCTGCAAAGCTCTTTACTGTGTTTTTACTACCACGAGTTAGAATAAGATCTAAGCGACCATCTTCGCGAACTTGTTTGATGTAGCCATCTATTTTCTTACCAATACGTAATGGTTGAAAAATTTCATTGTCGTAAAGTAAGCCCCAATGTAAATCGTTTACTATGGCTTTGAAGCCTAGGTCAGTTTTTCCGCCTATAATTAATTTTACCTTGTCACCTTGTTGATATTCTGCGGGCCAAATATCAATAAATTTATCAAGTTTACTTGATGCAGCAACACGCTCTGTACGTTGGTCAAGAAAAATGCGTACTAAGTAATACTTTCCAACTTCCATTTCAGAATGTTGTTGATTATAAGGAACAAGTAGATCCTTCGGTAACCCCCAGTCCAAAAAGGCCCCCATTTTATTTACTTGTACTACTTTTAAGGATACGAACTCACCTACTTGACCAAGTACTTTTTCAGTGGTTGCTGAAATTCGCTCTGCCGAATCTAAGTAAATGAAAACCTTAATACTATTACCAATTTTACAATCACTTGGCACATGTCGGTTCGGAAGTAATATTTCACCTAAATCTCCACCGTCTAGGTAAACTCCAGTTGGCGTTACTGCAACAACAGTAAGTGTATTGTATTTTCCTATTTCAACATGAGGTGAGTTGCTAGGTTGTGCTGTTGAATCTGTCATTAAAAATGCCGTTATAAGTAGGGAAAATATTGATGAGTATAATAACCGATTCTCTTACGCATTAATAAATTATTTTGGTGGTAAATCTATTCATTTGGCAAACTGTTCCGCTGCAATTTTAGTTGCAATATATTCACTGTGTCTTAAATGAAGTAAATCAGCGATTTTTCGAATGATATGTTCTTCAATACTTGCTAATTCACCATCAGCATAGGCAACTTTCCATAATAATGACACAATTTCGATCCTATCATCTAAGGAGTAGTGTTGATTTAATTTAGACGTAAATTGATAAAAATCACTAGCATTTTCACTTAACTCAAAAGCTTGTTGTAAAACAGTACTGACTTCTTGGACATTCAGGTTGAATTGTTTAGCTAAAATATTGCTAAGGGTATCCTGTTCACTTTCGGTAAAAACACTATCCGCACGCATTACCTCACAAAGTAGTACCGCAGAAGCAATCTCTATAGAAAGTTGACACTGAGTATTGTCAGCTTTGGAATCTAGTAAGTTATTGAAGAAGTCGGTTATTTTATTAAACATGATTAATCCTTTCGTACAAAAGTTGTTAATTTAACAGGTATTATTTGTGAAAAGTTAAAAAGTGGTGAAATAAGCCAATAAGTGACTTAATTATTTAGTGTATGATATTTTTATCTAAAAATCTCTTTTTAAATAAATATTGCAATATATTGATAAATAAGGGATAAATATACAGAATTGGTGTTTTTGGTTTTTTTTTACAAATAGGCGTGTTTTTTGTAATAAACAGTAACATGTTTGATAAATTTCGTTATACCATATTCGTTATTGTTCATTCAGATAATCAGAGAATTGATATTCGTTTTCTGTATAAAAATAAAATTAGATTATTAAAGGGATAAAACAGTGGCTCGTAAAAAACAAATTATCATACCTATCGCCATTTTAGCTATTGGTATTGGTGCTTATATTGGTTTTTCTAGTATGAAAAAACCACCAGAAGAAAAAGCTGAAGTGGATAATACACCAATCGTTGAAGTTAAAAATATTACTGTCATGCCAATGACGATGAAAGTAAGCTCTTATGGCGTTGTAAAACCCAAATATGAAACAACGATTGTTGCGCAAGTAAGTGGTGAAGTTGTTGAACTAAGTGATACATTCGTTCGTGGTGGTTTGGTTAAAAAAGGTCAATTATTAGCTAGAATCGATCCTAATGATTATCATGCTGCGCTTATTGACGCTCAGGCAAATATGGCATCGGCACGTGCTGCATTAGAAACTGAAGTAGCACAAGGAAAGGTTGCTGAAAAAGAATGGCAACAGATAACGGATACCTCGCCTACTGAACTAAGCCTGCGCAAACCGCAGCTTGCACAAGAGTTAGCGAATGTTAAATCTGCTCAAGCAGCTATTTTACGTGCCGAGCGAAATTTACAACGTACTGAAATCAGAGCACCTTATGATGCTATGATTAATAGCCGAAGTATTGGCTTAGGCTCCTTTGTCGGTGTGGGCAGTGAAATAGGAATGTTATTAGGTACGGCTATTGCCGAAGTTCGCTTACCTGTTGCCGATAACCAGCTACAATATCTTATCGATCAAGGTTTACAATCAACGGTAAATTTATCCGGTACATTTGCTGGTGAAGAAATACAATGGCAAGCGAAAATAGTGAGAAGTGAAGGTGTTGTTGATGACAATAGTCGAATGACCTACCTAGTCGCCGAAATTCAAGATCCTTATTACCTTAATCATAGTAACAAAGAGCATGATCTGCCGTTACGTTTTGGCTCTTATGTGACAGCTAAAATTTTAGGTATAAATATTGAACATGCGAGTATTGTCCCTCAATATTTAGTCGTAAACGAGCAAGTTGCACTTTTAGATAGCGAGTCAAAACTTCATTACGCCGATGTTAATATTGTTCGTCAAGAAGGAGGGGATGTGGTTATCAATAAAGGGTTACTTGATGGTGATCAGTTGATCGTGTCTTCATTAGATTACCCTGTAGAAGGAATGAAATTATCATTAGTAACTGATATACAAGAAAAAACAAATGATAACAGTAGTACATCACCAGAAAAAATTGATGTTGTTAATAATGAAAACGAAGGGGAGTAATGATGAGTTCTCTTTCGGATAGTAGCGCAAAAACAGAGAAGAACCCCTCAAAAATTGATGAGTCTATTGATACTAATACCGGTATTATTGCTTGGTTTGCCCGTAATACTATAGCAGCTAACTTGTTAATGGTTTTTATTTTGATTGGTGGCTTTTTAACCATAAAAACTATTGACAAGCAAATGTTTCCACAAGTAAAAATCAACTGGGTTTCCTATGTTGCGCAATATCCTGGCGCAGCCCCGCAAGAGGTAGAGGAAGGTATTACCATTAAGATCGAGGAGGCACTGAAAACAGTGCAAGGTCTTAAACGTGTAATTACTTACTCTAACAGAAATTTTTCTAATGGTTTTTTTGAAGTAGAGCTCGATTACGATCCTCAAGTGGTACTCGAAGAAATTAAATCAGCGATTGATTCCATTTCAAGTTTCCCTGATGGCATGGAACGCATTAAAGTTGAAAGAGAAAAGTATCGTCAAGAAGTTATGTACCTTAGCTTGTATGGTGATTTAACGAATAGTGAATTAAAAGAACTAGGGCGTAAAATTCATCATGAAATTCAACAATTACCTAAAATAAATATTTCTGAAATCTATAGTGGCTTAGATTACGAAATTTCTGTTGAAGTCAGTAAGGACAAATTGAGAGAGTATGGTTTAAGTTTTGTCGATGTAGCCAATGCTGTACGTGGCTCATCTCGAAATATGTCTGCTGGGCAAATTCGTGCCGAAAATGGTTATATAAACCTTAGGGTCGAGAATCAAGCTTATCGTGGTCATGAGTTTGAACAAATCCCTATTATTACATTGGCTGATGGTACTAAAATATTATTAGGGGATGTTGCTACAGTGATTGATGGCTTTGAAGAAGGCATTCAATACTCTAAGTTTAATGGTAAGAATTCAGTTACCTTGTTTATTGGGGCAGCCGACAATCAAAGTATTACTGATGTTGCTCAGGTAATTAATAGTTATGTAAAGAGCAAAGACAGTGTTTTACCAAAAGGTGTGAAGTTAGAGACATGGGTTGATATGACCTACTACCTTGAAGGCCGTTTAAACATGATGTTAAGCAACATGGAAAGCGGCGCGGTATTAGTCTTTATTATGCTAGCACTGTTCTTACGTGTACGTTTAGCATTCTGGGTGATGATGGGGTTACCTGTGTGTTTTCTAGGTACGCTATTAGTGATGCCAATGGAGTTTGTTGGTGTCACTATTAATATTATTAGCCTGTTTGCTTTTATTCTTGTACTCGGGATAGTTGTAGATGATGCGATTGTCATGGGGGAAAGTGCGCATGATGAAATAGAAGAGCATGGACATTCAACCGAAAATGTTATTCGTGGTGTTAAGCGTGTCGCAATGCCCGCTACCTTTGGGGTGTTAACTACTATTGCGGTATTTGTACCTTTCCTTTTTGGTGAAGGGCCTTCTTCTGCATTTGGTAAAGCTATTGGTGCGGTAGTTGTACTTTGTTTAATTTTTTCTCTGATCGAATCGAAACTCATTTTACCTGCGCATTTAGTTAAAATGAAAATAAAGACCTTTAACCCTAAAAATCCGCTAGATAGGCTTCGTCGTTGGATTGATATTAAATTAAAAGCTTTTATTGACACTATGTATCGACCAGCATTAACAATGTGTATTGAATATCGTTATGCGGTGTTAATGTTTTTTATTAGCTTAATGTTGTTAAGTGCTGGCTTATTTGGCGGTGGTTTTGTTCGATATATTGGTCAGCCTCAAATCCCACATGATTTTCCTAGTGTCAGTATTGAAATGAACGTAGATGCTGCTGAGAAATCCACATTGGAAGTATTGTTGAATATTGAACGTATTCTTTACGCCGTTGATGATGATATTCAAGCACAATATGGCAGTTCAATGATTGCTGATATGCAGGTTGATTTACGTAGCCGTACTAGTGGTAATGTGATGGTTAAGTTAGTTATTCCAAAAGAAAGGGCGATTAATACTTTTGAATTAGCGGATTTATGGCGAAAAGCTATTCCTGATTACCCTGGCGTTAAATCGTTATCTATCAATGATAATTTATTTGGCGGCGGTCGCGATGATGGTGACGTTGCTTTTAAATTAGAAAGTACTGACGATGCACAATTACTCGCAGCAGCAAACGACTTAAAGGTTAAACTTAATTCGTTAAAAGGTGTTGGTGATGTTAATGATTCTCGTCAAACCAGTGCTAAAGAAGTTCAGTTGGAACTTAAGCCATTAGCTTACAGTTTAGGGTTAACTTTAGCTGAGGTAGCATCACAAGTTAGCTATAGTTTTTATGGTCTTGAAGCACAACGTATTTTACGTAACAGTGAAGAGATAAAAGTGATGGTACGCTATCCACTTGAGCAACGTAGTAGTATTGGCCATGTTGATGATGTGATGATTCAAACGTCTAATGGTGCTGAATTACCATTATCTGAACTTGCTGAAATATCATTAACAGATGGCGTTACACTTATTCGTCGTGAGGGTGGTAATCGTACAATTAATGTTTGGGCAAGTGTTGATTCTGAGCAAGTTGAACCATTTGAAATAGCCAAAGATATTCGTGATAACTATATTCCTCAACTGTTAAGGCAGTATCCGAGTGTTCAAAGTGAATTGTCGGGTAGTATTCAGGAAGAAATGGATAGCGCAGGTGAGCAATTCAGAGACTTTATGATTTCGTTAATGGTTATTTTCTCTTTACTTGCCATTCCGCTAAAGTCCTACTCACAAGCGTGTATGATTATGGTGGTAATTCCTTTTGGTGTGATTGGTGCTGTATTTGGGCACTTTATATTAGGGATGGATTTAAGTGCATTATCCATTATGGGAATTTTAGCGGCATCAGGGGTTGTGGTGAATGATTCCTTGGTAATGGTTGATTATGTCAATAATGCGCGTAAACGTGGAGAGCGTTTAAAAGACGCTGTTATCCATGCAGGTACTAAGCGCTTTAGAGCAATAATGCTAACCTCATTAACCACTTTTATTGGTTTAGTGCCTATCATCTTCTTTGAAACCAGTGCTCAGGCGCAAATTGTTATCCCAATGGCAGTATCCTTGTCGTTTGGTGTGCTTTTTGCCACTGTAGTTACGTTAATCTTTATTCCAAGTTTATATGTGATTATTGAAGATTTACGTGGTGTTTTTAGTCGTAAAAAGAAACAAAAGTCAGTTAATAATCCGGTTACACAGGCTTAAACAAAGTCTCAACTAGTGTATATATTTTGCTACGTTGAGTTTTGTTAGCAAGTTTTAAAGTAAAGCCACTGCATTGTCAGTGGCTTTTTTGTTCTATACTCGTTAATCTTAGCGCATAGGATAAAATCTTAATTAATGATATCAAGCGTTAATTAAGCCACAGTGGCAAGAAGATTAAATCGAGTCGTATGCTTTCCAACTAAAAACATCTTTTGATGACAAATAACTATTTTACTATCGAGCGGTCAGTATGAATTTACAGAAAAAAGCAAAACTATTAAAAAAGGTTACTTTTGGGGGTGTATTAGCATTATGTACTCAAAGTGTATTTTCAACATTGGTTTATGCTCAAGAACCAACCGTGAAAGCTAAAAGCATTTTTCATCAAGATACTAGTTCAGGCTTATTAACGCTCAACACACCAGAATTACAAACCGCTTTGTTTAGTGATGATAAGGCGATAATCATTGCATTACCATTACCTAGTGGCGCACTCGTTAATTTTGAATTAACGCCTGAAAGTGTGATGTCTGAAGGGCTTGCTAAAAAATACCCTCATATTCGAACATTTTCGGGGGTAGCGGTTGATAATAGCAACAATACCGGTCGTTTTGATATTACATCCAATGGTTTTCATGGCATGTTTTATTATAATGGAGAACGGGTTTTTGTTGAGCCTGAAAATATTTATATTGAAGAAAAAGCAGCCCAGTCTTTAGCAAAAAGCCAATCATCAATAGTAACTTCAGAAAATGCTTCTCCTGTAAAGGTGCAACGCGTCTTTAATAGTGTAAATGCTAAATATACAAGTTACATTAAAGAAAATAGCCGAGTACAAGATAAAAAATTACTTACCTTTCATCAACCCAAAAATATTACGCAGTTATCTACCGCTTTAGAAAGCTTATCACGAAATAAAATGAGTAAAGAAGAAGGTGCTAACAACACTGAAAGTGTCTTAACAACATATCGTATCGCTATATCTGCAGCGGCAGAATATACAGAATTTAATGGTGGTACAGTTGATACTACTATGGCAGAGATAATCACTTTAGTTAACCGGTTAAATCAAATTTATCAGCATGATTTAGCGATAAAATTAGAGTTAGTCGAAAATAATGATTTGTTAGTTTTTACCGACGCAGAAACAGATCCCTTCAATAATAACAGTGATGATGGCGGGCTAAATACAGGTGTTATTAATAGTATTATTGGCAGTGATAATTATGATATAGGTCATGTGCTTAATACTGATGGTGGCGGTTTAGCTGTGCTTGGTGCTGTGTGCCACCCAATATATAAAGGTGATGGCGTTACTGGCGACTTAAATCCTACTAATGATGCTTTTTATATCGATTATGTTGCTCATGAGATAGGCCATCAATTTGGTGCTGAACACAGCTTCAATGGTACAGGAGGAGCTTGCTCTGGTAATCGTGTACAACGCTCAGCTTATGAAGTGGGTAGTGGCTCAACAATTATGTCTTATGCAGGGCTTTGTGATGATCAAAATCTACAGTCGCATTCTGATGCATTTTTTCATGCAAGATCAATCGATCAAATACATGCTTATTTAGAAAGTAGCGTTGGTGACAGCTGTGGTATTGCTTCTGTTGATAGCAATAATGTCGCTATTGTTGACGCCGGTTTGGATTATACTATTCCGGCACGAACACCATTTAAATTATCAGGTACCGCTACAGATGTTGATGGCGATGAGCTGAGTTATAGTTGGCAACAATTTGATTTAGGGGAAAAAAGTGCTTCGCTTGCCGAGCAAGTGGACGATGGAACACGACCTTTATTTCGAGCTTTTCTACCAAATGAACATGCCACTCGATTCTTTCCACAATTATCAAACGTACTTACGGGCACTCATACTATCGGGGAATCATTACCCACCACAAATAGAGACCTTAACTTTCGTTTGATGGTTTTTGATCAAAATGGCGGTGTTAGTTATGATGAGACTACATTAACGGTTGTTGATTCAGGAGAAGCTTTTTCTCTTAATACCCCATTAGCAGAAGATGTTTGGACAGAAAGTGATAATAATATAAGTTGGCAAGTTGCTCAGACTGATACCTTACCTATTAATTGTGCGGCTGTTGACGTTTTACTTTCAAAAAATAATGGAGAAAGTTTTGATATAACGCTAGCTAATAATATAAGTAATAACGGTAATGCTACGCTATCAATAGACAGTTTTTGTCCGAATGACATTAATACTGCTGAAGCTAGAATTAAGCTTGTTTGTAGTGATAATATTTTTTATGCCGTAAACCAAGGAGCCTTTAATATTAATAAGGCATTAGCTGCTAAGGATCTTGTAATTACTAGCCAACAAGCTATCTCGCTTGTTCAGGGAAACAGTATTGAGTTAACCAATGCATTATTTACTTATGCATGTGAAGCGGCAGATTCAATAACAATTCAAGCGGGTGATAATTATACTTTCCTAGGGCAAACGGTTACGCCAAACAGTGATTTTTCTGGCGAGCTTGTAGTGTCTGTTGTGATAAGTAAAGACAATGTCAGTAGTTCCGTACAGCTGGTTAATCTTACCGTTGAAGCAAAGACAGAGCCTACCTCAGAGCCTGAAGCAGGCAATGATAAATCATCTGGTAGTATGTCTTGGTTATTATTATTCACCTTTGCGTTACTATGGCGTCAAAAAAGGAGTTGTAGCAAATGAAATGGAGCATCCTAACGTTAGTCGTGGCCTTTTGTGCGAGTTGTACAAATCAAACTTTTGTTGATAGCACAGCCACAACTGACACTAATTTAGAAGAAACAATGCAAGAAAGTACACAGGAAAGTAATCAGACACCGGCAAGTATCTTGGAACATACTGATGAAGAAAAGCTAAACCAAGCACTGGCGTTAGCAATAGAAAATAAAGACTATCGGTTACAGACTACGTCAACAAGAAGTATCAATATTCCTGGCGTACACCCTAAAGATTATCAAGCAATGATTGCATTATGTGGAAAAAAATATAACTCTAATACGGGGGATGTTATTCGCTCTGAAGAGGAGCGATTAGCGCGTAAAAAAGAGCTCAATTTTATGCGCCAATATAACGAGAGAATGATAACTATATGTCAGGAAAAGAGCAGCCAATAGTCAATTAATTATTCATCAAAAGAAAATTCAATGTAGGCCTTACCCAGTTCGCCTCGTAGTGCGATAACGACGACAGGTCCTTTGGATTTATGATGAATGCTATGATTTTTTCCAGAAACAACAATAGGGGTTGCCATATCAAAATCAAAGCCCTTTTCACTAAGTAAACGTTTTGCGCCACCAGTAACCATATTAGTGATCTCACCCACTAAATCTGTTATTTCGTCATTTATCTCATCGGGTGCTTCGCCAACCATTCCCTTCATTGTTGCTAGTGCTAAAGGAGCATCAAATGTAATAGATAGAGAGCCTTTAGCTTCAGGACTGATCATACCTATTAACCCTGATACATCACCCATCGAGGTTTCATCTTTTTTCAACGTTGGCTTTTCTGGAATTAATTCCATATGTGCCATTGTTGACATTACATTAAGCATTGATGATAAAAATGGGTTAATAAACTCTACTCTCATGTAGCTTTCGCGCCTTTAGTTATTTGCAATAGCTTGATTTTGCACACTTCTGAAACAAATGTAAATCAAACTGGACTATTTATTTATATTAATCGATTATTCGAAAGTAAACATAGCCACTTTTGGCGATTTATGGTGATGTTAGATTAAATATTAGACTCGCTTAGCCTATACCTTATAAAGGTAAACTTGAACGATGCAAGCTCTTTATCGCCATTAAATTAAGAACTAACCTTAGCTCAAGTTTGTATTAAGTATTTAATTAGCCAAAACCATGATGATCATTTACATTAACTAAATGATAGCGTTGTCATTTGAGACAAACTTTACTTTAACTACTTTAGGATTTTGATTTATGACTCGATATCTTGCTCTTGATGCTTTTAGAGGTATTACGATTGCCTTAATGATTTTAGTTAACACGCCTGGTACTTGGGGACATGTTTATGCACCACTTTTACATGCAGATTGGCATGGTGCTACGCCAACAGATTTAGTGTTTCCATTTTTCTTGTTTATTATCGGCTCAGCGATGTTTTTCTCTTTTAAAAAAAGTGATTTTACTGCGAATTCAGAACAATTTTTAAAGATCCTTAAACGTGGCTTTATCATGTTCTTTATTGGTTTTATGCTAAATGTAATACCTTTTGATACGCCACTGGAAGATTTACGAATTATGGGGGTATTGCAACGGATTGGCATAGCATATGTGATAGCCGCCAGTTTAGTTTTATTGTTAAATCGTCGTGGTATTTTTATTATCTCAGGAGTTATTTTGCTTGCTTACTGGGGCTTATTGGTAAGCGTAGGAGAGGCAGGTTTAACGCTAGAGGGGAATATTATTCGACAGTTCGATTTAGCTATCTTAGGTGCCAATCATATGTATACGATGCGTGATGTTAGTTTTGACCCTGAAGGCCTGCTGAGTACTATTCCTGCAGTAGTGAATATGTTGCTAGGGTTTGAATTAACACGTTATTTAACCAGTATTAAAGAGAAAAAATCGAGTGTTATTAAACTTATTATTATTGGTAGTCTTGCGATAGGGCTTGGCGCTTTGTGGCATCTTGTACTGCCTATTAATAAACCATTATGGACGAGTTCATATGTAATATATACGACCGGATTTGCATGTCTTTTATTAGCCATATTTATTTGGTTAATTGATATAAAAGGTCATGAAAAACTAGTGTCGCCGTTACTTGTGTACGGCACAAATCCTTTGTTTGTTTATGTATTGTCATTTGTATTCGTAACGACTTATTTGATAATACCTGTAGGAGATAGTAGTTTGTATCGTTGGTTATATGAACAATATAAGCTTTTTGCTGAACCTACATTAGCGTCATTTTTGTTTGCATTGTCGCATGTGATTTTATTTTGGTTCGTGTCGTTGAAGCTTTATCAACATAAGATATTTATTAAAATATAAGTTTTGAATTAAGCCTTTGCTTTATCTGAAGTATTAAGGTTAGTATGATTTAAATAAAAGGGATAAAACGTTAGTAATATTATTATCAAGAGAAGTATTAAAGAGTGAAGAAAATTAAATTATCTCAAGATGAGAATTTATCTATTAAAATCAGTCATCAGCTGTCGCCACAGGCGTTACAGCGTATTGATCTTTATTTTTCATTACCTGTTGAAATGGGCATAAGTCCAAGCACTTTAAACGCTGAAGATTATTTCTATAGCAATATTACAAGCCATAGTGCTTATCATTCAGATCAAGTGCATCTCCCTTTAGTGCGAAGTCGTTTTATCAGTCAACGTTTTGAAGGCGAAGATGATGGTCAGAGCGACTATCGCTTGAACCTGAATTTATACTCTTATCAGTTAAAAATAGCGCTTGATACTGACATCAAACAAACCTTGAAATTGAAAAATGCAGAAGAGTTTTATCCCGCAGCTATTGAAGTAGCAGATCAAATCGCAGGTTTAGTGAAAAAGTTACGTCGCTATACCCCCTCTGATACTAAGCTAAGTTCTTTTTTTGAGAATGCCGATAATTACTTAAGTTGGCATATTGAGCAGTCATTCTTAAAATTACTGTCTAAAGGTCCAAAAAGTAGTGAATTTACGGCTGAACGAGAGTATTTATTTGCTTTTTGCCGCGGAGAGAATGCTTACCGTATCGAATGTAAATATAACTCTCAAGTAACACTCGAAGATCCGAATCGTATTACCAATAAAATGAGGTTATTACAGCGTTTAATTGAGTACGGTATTGTATTTCAAAAGAAAACTCGTTATTTGGATTTACATTTAAAACGTTTAGTTCGAGGTACTGTTACCGCTGTGATTATGGCGTTTGTGATGGTATTAGTTCTTAATGCTCGTTCAAGTTTTACAGAAGTAACCGTTGCGTTAATTGCTTTTTTAGGCGTTATTTATGGCTTACGAGAAACATTTAAAGAAGATGTTACCAGTTTAATTTGGCGTAAAATACAAAAAGGCCGACCCAAATGGCAAAACTTATTTCGTCATAGTGTTAACCAAAAGCGCATTTTAAGTCAGATATTATGGCTAGAATATATCAATACCAAAGATTTGCCCAAAGGCGTGAATGAATTACTTCAACAACGTCGGCAACAAAATAAACAAGCTGCGCGTTTACTGCACTTTAGGTGTGATAATAAAGTATTGTCTAAAGAATTTTTGCCCGGTTTTGATGAAATACAGCAGCAAGTGTTTTTTAATTTAACACCATTTGTTCGCTTTTTGAAAAAAGGGGCTGGCCGTTTATATAATTTAGAAGGGCAAAAAATATCAAGTCAGGCCGTTGAACGACGATATCAAATTAACCTGATTCTTCGCAATGTCGATCATGATGGTGAGAATATTCAGCGATTTAAAATTACGTTAAACCGTAGCGAAATTGTCAATATTGAAGCTATATCGGGTTCAGATACCTAAAAATGTGATAATAAAAGTAAAGGTAGTAGGACGTAGTGAAAGCTAATTTTTCTCTTGATGATTTGCGCTGTTTTTGTGCCGTAGCAAAGTTAGCGAGCTTTAAAGATGCTGCAATTAGTCTTGATATGCCTCTATCAACTCTAAGCAGGCGAATAAAGCAGTTAGAATCCGATTTGCAATTAAGGTTATTAAACCGCGATGCACATCGGGTAACATTAACCCATACAGGGGAACAATATTTTTTACGCTCTAGTGCTTTATTTGATGAACTTGATGACATTGATCACGATCTCCATAAAGATAAACATCAAGCCAAAGGAAAAATAAGAGTTACAGCGCCTATTTATTCGGGCACACAATTCTTACGACCTATTTTTTATGATTTCTTGCAGGAAAACCCCGAAATTCAATTAGATTTGCGGTTTTCAAACAAATTAATTGATATAGAAGAGCAGGGTATTGATGTGGCATTTAGAATGGGCAATCCGGCACTTGAAAACTGGATTGTGAGACCATTAAAGTACACCCACAATATTTTATGTGCTCACGCCAACTATATCGCTGATGATATTACTCACCCTGAACAGTTATCCAATCACGCAACTATTATCAGTTATCCTTTGATACCTTGGCGATTACAAAATCAAGAAACAAATGAGGAGTTTGATTACCATCCTAATAAATCTGTTCGTTTAGAAGTAGATGAAATTCAAATGGTTACACATGCAGTTAAAGCTGGGCTCGGTATCAGTTATTTACCTGATTATTTAGCATTACCTTTAATAGAGTCAGGTGATATAAAGCGCATTCTTCCTCAGTGGCAGAGTAAAGATCGCGCGTTTTCTATGCTTTATCGCGATCGCAATAATATGCCACTGCGTGTAAGGCTATTTATTGAGTATGTTTTACACAATTTCCATTAAACTTTATTTCTACCAATAATAACGGTTGCTATACCGCCTAAAACGAGGGCACAAGCAATAATCAGCCGCATAGTTACCGATTCAGATAAAAATATAACACCACCAATAGAGGCTATAACTGGCACAGATAATTGTACTACAGCTGCTTCCGTAGCAGATAAACCTGCTAAAGCAATATACCAAAGTGTATAGCCAAGCGCTGAAGCCGCCGCTCCGGATAATATCGCTAAAATAATTCCTTCAGTAGAAATTTGTATATGAGGAAACATCACAAATGCCAGTATTACAACAAACGGGATAGTGTAGCTAAAATTAACCGTAGTATCTCGTAGTGGAGTAATAGAGCCGCGGCCCGTTAACGTGTAAATTCCCCAAGCCACACCTGATATTCCCATTAACACAAAGCCAAATACGCTAGGTGTTGTAACGGTTGGATAAATTAAATAGGCTAAACCAGAAAAAGAAACAATAATGCCGATCCATTCGGTTTTATGTAATTTATTCCCTGAAATGATACTCGCAATGATCATGGTAAGCTGAACAGCACCAAATAATACCAGCGCGCCTGTACCTGTATCTAAAGAGACATACGCCAATGAAAAAGTGATAGCGTAAGTAAATAGCATCAGTGCCGCTTTCCAACTACCTCCCTTTGTTAGTTGTGTATTGTTTTGTTTTTTTGATTTCATATTAAATAAAATATATAAAACGAATAACATTACTGCGCCTGATACCAGACGAATTGCTGTAAAGCTTGAGGCATCAATAGCGCTGTCTTTTAAAGCCATTCGCCCTAAAACTGAATTCGCAGCAAAGGCGATTAACGCTGCTACTGTATACACAATAGTCTTGAGGTTTTTATCTGATATCTTATTCAACTGAGTACCTACTTATTAGAATATAACGTGTCGCTAAATGATAAAATTTTTACAGTCATTACTTTAGCGAAACTTAATTAAATACAGGTTAACTTCTTTGTTAAAAGACTACCAGTGTCTTCTACATATCAGCTTTACTGTAAGTTGTTTGATGAAGGTTCTAGATTCATTGTATACTACGCCTCCATTTTTAAAGAATAGGTATTAGTATTGAATACCATCATTCTATTGGGGTATACCAAATTGAGAAAGGGTATAAATATAGCGATATTTTATTTATGAACTATTCTACCCCAACTAATTCTTCTGAGAGTAAAGTAATATGTTAGATCACAAGCTATCTGTAGCACCCATGCTCGATTGGACTGATCGTCATTGTCGTTATTTTTATCGTGTTTTGTCGGCACATACCGTGCTTTATACTGAAATGGTGACCACTGGGGCTATTTTACATGGTCGAGGTGATTATCTTTCTTATAACGAGGCAGAGCATCCATTGGTGCTGCAATTAGGTGGCAGTAACGTTAAAGATATGACGGAATGCGCTAAAATCGCAGAGCAGTATGGTTACGATGAAATTAACATTAATGTTGGTTGTCCGTCTGACCGCGTACAAAATGGACGCTTCGGTGCTTGTTTAATGGCTGAGCCGACGCTTGTGGGGGATTGTGTTAACGAAATGCAGAATGCGACTAATATCCCTGTTACTGTAAAGTCACGAATTGGCATTGATGACTTAGATTCTTATGAGTTTTTACATACTTTTATTGATGAAGTGGCGAAAGCCGATTGTAATCACTTTATTATACACGCAAGAAAAGCATGGCTAACGGGATTAAGTCCTAAGCAGAATCGTGATGTTCCACCTTTAGATTACGAGCGTGTTTATCAAATTAAACAAGACTTCCCTAATTTAAATATTTCAATTAACGGTGGTATTAAATCGTTAACTGAAACCAAAGAACACTTACAACATGTTGATGGCGTAATGATAGGGCGCGAAATATATAGTAGTCCTTATCTCTTGTCTGAGGTTGATCAGCAAATTTACGGGGTTGATAAACCAATTATTTCTCGTGAGCAAGTTATCAATGCTATGGCTGATTATATCGATACATACATTAGCATAACGCCTGAACATGGTAGTAATAGAGCATGGCATGTATTACGACATATGTTAGGAATGTGTAATGGTTTAGCGGGCGCTCGACAGTTCCGTCGTGATTTAAGTGACTGTTCTAGCAATGCCAATGCTAACGGTGATAGTTTGAAACAGGCATTTGCTAAAGTTGTGCTACCTGAGTAAACCGATAATTTATTTATGCTCTACTGATCACTCACTTTGATCAGTAGGGTGAAGTTTTCCCCATTATTATACTTGTCCGTATTTTCTGTATACCTACAATCTCTTACCTTTCTTAAAATCTTTTTACTTCATCAGTTTTAAAAGCACTTACTTCTCTGGCTTAACATTCACTTGTCTTGTCGTAATAGTTGATCTTTTTACGGCTAAAAATCATCGTGGAAATTATTGGATTAATTATTAGGTAAGTCGTTGGTCAATTTAACTAACGATGAGGTCAATTTAACTATTTTTTAGTTTGACATATTATGTCGCGATCTTCACTGGATTGTAGCGATTTTTATTTATTTCTTTTAAATCAGTAGTTTGTTGTTTTTTTATCATTTGGCACGGCACTTGTAATAGTTAATACATGAATACAACCTGGCAGTAATTAAAAATACAGTTAGGTCTTAATAACATTATTTAACCTGAACTAGGTTTACTTAACAATTACACAAAACATAAGAAGGAATTTCGACATGAAACATTTTAACCGTAGCGCTATTACCGTTGCTTTATTAATTACTTTAGGCGCAGCTTTTAGCGTAAATGCAAGTGCAACAGACTCGGCTAGTATCGAAAAGTCATTAAGTGAAATGGTAATGGTACAAGGACAAAAGGTGATGAGCGATCTAACCGTGCAATTACAAGAATCTATCATGGAGGAAGTTAATCGCCTTAGCGTAAGTTTTTCTTTTGATGAATCAATTGAAAAATCTATCGCTTGGTTAACAGAAGAAGAAAGCACTAAAGATGAACAGCCGGTAAGCCAGCTAGAAAATGTTTCAACAACTGATATTAATATACTGAAATAGTAGGAGAGAAGTCATGGGATTATTTACACGTTTTACCGATATTGTTAACGCTAATTTAAATAGTATGCTTGATAAAGCTGAGCATCCTGAAAAAATGATTCGCTTAATTATTCAAGAAATGGAAGAGACTTTAGTTGAAGTGCGCGCAACGGCAGCAAAAAATATTGCTGAACAAAAAACGCATAAACGTAGAGTAAAATTTGCAGAAGACAGTGTGGAACAGTGGCAAAGTAAAGCTGAATTGGCTATTGCAAAAGATAGAGAAGATCTTGCTAAGTCAGCATTGGCACAAAAGCATAAGTATCAAAATGAACTTAATTCCCTTCAGCAAGAAAGTGATGCATTCGCTGAGTTTTCAATAAAAGTACAAGAAGATGCTGCACGTTTACAAGAAAAACTATCAGAAGCACGACGTCGTCAAGAAGCATTTACGCTACGTCAAGAGTCAGTACATGTTCGATTAAAGGTTCGTGAAAACGCTGCAATTTATAATATTGATGAAGCTATGAGTAAATTCGAACGTTATCAGCAAAAGATAGATAGAGCCGAAGCGCAAGTAGAAGCTTATGATTTAATGGCAGCAAGTAAAGAAGGGCAAAGTTTAGATGCTCAATTTGCTGACATGGAGAAAGAAGAAGCGATCACTCAAGAACTTGCAAAAATCAAACAAAAATTATCAGCTGCTTAGTCGTTATAAGAGTAGCGACTAAGCTAAAAAATAAATAGCTATAGGGCAGTTGGAATCGGTAAAGTTGTTATAGGTTGACACTAATTGCCCTGTATAACAAATCAAATAATAAAGGAATAAACGCATGAAGTATGAAAGAGAGTTCTCAAACAATCAAAACATAGATGACACGTTGACTAAAGATAGTGTTCATAAAAAAGTATCAGGTGTGTGTGCTGGTATTGCAAAGCATTATGATTTTCCTCGTATTGCTGTGCGTATAGCGACTCTTGGGGCACTGATCTTATTTCCTTTTGCAACTGGTGTTGCCTATGTCGTTGCAAGTGTTCTGTTACCTGAAAGCAAATATAGATAACGTTTGCGTTTTCTAGAGCATAAAAAGAGGATACACAATGACATTTTTTAAATCGTTATTATTAGCAATATTCGCAACCTTATTTTTAACCTATGTGTTAGGTGTGAGTTTTTTAGAGCTACTTGATATTAATGTGTACATGGATGGCGAACTAATTGAGCCATTAAAAGCAATAGGAGTTTCAGCTGTGGCTACCGTTATTTTAGTGTTAATTGCGTTAGCAATAGTGTTAAGTGTGTTTGGTTCATTGATTTTTGCTGGTCTTTTAATTGTAGGTTCGTTAATTATGGTCGCGGTAGGTGTTTTTTGGCCGATTCTACTTATTGCTACAATTATATGGTTAATGACTAGAAATCATTCAGGAAAACAATATACTAAGGCTCAATAAAAAGTTTAAAAAGCATTTTCACACAAGGAATAATCATGCAACAACGGAAAAAACGTTTACCTATGTTAAAGAGCCTAGTACTCACTACCTTAGTTTTAGGTATTAATTTTTCGTTATTCGCGAGTGATAATAGTGAACAGGGTGTAATAGAAGCACTTGAAGCAGGAAAAATTGTCGTAGCAAAAGAGCGTTTTTCTAATTTAACAAAAGTAGAAAAAAATACGATATCAGGAAAAATTTTACATAGCCGAATACTCTTTCGAGAAGATAACACAGAAGATTCCTATGAATTGTTAGAAGCATTAAGTGAAGACAATAAAGATAATGCTGAGGTTTATTATTATTTTGGTCGTAGCGCGATTGTGATGGCGCAAAAAGTTAGTATTTTTTCTAAATTAAGCTATGCAAGTGAAGCATTAGAGTCATGGGAGCATGCTTTAAGTTTAAATCCTGAGCATATTGAAACATTAGAGGGGCTTATTGGCTTTCACTTAGGTGCGCCAAGCATTGCTGGTGGTGATATTGAAAAAGGCTTAGCTTATGCAAAAACATTGCTAACCCTAGACTCTGAAAAGGGCTATGCAAATTTAGCGAAAGTTTACTGGCAACAAGGCAAAAGTGATTTAGCTGAAAAAGCTATTGCGGATGGTTTAGCTATTACCCCTAATAGTGTTGAAATTTATTTTACTCAGGGTAGTGTTTATAGTGGGCAAGCTAAAGAAAATAGTATGCTGTGGAAAGAGGCACGTGTAGCACTGAATAAGGCATTAGAATATGCTGAATCAGCACAAGAAAAACAACATGTTTTGTATCAGTTAGGTAAGATTGCGGTTAATTCAGGCGAAGAAATTCAAGCGGGTATCATCGCTTTAGAGCAGATGTTTGCTTTGCAGGCTGATCAATATCAGCAATGGGGAAGATATCGTTTAGCTCAACTTTACTTGAATAATAATCAACCTGACAAAGCTAAAGATGTTATTGCAAAAGTGGAATATCAAGATGATGATGAGCTAGAAGAGCAAGTTAAATCTTTAGCAAAAAAAATTAAGAAAGCAGTTAAGAAGCAAGCCAAGGTTAGTTAAAGAATTTTCCTAAAATAGCCTTGCATTCAGGTGTGTTAACTAAGCGTGAGAATTCTTGACCTTCGTTTTCTATGACTTGTGATAATTGCGATTGACTCGCTTGGCGAATAAGTTTTCTGCTTGTCATTACTGCATCGCTTGGCAGGTTTGCGATGGTATTTGCAATTTTTTCACTTATTGATAATAGCTCGTCAGGTGAACAAATTTGATTAGCTATACCATATTCTAATGCTTGCTCAGCTGAAAAAGTGTTACCAAGTACCATTAATTCAAAGGCACGATTTTGACCAATTAATCGTGTTAATAAGAAGCTAGAACCGGCTTCTGGGCATAAACCTAACTGTGTAAAAGGGAGTTTGAATTTGGCGTTATTTGCTGCAATAACCATGTCGCAATGTAGTAGTAATGTTGTGCCAATGCCAACAGCATCACCTGCTACTGCGGCAATAATTGGTTTATTAAACTCACTGAGGGTTTTGACAAAATCGAGGGCTACAAGCGCATCACCTTTAGCGTTCTCAATAAAGTCTTGTAGATCATTGCCGGCACAAAAGCATTTTTCATTGCCGCGAATTAAAATGCAGTTGATTTTCTCACTCTTTTTAGCATAGTCAAAGTGTTGGCAAAGCTCTTGATACATTACCTTATTTAGAGCGTTTTTTTTCTCAAAACGATTTAAAATAATAATAAATACACCATTGTTTTCTTTGGTTATAATGAAGTCAGTCATTTTGTTACTTTGCTAAGAGTGATAAAGTTAAACCTTAAGGGTTATCAAAAAGGATGTATAGCATCAAATGAAAAATATTTATTTATTTTGTTTATTACTAGTCTGTGGTTTGATGAGCTTTTTAAGTGCGGCGAACCTTATACCAGAAGATAAAAATTCAACCCTAGTGGTTGAACAGGCATATATACGTGCCACCATCCCTGGAACTTCAATATCATCATCTTATATGGAAATTGAAAATCAAAGCGACAGCACGGTTTCTCTATTAAGTGTTAGCAGTGATATTTCACCTCGTATTGAAATACATCAGCATATTATGACTGATGGTATGATGCGTATGCGTAAACTTGATTCACTTGCTATTGAGTCAAAAGCACGAGTGAAGTTACAACCCTCTGGTTTGCATTTGATGATTTTTGATGTTGCAACACCGTTAAACCCCAAGGAACAGGTTGAGTTAACATTACATTTTTCTAATAATGTATCTGTGACTATGGAAGTACCTGTTTATAGTCCTGTTCAAGAAAAAGCAGCACAAAAAACAATGTTAAAAATGCATAAGCATCATCATTAGGAGTAAAAAATGAAAACAAATTTTTCAGCTAAAAACGTTGGCTATATAACAGCGGGTATTTTCTTACTTTTTTATTTTATTGGTGTGTATTGGAGTTTCAGTGTTGAATCTTTTGATGTTAAAGAAGAAGTAACGATATCGGCAAAGGCAGATAATGTAGTACCTGTTGTTGGTTATACCACCACCACCACGTTGATTAAGGTAGCGACCAGTATTTTAGATAAACCCGGTGGTTATATCTCTAACGATGCATTACCACCAGGCTTATTTCTAGATAATATGCCAGCATGGGAATTTGGTGTATTAGAAATGGTGCGCGATATGGCATTGGTGCTGCGTAAAGATTTTAGTCGCTCGCAATCACAGTCTTTGGAAAACATTCATATTCAAAAAGCGCAACCTCAATTTAATATTGATAATAAAAGTTGGGCGATGCCAAGTGCAGAGTCAGAATATAGAAAAGCAATTGAAAGTTTACACCTATATAGAAATGCATTAGTTGGTTTGAGTAAAATTAAAGATGACCATGCTCAGTTTTATGCGCGTGCTGATAATCTAACCTCATATTTAGACGAAGTTCAAAAACGCTTAGGTAGCTACTCTCAAAGACTAAGCGCGAGTGTTGGCAAAGAAAAAATTAATACTGACCTAGCGGGTGATAATGAAGCAAGACAATCGAGCTATGAAAGCAATCACTCGCAAGTAAGAACCAGTTGGTGGAAACTTGATGATGTTTTTTATGAGTCGCGTGGTGCTGCATGGGCATTACTTCACTTTTTAAAAGCAATAGAAATTGATTTTGAAAGTGTGCTAAAAAATAAAAATGCAACGATTAGCCTGCAACAAATTATTCGTGAATTAGAAGCTAGTCAGCAAACTCTTTGGAGTCCTATGGTTTTAAATGGCGATGGCTTTGGTGTGCTTGCTAACCACTCTTTAGTTATGGCTAATTATATTTCGCGTGCCAATGCAGCATTAATTGATTTAAATGAACTACTAAGAAAAGGGTAATAAGAATGAAAAAAGCAACCATAGCAACCTGTTTGGCGACAGTGCTTTGTGCTACTAGTGTAAAAGCGGATACATTATTAGGGCTTTATATCGGTGGTCAAGTATGGGTAAGCCAAGCTGAAGGTTCATTTGGTGAGGGAGATACAGAGCAGGCGGCTGCTCAGTTTAAAGATCAAAATCAAGGAAGTTACTTTGTTGCGCTTGAACACCCAATTCCTTTAATTCCTAATATTAAATTGGTATCAACCACCCTTGATACATTAGGTGATGCCAATTTTAGTGGCAGCTTTGAATTTGACAATGTTGTTTATGATGGCAATACAAATTTAGCGACGACGTTTGATGCTAGCTATATTGATTATACTTTTTACTACGAAGTATTTGATAATGACCTGTTAACTTTTGATTTTGGTCTTACAGTTCGTGATTTAGATAGTCAGATTAATATTGTTGGTGATGTTACAGCCAATGGCGTGACTACGCCAACAAATAGCCAACTTTCAGTGTCTGGTATTTTACCTTTATTTTATGTTAAAACGATTGTTGGTTTACCTTTTACTGGCTTTAATGTGTTTGCTGAAGGCAATTTTGTTTCATATGACAGCAGTAGTGTACATGATTATCAAGTAGGTATTAGTTATTCAGTACTTGATAATCTTGCAATCGATTTTGATGTAACTTTAGGCTATCGTAACGTTCAATTAGACTTAAATGATATAGACGATTTATATTCTAATTTAACTTTTGATGGTGTATTTGCAGGTGCAATAATTCACTTCTAGTAATAAATAAAGGCACTTAATGATGTAGAGCCTGACTTAGTTTCAGGTTCTATTAACTTTTACTATTCTTATATTCTTTTTTGGAATAATAAACGTCTATCTATTCTTTTTAGTTTTATTTGTTTTTGACTATCATTTACTCATATATTGTTATGGGTGAATATTCTTATGCCACAAGAGCAGCAAAATTCAAATACAGTATCAAGTTCACTTGATGCGAATCAACTTGTTTTACTACAACAAGCTACATCTGGTTATTCGTCATTACAACTTGCTTGGGCAAGTGGTTATTTAGCTGCAAAAAGTGAGCAAGGTGCAAACGCACAGATTTCACCGGTAGCGCCATTGGCTGCTGTTGCCGCGAAAACCTTAACTATTTTATATGCTTCACAAACTGGTAATGCTAAAGGTGTGGCGAGTAAACTTGCCGCTAGCGCTAAAGCAGCCGGCATTTCTGTGGTATTAAAAAATACTGCTGACTATAAAGCTAAGTCATCATTAAAAAATGAAACTCACCTATTAATTGTTGCCAGTACGAATGGTGAAGGTGAAGCACCTGACGACGCTATTGAATTCCATGAATTTTTATTAGGTAAAAAAGCACCTAAATTACCTAACTTAAGCTATAGCGTATTAGCGTTAGGTGATAGCAGTTACGAATTTTTCTGTCAAACAGGTAAAGATTTCGACGAACGTTTACAGGCTCTCGGTGCTAAGCAACTTGCTCCTCGTGTCGATTGTGATGTTGATTACGATAGTGATTGTGAAGCTTGGACTTCAAGCATTATTGAATCATTAAAAGACGAGTTTACTCAACCAGCTACAACGACTACTGCAAGTCTTGGTGGCTTTGATAACTTGCCAACAGCGGGGGCTGCAAGTCAATACTCTAAACAAAACCCATTAGCGGCAGAGTTTTCATTAAGTCAAAAAATTACTGGCCGCGACTCAGCTAAAGATGTCCGTCACATAGAAATTGACTTAGGCGAATCTGGCTTAACTTATCAAGTAGGTGATGCGTTAGGTGTATGGTTTGAAAATGATGAAGCACTTGTTGATAACTTATTGAGTGAACTTAGTTTCTCAGGCGATGAGAAAGTGTCGCTAAAAGTATCAGGTGAAGTACAAGAGTTTACCTTAAAGAATGCCTTAATCAGTCAATTAGAAATTACACAAACAGCGCCTGCGTTTATTGAATTTTGGGCTCTACAGTCTAAAGACGCTAAGTTAACAGAAGTTGCAAGCGATAAAAATTCAGCGCGTGAATTTGCCGGCGAACATCAAATTATTGATGTAGTGAAAATAGCTAAGGCGGATGTTGATGCACAAACCTTTGTTGATGCATTACGTAAAATTACGCCACGTTTATATTCTATCGCCTCAGCACAAGCTGAAGTTGAAGCAGAAGTTCATTTAACTGTTGGTGTCGTTAATTTTGATGCTAATGGTGAAAGTCGTACTGGTGGTGCTTCAGGCTTCTTAGCGAATCGTTTAGAAGAAGGCCAAAAAGTACGTGTTTTTGTTGAGCATAATGACAACTTCCGTTTACCAGAGTCTGATGACACGCCAGTAATTATGATTGGCCCAGGTACAGGTGTCGCACCATTTAGAGCTTTCATGCAGGCGCGTGAAGCGCGTGATGCTACGGGCGATAACTGGATGTTCTTTGGTGATCAAACATTCACACAAGACTTCTTATATCAAGTTGAATGGCAGAACTATTTAAAATCTGGCTTACTTACACGTATGGATGTTGCTTTTTCTCGTGACCAAGCAGAAAAAATCTACGTACAAGATAGATTAAAAGAACAAGCTAGCGATGTTTTTGCTTGGTTAGAGCGTGGTGCACATTTATATATTTGTGGCGATGCTAACCGTATGGCGAAAGATGTTCATCAAACCTTGATAGAAATTATTGCAGAGCATGGCAAATTAAGCACAGAACAAGCCGAAGATTACTTAAAATCACTTAGATCTAATAAGCGTTACCAGAAGGATGTTTACTAATGAGCAACGATTTCACAAAAGTTGAAAACCCTGTACTAATTGTTGAAGGTAAGCAGGCTGATAACGAACGCTTAAAAGCGGAAAGCGATTACCTTAGAGGTACAATTGTAGAAGATCTACAAGATAGAATTACTGGTGGCTTTACTAGCGATAACTTCCAGTTGATACGTACTCATGGAATGTATCAACAAGACGACCGTGATATTCGTGCTGAGCGTCAGAAACAAAAGTTAGAGCCATTACATAATGTTATGCTTCGTGCGCGTTTACCTGGCGGTATTATCAAGCCAAGCCAATGGTTAGCGATTGATAAATTTGCTGATGACTACACTTCATACGGCAGTATTCGTTTAACTACACGTCAAACGTTTCAGTTTCACGGAGTATTAAAGCCAAACATTAAGTTAATGCATCAAACATTAAATAGTGTCGGTTTAGATTCAATTGCAACGGCTGGTGATGTTAACCGTAACGTGCTTTGTACATCTAACCCGGTTGAGTCTTCATTACACCAAGAAGCGTATGAATGGGCAACAAAGATCAGTGAACATTTGTTACCAAAAACGCGTGCTTATGCTGAAATTTGGTTGGATGAAGAGCGTGTTGAAACTACTGAAGATGAAGAAATAGAGCCTATTTTAGGTAGTAATTACTTACCACGTAAATTTAAAACAACGGTTGTAATTCCACCAAATAACGATATTGATGTTCATGCCAATGATTTGAATTTTGTCGCTATTAGTGAAAATGGTGAGTTGATTGGTTTCAACGTACTTGTTGGTGGTGGCTTAGCCATGACTCATGGTGATAATGCGACTTATCCACGTTGTGCTGATGATTTTGGTTTTATCCCAAAAGAGCACACGTTAGCGATTGCAGCTGCTGTTGTGACTACGCAACGTGACTGGGGTAACCGTGTTAACCGCAAAAATGCTAAAACTAAATACACGTTAGATCGTGTTGGTGTTGATACATTTAAAGCTGAAGTTGAACGAAGGGCGGGTGTTAAGTTCTCAGATTCACGTTCATATGAATTTACTCACCGTGGTGATAACTTTGGCTGGGTTGAAGGCATTGATGGTAAACATCATTTAACCTTATTTATTGAGAATGGACGTATTCTTGATTTTGAAGGTACGAATGTTAAAGCATTAAAAACAGGTATGCGTGAAATAGCACAAATACATAAAGGTGATTTCCGTTTAACTGCAAACCAAAACCTTATTGTTGCCGGTGTAGATGCAGCGGATAAAGCAATTATTGAACAGTTAGCACGTGATCATGGCCTAATTAATGATGGTGTTTCTAAGCAACGTAAAAGCTCTATGGCATGTGTTGCCTTTCCAACGTGTCCATTAGCGATGGCTGAAGCAGAGCGTTATTTACCTGGTTTAGTAGATGATGTGGAAAAAATTCTGACTAAAAATGGTTTGCAAGACGATAGCATTATTTTACGTGTTACGGGTTGTCCAAATGGCTGTGGACGAGCGATGCTTGCTGAAATTGGTCTTGTTGGTAAAGGTCCAGGTAAATACAACATGTATTTAGGCAGTGATTTAGCAGGTTCTCGTGTACCTAAGCTTTATAAAGAGAACGTTGATGAAGCCGGTGTATTAAGTGAAATCGATGACCTCAGTGCTCGTTGGGCTGCTGAGCGTAACGAAGGTGAAGCTTTTGGTGACTTCGTTATTCGTGCCGGAATTGTTGAGCAAGTAATCGTTAGTTTTAGAGATTTTCATCATGCTTAAAACAGCAGTAGCCACCGAACTTGAGTTTCCTGATCCAGCATTAGCTCAGTGGAACATTGCACTTGAAAAACAAACAGCGCAAGAACGTGCTGAATGGGCAATGCAAAACTTGCCAGGTGCATTTGTGTTATCATCAAGCTTTGGTATTCAATCGGCAGTTATGTTGCATTTATTAACGCAGGTGGATAGCAATATTCCTGTATTAATAACTGATACAGGACATTTATTTCCAGAAACGTATCAATTTATTGAGCAGTTAACTGAGCGCTTAAACTTAAACTTGAAAGTGTATCAAGCGAAAGAAAGTGCTGCGTGGCAAATGGCTAAATATGGCGAAGAATGGGCATCGACGGATGCAGCGTTGAAAGCTTATAATCGTCGTAATAAAGTTGAACCACTAGAGCGTGGTTTAACTGAGCTAAATGCACAAACGTGGTTTTCAGGTGTTCGACGTCAACAATCAGAACATCGTCAAGGTTTAGGTGTTGTCGGTACATTACGTGGTCGTTATAAAGTGCATCCAATCATTGATTGGAGCAATAAAGACGTTCATCAGTACTTAACTAAGCATAACTTACCGTATCATCCATTATGGGATCAAGGTTATGTGTCGGTAGGTGATGTCCATAGTACAAGACCATTAACCTTAGGTATGACTGAAGAAGAGACACGCTTTGGTGGTGGACAACGTGAATGTGGTTTACATACCGACGGTGACGGAATTTAAGTAAGATTAACTACTACTCACTACGTTAAAGTGGTGGGTTAGTTGTTGTTTTAATATAGAAAAAAATTCTTTGTTTGGTTTATCAATAATTAAGTTTGCTAGTTCGGCACCAATAGCTGTGAATTTATAAAACTGCAAGGCAATATTATTCTTCTTACTGCTTAGCGTGAGCGGCTCGCCATTATAATAAAAATTAAGTACTTCGCCACTTTTCATCATGCTTGATTCACTTTCTTGTTTAAAAATTAACTTGTTATCCGCTAAAGATAATATATCAGCATAATTTAAACCAAAATGACTTAAATTTATGTACTGCTGCCTTTCCTGATTAAAAAAATTGAATAGTCCTGGTTGTTGATAAGAGCCGGAAATAATACGAATATTTTTCTTACTATTATCTTTTACCGCTAAAGAACAAGCTTTTGCTAATAATTTAGCGTCTACAATACTCATATCTCGAAAAACTTTTAATGCTTTCAGTGAATATAAGCCTGGGCGAGCTAATTCTCCAGCAAGTATCTTGGCCCATAAATCTTGCATTGTGGCGTTACTAATATTTTCAGCTAAGCTAATGTATTGATTAAACCAATCTAAATCGGGTCTTTTATCTATTGGTTTATTTGCACAAAATGCAAAAGTTTTTACCATGATCTCTTCAATATTTTCTTGTTTTCGCAGGCTTGCTAATCTTTGACGCTTAGTACTACGATCTTGAAGTGGCATTTGTTTTTCAGGGGGGAGTAAAGGGGCTTCTACACCGAATAATTGAGTTATTTTAAAAAACTGTTTATGTGCTGGTGTTTCAATGCTATTACCAATTGTAGTTTCTTCAATCGGCAAGTTGCGTTGATTATCTTCAGTTTGTTCAATGACAACAACATCTGATGTATCTGGTTTCAAGTTAATACTCCATACTAAAAAATATTTTAGTAATATCAATATAAGTGTAGGTTTTACCGTTATTTATTGATATAAAATAATATATGACCATGCATATAGCGATATAAATATAATTTTATTGTATGGGTTTATTGAAATTTGTCAAAATGACTTTTATTATATAATTTAGTGCTAGATTTGTATTTATTAACTATCTGAAAAATAAGTTAATAATTTCTGTATTATCTTAACGACTTTATTATTAATTTGTCACAATAGATAGGTTTTTAACAACTAACGTTACGTGAAACCTATTAAAATATGTGCAACAAAAAGGAATATTTAGCTAAACTAACATTGTTCGAATGAAAAAAACGAAAGAATGCTTCAAAAAAGTAGCAATAAGGTATAGTTCAGTTATAGTTATAGAATACCTAAGTACAATGATAAATAATTGATAGAAATTTAATTTTAATTAGCCACAAGCTAATTGCTTAAGGACAATATGCACGCATCAGACAACTCACAAGACGACTTTCTATTTATCGATGATAGTGATGAAGAAGAGGTTTTAGAAGGCACTGGTGATGAAGTCTGGCAGGTTCTGATTGTTGATGACGATCCTGAGATTCATTCAGTTACTCAATTAGCCTTATCAGATTTAATAGTGCTAGGCCGACGTTTAGAGTATTTTCATGCTTATTCCGGTCAGGATGCCTGTCAAGTTATTGAAAGTAACCCCGACATCGTTTTGGTATTACTTGATGTAGTCATGGAAACTGATAGTGCTGGTTTAGCGGTTGTTAAATATATTCGTGAATCACTAAACCGCCAAGATATACGTATTGTTTTAAGAACAGGCCAACCAGGTTACGCACCTGAAGAAAGTGTTATTAAAGAATATGATATAAATGATTACAAAACCAAAACAGAGTTAACACGGCGTAAGCTGGTTACTACTGTTTATGCCGCTATTCGTTCTTATCAACAAATAGCAACGGTTACAGAAGGTAGTCTAGGCTTAGAGAAAATCGTGTCAGGCTCTTCTAGCCTTCTTGAGTTACATTCTATAGTAGAATATGCGCAAGGCACGTTAAAGCAATTAACTCAGCTGATAAATCAAGATGTTCAAGGTCTATTTTGTGCTAGAGGGCAGGGTATAATAGACAATACCGATGACTTAAGTCTTTATATTATCGCGCAGCAAGATTTTTCTTCCTCTTTACCTAATCAAAAATTAGCGACTCTGGATAACGAACAAATTAATCAACATATACAAATGTGTTATATGCAAAAAGAGCATCTATACTTTAATGATTCTCTTTGTTTATATATTGCCAGAGGTGGATGTCGTGCTGTTGCCTATTTAACCTTAACGGAACCACTTAGAGATATTCAAAGACAATTATTAGAAGTATTTGTAACAGGTGTTTCTATAGGTTATGAAAATGTACATTTGTTTCAAAAGCTTAAAAGTGCAGCGTATAAAGATTGGCTAACTAATTTACCGAATAGGTTAGAATTTGTTCGTATGCTGGAGACTTTTAGTAAAGATGCACCTAATGATTATGTTGCTGCACTTATTGATTTAAATCATTTTAGCGATGTTAATGACGCTTTAGGGCAGAATATAGGTAACCAATTACTATCTGCGGTATCTCAGCGACTGCAAAGTTTATGCAGTAACTGTCAAGTTGCTCGTGTGGGCGCCGATGTATTCGGTATTATTGGCTCTCAAACAATGGTAACGCCTGATGCTTTATTGGCGTTATTTGAACACCCATTCACTGCTGGTGAGCAAAAACTGCCGATAAATGCCTGTTTTGGTTTCTGTACAAAAGAACATGCCAGTAGTAGTGGGGTAAAAGTACTTAATCAAATTAATATTGCTTTAAATCTGGCAAAGAAAAAACGTGAAACACATTTTGCTTATTATAATCCTGAGTTAGAAGATGAAACGCAATGGCGTTTAAATATGATTAGACAACTGCGAAATGATTTTTCAGAGGGACGTCTTGAATTATGGTATCAACCACAATTATCATTAAGCTCAGGTAAAGTTATTGGTGCTGAGGCCTTGCTTCGCTGGCGCACAATTGATGGTAACTTTATTTCTCCCGCAGTTTTTATTCCATTAGCGGAATACTCAGGTTTGATTGTTGAAATTGGTGAGTGGGTTATTAATCAAGCTTGTTCGCAAATTAAACTGCTAGAAGAAGAAAAATTCAACAATATTACTATCTCTGTAAATGTGTCTATACCTCAATTCAGGTGTTGTAATTTTGTGGATATCGTTCTAAATGCAACGCAAAAACATCAAATACTGCCTTGTAAACTAGAGTTAGAAATTACCGAAAATATCTTAATGGATGATCCTGAAGTAGTCATTGATGCACTAGTTAAATTGAAAGGGCAAGGCATTAGTATTGCACTTGATGATTTTGGTACTGGTTTCTCGTCAATGAGTTATTTACAAAAGCTTCCTTTAGATCGTCTTAAAGTCGATCGTGCTTTTATACGTGATATAGCCCAAAAAGATCAGTCGGTAATTGCTGAAACAATTATCGATTTAGGTAAAAAGATGAACTTAAAGGTAATTGCGGAAGGGATAGAAGAAATTGAGCAGCAAGAAAGATTAATTGAATTAGGTTGTGATGAAGTACAAGGTTTTTATTACGCCAAGCCAATGCCTTCTGATGAATTTTTAACGTTTCTTAAAAGCCATACTTAACCATTAAACTGATATTACAGTTAGTTTAAATATCAGGTTCCATATGAATTAAAACGCAAAGTTAGTAGCCCTAAATAATGCGACTATTAACTTTACCTAATAATTCAAGACTCTTCATTTTTTGTCATTACTTTACCTGAGCGTTACTCGCTATACGTATTTCATTCCCTTGTGCTGGTTCGTCTGGAATTAGCATAGCTAAGCATAAAGAGCATAGTGCAAATCCAGCCCCTATATAGAATACCCACGTAGGTTGTACAATCCATAATATTCCTAACAACGCAGGAATTACAACAGCTGCAATATGGTTAATAGAAAAACTTACCCCTGCGGTTGCTGCAATATCTTCGGGTTGCGCAATTTTTTGAAAATAGGTTTTTATTGCGATAGCAAGTGCAAAGAACAAATGATCGATAACATATAGTGCTGCTGCAAGGTTAGGGTCTTCTACTAAGCCATAGCAGATAAATACAATAGCTAAACCAATGTATTCAAATCGTAGTATAGAGCGTTCGCCAATTTTTCCAATTAATTTCCCTATTTTTGCGGCAAATAACCAATTAAATACATAATTAATAAGAAATAAAGCGCTGATATCTGCAACACTATAATGAAATTTTTCTACCATTAAAAAGCCAGCAAAAACAACGAAAATTTGTCGGCGGGCTCCACTGAAAAAAGTGAGAGCATAAAATAGCCAATAGCGTTTTCTGATGACAATTTTTTTTGTTTGCTCTACTTTTGCTTCAAAGTGTCTAAAGGATAACACCAGTATTAATGTGAATAATAAGCCCATACCGCCAAATAAGGTATAGGTTAGTTGATAAGACCAGTTAAAGTGCTCCATTAATAGCCAGATACTCGAAAAAGCGAGCAGCGAAGCGATTGCTTTCATAGATAACATTTTACCGAGGAAGTGTGCCGCTTTATCTTTATCGATCCATTGCAAAGTTAATGATTGGCTCAAGGTTTCATAATAATGAAAACCAACTGACATCAATATAGTTGTAATATATAGGCCTGCGACACTCGGGAAAAAACCGGTTAACAATACCCCTAAGCTAGTTATAGCTAAAGCAATTAATGCGAGTCGCTGCTCCTTAATAAAGAGTAATACATAAATTGCTGTAAAAGCTAAGAAGCCAGGTATTTCACGCAAGCTGTGTAATATACCAATTTCGACACCAGTAAAATTTGCTTTTTCTATTACAAAATTATTGAGTAGTACCATCCATACAGAAAAGACTAGCGGCATGGTAAAAGCCATCGCTAATAATAAGTGCTCAGGTTGATTAAAGCGTTTAAAAAAACTGATCATAAATGAATTTTACCGTTGGATAGTAAAGAGCTTAGCCATACTCTACGTCAATTGCTAATCAGAAACAAATTTTCTATCTGATAGCTGTACCTTATATCTTTATATAAAAAACAGCAGCTTAAGCTTATTAAAATAAAATTAATACAAACGATTAAAACAATCGTTTAAATAAATTTGCTATTCATTATATTTCAAGGCACACTCAGTCAGCTATTATTAGTTATCTATACTTTTTGGTATGAGAAAATTGACTAAAAAATATAGAACAACATCAATAATCATCAATACATCAACACCACTTTTAGGTGAAGGAGACAAAGCATGATATATCAAGGCAAGAGCCTTTCAGCCCAGTTACTAGAAGACGGCATTGTAGAACTTAAGTTCGATGCTCAAGGATCAGTAAACAAATTTGATCAAGCAACCTTTGAAGAATATAAGGCTGTTGTGGCGGCAATTAATAATTGTAGTGATGCAAAAGGCGTGATGGTTACGTCTGGAAAATCAACCTTTATTGTTGGTGCCGATATCACTGAATTTTTAAGTTCATTTAATCAACCAGAAGAACAATTAGTTTCTTGGGCTAAAAATGCTTCAGATGTTTTCGATTCATTTGAAGATATTCAGTTACCTACTATTGCAGCCATTAATGGTATTGCTTTAGGTGGTGGTTGTGAAATGACTTTAGTATGTGATTATCGTGTTGCTGATACTAATACTAGTATAGGACTTCCTGAAGTGAAGTTAGGCTTAATGCCAGGTTTTGGTGGTACTGTTAGATTACCTCGTATAATTGGTTTCGATAATGCAGCAACATGGATGTCTACAGGTAAAGCATTTAAAGCGTCAGCGGCTCTTTCACAAGGACTTGTTGATGCGGTTGTTAAACCAGAAAGTTTACGCTCAGCTGCTATTAGCATGCTTAAACTTGCTATTGCAGGAAAATTAGATTGGCGTGCAAAACGTCAGATTAAATTAGAGCCATTAACGTTATCTCAAACAGAAATGATCATGTCTTCAACTACGTGTAAAGGCATGATTGCAGCAAAAGCAGGTAAGCATTATCCAGCACCAATGGTGATGATTAATACATTAATTGCGGCTGCAGGTTTAGATCGTGCTGGTGCTATGGCGGTAGAAAATGCAGGGTTTGCTAAATTAGCAAAAACTGACGAAGCGACTGCGCAAATTGGTTTGTTTATGGCAGACCAAGTTATTAAAGGTAAAGCCAAAAAAGCAAGTAAGCTAGCGACCAAGTCTGTGAGTAAAGCTGCTGTATTGGGTGCTGGTATTATGGGTGGTGGTATTGCTTACCAATCTGCTTACAAAGGCACACCTATCATTATGAAAGATATTAATGATCAAGCGCTAGACCTAGGTTTAAAAACGGCGACAGGCATCTTAACGAAACAAGTTGAACGTGGACGTATGGATGCTAAGAAAATGGCAGGCGTACTTAATAACATTACACCTTCTCTTAGTTATGACAGCGTTAAAGATGTTGATATTGTTGTCGAAGCGGTTGTTGAAAACCCTAAAATTAAAGGTATGGTTTTAGCAGAGGTTGAATCGGTAATCAGTGAAGATGCTATTCTTACATCTAATACGTCTACTATTTCAATTGACTTATTAGCACAAAGTATAAAACGTCCTGCAAACTTTTGTGGTATGCACTTTTTTAACCCAGTAAACAAAATGCCATTAGTAGAAGTGATTCGCGGTAAAGATACTTCTGATGAAACGGTTGCTGCTGTTGTTGCTTATGCTGCTAAAATGGGTAAATCACCAATTGTTGTTAATGACTGCCCTGGTTTTTATGTAAACCGTGTTTTATTCCCTTACTTTGCTGGCTTTAGTCAATTAGTACTTGAAGGTGCAGACTTTACTGCGGTTGATAAAGTGATGGAAAAAGAATTTGGTTGGCCTATGGGGCCAGCATATCTGCTTGATGTTGTTGGTATTGATACCGCGGATCACTGTACTGGTGTTATGTCATCTGGTTTCCCTACACGAATGACCAAAATTGATAATGATCCTGTAAGCACGTTATATGCTAATGATCGTTTAGGTCAAAAAAATGGTACCGGCTTTTATGATCATATGAAAGACAAACGTGGTCGCCCAATGAAGGTTGCTGCGCCTGTTGCTTATGAACTATTTGCTCAACACTGTGCTGCTAAAAAAGACTTCACTAGTGAAGAAATTATTGCACGTATGATGATTCCAATGGTAAATGAAGTGGTACGTTGTTTAGAAGAAGGTGTTGTTGATACTGCAGCTGAAGCTGATATGGGCTTAATTTATGGTGTAGGATTCCCACCATTTAGAGGCGGTGCGATTCGTTATCTAGAAACATTAGGTTTAAATAACTTTATTGCTATGGCTGATAAATATGCTCACTTAGGTGAAATATATCAAGTTACAGATGGTTTACGTGATATGGCTAAGTCTGGTAAATCTTACTTCACTACAGACGTTAAAACTAACGCTTAACCCGAGGAGAATAAAATGAACGAAGTTGTAATTGTAGACTGCATACGAACTCCAATGGGGCGATCTAAAGCCGGTGTTTTTCGTAATGTACGTGCTGAAGCATTATCAGCGCATTTAATGAAAGAAATTTTAAAACGTAACCCAGCATTAAATCCTGAAGATATCGAAGACGTTATCTGGGGATGTGTGAAACAAACTAAAGAGCAAGGTTTTAACATTGCACGTAATGCATCTTTACTTGCTGGTTTACCAAAATCTATTGGTGGTGTTACTGTCAATCGTTTGTGTGGTTCTTCTATGGAAGCATTGCATCAAGCAAGTACTAGCATTATGTGTGGCCAAGGTGATGTATTTTTAATTGGTGGCGTTGAACATATGGGTCACGTACCTATGATGTACGATGTTGATTTTGATCCTGCATTAAATAAGCACATCGCCTTAGCTTCTGGTAACATGGGGTTAACTGCTGAGCTTCTTGGTAAGCAACATGGTATAACGCGTGAAATGCAAGATGCATTTGGTGCTCGCTCTCATCAAAAAGCCTATGAAGCACAATTGGCTGGTCGTTGGGATAATGAAATTGTTGCAACGCAAGGTCATGACGCTTCAGGTGCGTTGACGTTAGTGGAACATGATGAAGTAATTCGTCCTGAAACTACCGCTGAAAGCTTATCTGCTTTGCGTCCAGTGTTTGATCCTGCCAATGGTACCGTAACGGCAGGCACATCTTCTGCGCTTTCTGATGGTGCTTCAGCAATGTTAGTGATGTCAGCAGCGAAAGCCAAAGCATTGGGATTAACGCCTCGTGCGAAAATTCGTGGAATGGCGGTTGCTGGTTGCGATCCATCAACCATGGGCTTTGGTCCGGTACCAGCGACGAAAAAAGCATTAAAACGTGCAGGTCTATCTATTGAAGATATTGAGTTATTTGAATTTAATGAAGCTTTTGCTGCTCAAGCACTTTCTTGTGTAAGAGCCTTAAAAGTAGAAGATCAAATGGATAAAATTAACTTGAATGGTGGTGCAATCGCATTAGGTCATCCGTTAGGTTGTTCAGGATCGCGAATTTCAGGAACCCTGATTAACTTAATGGAAGGTGAAGATGTGAGTCTTGGTTTAGCCACTATGTGTATAGGGTTAGGGCAAGGGATAGCAACTGTATTCGAAAGAGTCTAATATTTTTGTTGAAACCCTTTATTAATTGTATTGAAAGTACTCATAAATTCTTCGGGTAATAATATGAACACCCGAAGGATAACCTGAAAGGCGAAGTATCGAATGTATAGAGTAATGACTAGCGTCAACTCTGTGCTTTCGCCTGGTATAAATACTTATTACCTTTGATAATAAAGACTCAACCTTTAATGATTAGATATAAAAAAACCAGCAACTGCTGGTTTTTTTGTATTTCAAATAATTTAATTAGTTGAAATTAGCGATTAAGCAAAAACATCTTGTAAAGGTGGTACAACTTGTTTCTTACGACTGAGTACGCCGTCAAGCCATACTTTGCCATCGGTAGTTGCTTTACCAAAAGCAGCTTCGGCTAAATTTTCATTGTCACTAATAACTAGTAACTCTGAGCCTTCTTTCATTATATCTGTTAATAAAAGCATAACAGTATGGCGATTACCTTCAGCTTTAAGCTTAGCAATATCCGCTTCTAAATCAGCTTTCATATCATCAAAAATAGCTAAATCAATAACTTCTAATTGGCCAATACCAACAAGGTTATCATTCATGTTGAAATCTTTGAAATCACGTAATACAAGATCTCGTACCGGTGTTCCATCAACAGCTGATTTTACTTTAAACATTTCCATGCCTACATCTGTTGGATTGTCAATACCCGCAATTTTAGCTAAGGCTTCAACACACTTAATATCAGCGGTAGTACAAGTAGGAGATTTAAAAATAACCGTATCACTTAAAATGGCACACATCATAGCACCGGCGATATTTTTAGGAATTTCTACACCGTGAAAATCGTACATCATTTTAATAATAGTGTTAGTACAGCCTACAGGACGCACCCAAATTTCTAATGGTGTTGAAGTAGTAATGTCACCTAGTTTGTGATGATCAATAATACCTAAAATAGTAGCTTCATCAATATCATCTGGCCCTTGTGTACGTTCAGAGTGATCAACAATATATATGTTTTCACCAGCGTAACTTGTTTTAAGCTCTGGTTGTTCAAAACCGAACTTATCTAAAATAAATAAGGTTTCTGGTGTAAGCTCACCTAAACGAGCAGGAACAGTTTCCTCTCCTAAAGTCGTTTTTAAATAGGATAAAGCGATGGCTGAGCAGATAGAGTCTGAGTCAGGTATCTTGTGACCAACAACATAATTTGGCATGAAATAATCTCGGATGAAAAATAATATTAGTAATATTTTATCAAGAAAAATGTTGGCAGGATATAGTTTAACACTATTTGTGATTAAAGTTTGCTATAAGCTAAATGAGCTTGGTACACAATTTGTAATTTATGCTAGTTACTCTGTAGGTAGCTTTATAAGGCGATTTAAACTGTGTTATATATTATTTTCACGCTTAAATATTAGGTTTAATAGGTTTGTATAAGTAATATTCAGTTGGTTGATAGTCATTATTTTATCGGGGATATAACACGAGTGTTATTTTATTTTTGTAGGGAGTTGAACAAGCACACTATCATGGTGCTTGTTCAGAAGCTTAATAAGATATTTAACTATTTATAATAAGCCAAACAAGCTTCTACTTCGTTTTTAGATCCCATGATAACTTCAACACGCTGATGAATACTGGTAGGTTCAATATCCATAATTCGACCTTGACTGGTCATGGCTAAGCCGCCAGCTTGTTCAATAAGAAAAGACATTGGATTAGCTTCATACATCAAACGTAGTTTATTTGGTTGCTCAGGGTTTTTACTATCAGTAGGGTAAGTGAATAGACCTCCACGACATAATACACGGTGAATATCACCGACCATAGCGGCAATCCAACGCATGTTGAAATTTTTACCACGAGGCCCCGTGTCACCGTCAATTAAGTCTTTAATGTAGTTTTTCATTGGTTCTTGCCAGAATCGTTGATTCGACATATTGATAGCAAACTCTTGAGTATCAGTAGGTACTTGTACATTTCGGTGAACTAATAGGTATCCGCCATGGGTTCTATCAAGTACGTAGAAATGTGTACCTTTACCCGTTGTCATTACTAACAGCGTAGCAGGGCCATATAAAACATAACCAGCACAAACTTGATGATCGCCTGATTGTTTGAACATATCAGGATTGCTTGGGTCCATATCTTCAGGCGCTTTATGGATAGAAAAAATTGTACCAATCAGTGAATTGATATCAATATTTGAACTACCGTCTAACGGGTCAAAAGAAACAAGATATTTACCGACAGGGTTACCTGCAACAGAAGTGTCTTCTTCTTCTGATGAAATAGCTTTAACAAAACCTGATTCAAGAACAATATCTTTAAATAATTCATTGGCAACTACGTCTAATTTCTTCTGTATTTCGCCTTGAATATTTTCATCGAGTGTAGAACCCATTAAGCCGCCTAAATGAGCTTGGCTAACACGAAATGAAATTTCTTTAGTTGCAGCTAAAATAGTTTTTATCAGTGAAATAAGATCTTCAGGAACATTGTCTTGGCGTAGAGCAGGGGAGAGTCGTTGCATTGGGTTACCTTATAGCGTTAAAGTTGTATACTTTACAATGGCTATTAATGAGGGTGCATTCTTGTTAATAGCAGTCTATTTTTTGAAAGTTGATAGTAATTTTTTAATTATGTATTTTGCTTTCCTCTTGATTATAACAAGTTTAACTTTGCTTTCTAAGGTTTAAACTTATTTTTATTGAGATACTACCCATTAATCATTTTAATTTAGTTTAATTAATAAGGAAAAAAATGAATTATATCAATCGACTATTATTTATATTATTTTGTGTTACTTCAACAATGAGTTTCGCTGAAAAAGCCACTGTAAGTTTTGCTGAGTTTACAAAAGGTAAAATAGCCCAACAAGGATATTTTTCATTTTATCATGATAAAAAGGAAGGAAAGGTTTATCTTCAAATTGATAATTTTGGCCAAGAATTTTTATTTCAATCGAGTTTACCTCATGGGATTGGTTCAAATGATATCGGTTTAGATCGTGGCCAACTTGGCGACACACGTTTAGTGAAGTTTGAACGGGTAGGTAATAAAGTCTTTTTAAAACAGTTGAATACTTATTATCGTGCCGATTCAGATAATTTATTAGAAAAAAAATCAATAGATGAAGCTTTTGCTAGCTCGATTATTTGGGGCTTTACCGTCGTAAATGAAACGGTTGATACGAGGAAAAACACTCAAAAAGTATTAATTGATTACACCCCTTTTTTATTATCAGATATTCATAATATTAGCCAAATATTAAAGGATAAAAAACAGGGGAATTTCAAGGTTGACAACAGTCGCAGTGCTTTATATGCAAAGCGCACTAAAGCCTTTCCTGAAAATACAGAGCTTGAAGCTATGGTTACTTTTACAGGCTCTGGCGCTGGTAGTCATTTAAAATCTGTGACACCTGACTCAAGTTCGGTTACTGTGCATTTACATCATTCTTTGATTAAATTACCTGACGATAATTATCAAACAAGAGCATTTCATCCTTTTAGTGGATTTTGGTCGATAGCTTATGCCGATTATGCCAGTGAAATAGATGAGCCGTTAATCAAACGCTTAATTCCTCGTCATCGCTTAGCTAAGAAATATAGTGCTACAACTGGCAACAGTGTCGCGGTTGAGCCTATTGTTTATTATCTAGATTCTGGTGTTCCTGAACCAATACGTACCGCGCTTATTGATGGTGCTATGTGGTGGGCTCAGGCATTTGAAAGTATTGGCTATAAGGATGCTTTTCAAGTGAAAATGCTGCCAGCTGATGCAGACCCAATGGATGTACGTTACAACGTTATTCAGTGGGTACATAGGGCAACGCGAGGTTGGTCATATGGCGCCTCTGTTATTGATCCTCGTACAGGAGAAATAATTAAAGGCCATGTGACACTTGGCTCTTTGCGTGTACGTCAAGACTATTTAATAGCGTTAGGTTTAACATCGCCATTTACTGCTAAAGATACAGATACAAGTGCGATGAAAAATATGGCTTTAGCCCGTATTAGACAGCTTTCAGCACATGAAGTTGGACATACATTAGGCATTGCGCATAATTTTGCTGCCAGTGTTAATGATAGAGCATCAGTCATGGATTACCCTCATCCTTATATAACACTTGATGAGCATGGCGAAATTGATTTATCTGATGCATATAAAGAAAATATTGGCTTATGGGATAAGTACGTTATCACTTATGGCTATGGCGATTATCAAAATGAGCCAGAGCAGTTATTAGCATTGGTTGCTGACACACAAGCACAAGGGCTTTTATATGCTTCAGATCCTGACGCTCGTTCGTCGTCAAGTACTCAAAGTACAGGTCATTTGTGGGATAACGGTAATAATGCTGCGATTGAATTAACGCGAGTTATACAAGTACGTAAAAAAGCATTGTCAGATTTTGGTTTAAATTCCATTGCTGTTGGAACACCTTTGTCTGAATTAGAGCAAACCTTAGTGCCTATTTATAATTTTCATCGTTATCAAGTAGAGGCTGCCGTTAAATTAATAGCGGGTTCAAACTATAGTTATGAGCTTAAAAAAGACAATCAAGAAGCTGAAACGCAACAGGGCCTTGTTACTGTTTCTGCCGCAATGCAGGAACAAGCTCTCTCATCATTACTAGCAACGCTGAGTAGTGACTTTTTGACTATTCCAGAAAAAATTATCCAACTGATACCACCTAAAGCTTATGGCTATTATCGTAACCGTGAAAGCTTTAACTCACAAACAGGTCTTACATTTGATCCTGTTTCTGCAGCGCAAGCTAGTGCTAAACATACCATAACATTATTATTAAATACTGAACGTTTAGCGCGATTAGCGCAGCAAGCAAGTCTATCTTTTACAGAAAACAAAAAAGGTAAAACACAAGAAAGCGTTTTTTCTGTTGAAGAACTTATTTCACAACTTATTGATAAAACAATAAAGCAACGTCCAGAAAGTGGTTTGGCGTTATTAGTACAGCAACGGGTGAATCAACAAGTTATTGAACAACTGCTTGAATTATGGCATTCGCCAACATCAGTCCCTGAAGTGCGTAGTGCAACGCTCGCGAGTTTAAAAAACATTGAAAATTGGTTAGATGATAATCATGATGATCGAGATTATAAAAAGTTAGCAACTCATTTTAAATTGCTTGAGCAGCAGATAGATTTTAGTTTAAGTGAAGGAAAGCGAGTGGTTATTCCTACAGAAATTACTATGCCACCTGGGTCACCTATTGGTAATTAATTGGTTAACGTTAATCAGCTTATATTAAGTGTTACTCGTTAAATTGTTGATATAAAAAAACGGCATAGCAGGAAGGAGCTGCTATGCCGTGTGCTATTGGCAAATACCTCATATATTGAGTAAATATGCCGTCAGCATTAAGCCTTTGCTGCTGCTTTAGTACTAAATAATCGCTGTAATGTCGATGTTTTAGTTAATACGATTAGGTTACCAAGTAAAACAGAGCTTAAACCAATTACTGTATATTCACTCCAAGCAAAACCTTCGACAACCGTTGAAATAAATACCGCTATAGCGGGAAAAATGATATTTGCATAAGAGGTTTTATGTGACCCAATACGCGTCATTAAACTTAAATAGCAGCCAAAAGCGATAACAGATCCAAAAAGCGATAAGTAAATTAACGAGGTTAAATAAGCTGGCTCAAATGAAAAGGTAAACTGCTTACCTTGTATAATAACCGCTAGGCTAGTAAAAATAGCGCCATAAAGCATACCCCATGCATTTGCTTGTACAATAGGTACATTATTTTTTTGATTCTTAATCGATATCATATTCCCAATAGAAGCTGAAAAAGTTCCCATTAGGCAAAGACCTAGTCCAAATAGCGTGGCAACGCCTAACTCAATATCGGTTAACTGTGGCCAAAATAATGTGATGATGCCAAATAGACCAAAAGCACCACCAAAGTAAACTTGTTTTGTGATGGGGGTTTTAAAGAATAGCTTGGCATTAACAATATTCATCAACATTAATGTCGAAAAGGCAATACAAGTTAATGCCGAGTTAATATGCTGCTGCGCGTTATAAAGTAGTAAATAGTTTAATCCAAATAAACAAATACCAAAGGCTGCAAATAAGCTGTGCTGCTTGAGAGAAAAACGCATTGGTAAACGCTTTATTTTAGCAAAAGTAAATAAAATCAGGGCCGCTATGGCAAACCGGTAAGTTACTGAAGCTTCAGGAGCAACATCTCCTAATTGATAATTAATGGCAATCCAAGTGGAGCCCCAAATAAGGACAGTAATCAGGTAAAGGAAACTATTATTCATTTTGAATCTCTTTTTTGTTTAATACCTATACCAAATAAATAAAGGTAAATTTCGAAAGCGAATGACAGTATAGAGTTTATTTGTTTTAATAACATATACAAAATAATGAAAATGAAACCTATACAGTTTTTCGACTTAAAGATTGATACTATGCAATTACTTGATAAAACCTCTCCTGCTTTTTTATATCAACAAGTTATCGAATTTATTGATTACCAACAAAAAACAGGTGTTTTATTGCCAGGAGATAAGTTACCAAGTTTACGTAAGTTAAGCCGTCAATTTGAAATAAGTGTGCCTACCGTTAAGCAAGCTTATATTGAATTAGAACGTCAGGGGCGTGTTTGTGCTAGGCCACAGTCAGGTTATTACTTAATGGCACAGCGAACGCGAACATTGAAACCTATGCCAACAAAGTGGTCTCATTGTGCACCAGCAACTGTTCAGTGTCGAAATATGATAGAGCAAGTGTACGAAGCGGTACATATACCTAATACTGTTGCTTTAGGTATATCAAATCCTATCCAAGCCAATCCGCCAGATAAAACACTAGCAAGATTAATGCGTTCAGTTTTATCAAAAGTGGCAGAAAAAGCGGTGAGCTATGGCCCTGTTACAGGTGATGCTAAATTGCGTATGCAGTTAGCTTTTCGCTACCAAGAACAAGGCATTGTTATTAATTCCGATGAAATTGTTATCACGAATGGCGCGCAAGAAGCATTGTCTATTGCACTACAATGTGTTGCACAAAGAGGGGATGTTATTGCGGTAGAGTCCCCCTGCTTTTTTGGCATAATTGAATTAATTGAAACCTTAGGAATGAAGGCTTTAGAAATCTATACTTGCACAGAAGAAGGGGTTTGCTTAAGTGAACTGACAACCGCAATTCAAAAACACCCTATTAAAGCTTGTTTATTTTCTTCGGCAATAAATAATCCTTTGGGCTCAATGAAAACTGATGTGCAACGACAAGCGCTGGTGAGCCTACTTGAAAAACATGATTTGCCATTAATTGAAGATGACGTATACAGTGAACTGTACTTTACAGATAAAAAACCTAAACCGGCGCAGTTATATTCTGAAAAAGGGCTAGTGATGACGTGTTCATCATTTTCTAAAACAGCGGCCCCAGGTTATAGAATTGGTTGGTTATTACCTGGTAAGTTTGAAGAACAGGCTAAACGTGTCAAACGAGCACAATCATGCTCAACGCCAATGTTACAACAATGGACTTTAAACGAGTATATACAAAGCGGTGATTATGATCGTCATTTAAGTGTTTTGCGTAAGAAGCTAATTTACAACTGTGAACGTATGCGTGCTTTAATTGCGGAATATTTCCCAAGTGAGGTGTGTGTTTCTAAACCTCAAGGTGGAAGTGTATTATGGCTTAGGTGTCAGTCACACGTTAATACTAGTGAGTTTTTTCAAGAAGCCATAGAGCAAGGTGTAAGCTTCGCGCCAGGCGTTATATTTTCAATGTCAGGCAAGTATGCTAATTACATGCGTATTAGTTTTGGTGTGCAATGGAATGAACAAGTAGAGAATGCAATCCAAACGTTAGGTCGTTTAGTATTTAAGTATTCTCATAACGACAACATTAATAATAAAATTGATCAAAAGGACACGTTTTAGTGGAATCCGAAAATACATTTAAGGCTGAAAAGTCAGTACAGATATCACTTAAATTGCTTTTACCTTTACTTGCATCAATTATGGCGTTATCACCATTAGCTATTGATCTGTATTTGCCGGCAATGCCCGTTTTAGCTGAACACTTAGCCACCGATATGCCTATGGTACAAAACTCTTTGAGCATTTACTTATTAGGTTATGCTTTGGGGCTGATTTTATTTGGTCCAATGGCAGATCAGCATTCACGTAGAAAAATGGTGATCTTTGGTATCAGTGGTTTTTTACTGGCAAGTTTATTACTGCCTTTTGCGCTAAATATTGAGCAGTTTTTATCATTACGTTTTGTACAAGCGTTTATTAGCAGTGCAGCAACCGTTGTTATTCCTGGGACAATACGAGAATATTATAAAAAAGATACTGCCAAAGGATTGTCGTATGTATCTATGATAATGATGGTAGCGCCAATGATCGCACCCAGTATCGGTAGTATCTTATTGGTAGCGCACAGCTGGCAATTAATTTTCTATGTGCTGGCTTTTTACAGTGTTGTTGTTTTAGTACTCTCTATGAAGTATTTGCCAGATGCAATTAAACCGAGTTCTGCTAATGCTAACTTGGGCACAAACAATGTAGAGCAGGTTAAAGCAATTAATTTTTTAGAACGCTATAAAATTGTCTTCTCTAATCATGAAGCTAGGTTAGATATTATTAGTTCCATGATGATTTCATTAGCCTTTTTTTCTTATATTACGGCAATTCCCTTTGTATATTTGACCGTATATAAGGTTTCAGAATTAAGTTTTAGTGTTTTATTTGGTATTAACGTTGCAGGGCTAATGACGGCTCATTTTATTAATGCGCGTTTAGTTTCTCGTAAAGGCTCAAGAAAAATGTTGCGTTATGGCTTAATTATCTCGCTGATTTCATCAGCATCCTTGGTTATCGTAAACCTTTTATCAATGTCTGTTGTGTTCACTGTGTTATCTATCTTGCCGTTAATGGGCAGTATTTCAATGGTTGCTGTTAATTCTGACGCTTTAGTTTTTACTAAGTTTCCTGAACAATCTGGCACTGCAACTGCAGTAATAGGCACTTTGCGTTTCGGTGTTGGTGCTTTAGCTGGACCAATTTTAGCCTACTTTTATGATGGTAGTGCGTTACCTTTCGCAGGGTTAATGTTTTCTTCTGTGTTATTGGTGCTTTTATGCCAATTAATTATTAGTATAAATGAACAACAGAAAAAAATAGCGTAAAATATCAGTATTAAGATCTTAGTATTAGGCTGTCAGTGATAAGGATAAAAAATGAAAAAAGTTGCGGTAATTTTAAGTGGTTGTGGTGTTTATGATGGTAGTGAAATCAATGAAACAGTACTAACGTTACTGGCTATTGAACAAAATAATGCAAGTTATTGTTGTTTTGCACCTAATATTGAACAGCATCATGTGATTAATCATTTAACTGGCGAGGTCAGTGAGAATGAGAGTCGTAATGTGTTAGTTGAATCAGCTCGTATGGTACGCGGTAATGTTGACGATCTATGTGAATTACGAGTACAAGACTTCGATGCTATTATTGTGCCTGGTGGTTTTGGTGTTGCAAAAAATTTATCTAACTTCGCACTAGATGGCGATAATTATCAAGTAAACGACCAAGTGTTATCTGCCTGCCAAGCATTTGCAAAGGCAGAAAAACCTGCTGGTTATATGTGTATTGCTCCGGCTATGTTGCCATTAATTTACCCTAAAGGAGTACAAGGGACTATTGGTACTGATAGAGATACTGCATCGTTAATTACTGCCAAAGGATTGATACATAAAAATTGTGGTGTTGACGATATTGTTATTGATGAAACGCATAAGCTAGTGACAACGCCTGCTTACATGCTCGCTACTTCAATAAGTGAAGCAGCCTCAGGTATTAACCGTTTAGTACATAATGTTTTGGCTTTAGTTAAGTGATAAACAAGGTGATAAAAAACGGATCATTATTTGTTTTTTACTTTTTTTTCAGCTGCTTACTTTCAGGTAAATCTTATGCTTTACCTAGTAATGCAGCTAGCCAATTATCCGTTAATAAAACATCGAACTCTCCTATGACAGCCAAAAGCAATAATTCAATACAACTTTCTGACTTTGAAAAACAATTAGCAGCTAAAATGGCACTTGATATCCGTTATTTTTGCTCAGAAAAACCGATGAATACTACTGGGCGTTGTTTAGAGCCGGTGACTGAATTACCGAAAACCTTAGCTGATGCTATTACGACAACAGGTATTGGGAGTGTAGTGCTTTTTGCTGAAAACTTATCAACAACAAAACAAATTATTCAGTTAACGCATGATTTACAAGCAGCAGCAGTTAAGTCAGATTCGCAACAACCGTTAATTATTTCTATTGATCAAGAAGGTGGCAGGGTAGTGCGTTTGCCTCAAGCCACATCATTTGCAGGTAATATGGCAATAGGTGCTACTTATCAATCTAAAGGTATCGAATTTGCTACGCAAACGAGTATGGTTATTGCTAAAGAGTTAATGTTATTAGGAATTAACAACAACTATGCTCCTGTTGTTGATGTGAATACTAATGCGATGAACCCGGTTATTAACACACGTTCTTTTGGTGAAGATCCAAAGCTTGTTGCTGAATTAGGCGCAGCAGTTGTTAATGGCTTACAAAATCAGGGGATCATGGCAACGCTCAAACATTTTCCTGGCCACGGTGATACTCATATTGATAGTCATTTAGGATTACCTCTTGTTGAACATGATTTAGCGACGATAGAAAGTAAAGATTTAACGCCATTTGAGTGGGCAATTAAACACAGTGATCCTGCGATGATCATGACTGCACATATACAATACCCAGCATTAGATAATTCAACGATTGCCAACCTTAAAGGCGAAAAAATTATTCGACCAGCAACAATGTCTCGAAAAATACTGACTGATTTGTTAAGAAATAACATGGGATATAACGGTATTATTGCGACAGATGCACTAGATATGGCAGGTATTGCGCATTATTTTAATGAAGTGACCGCCGTGGTCGAAACCTTCGTTGCAGGCGCTGATTTAGCCGTAATGCCGTTTAAAATAAGAAAAGTTGAAGATATTGATAAATTTAAGCTATTTGTTAAGGCTGTTGCTGAAGCATTACAACAAAAAATTAATAAAGATGAATTTTCAATAGCGGAAGTTAAACAGTCTGTTCAGAGAATAAATAGCTATAAACGAAAATATATAGCGCTACCAGAAATGTCTCTAGATAAGAGAGTTACGTTAGCAGAGCAGTATATAGCACAAGAACAACATTTATTGCTTGAACAAGCCTTAGCAGATAACGCTGTGGTGTCACTGATTGAAAATCAAGACAAGTTCCCAGTGGATGTTGAGCGTATTTCACGTATTCATTTGTTTGTACTGACTTGGCAAGAGTTTCGCGCTTTAAAAGCAGCGATCATTTTTCATTGGCAAAGCTTAAATCAATTAGCACCACAAATTAGCGCAACAGTGGTCGCAGAGCGTGATGCACAATCACAAATACATCAAGGTGATAAATTAGCTAAAGCCGATCTTATTATTGCAACAGTTGATACTAAGATAGCGAGCGCAGTTGATATTGGTGGCGCAGAAGATGTATTAACTCAAGCGTATGTTGCTAATAAACAAGGTAATGTGAGTTATGAGCAGTTACTTGCTTACCAGTTACAACAAGCTAAGCAACGAAAAGTAGCGAGTATGTTGATTGCTAAAGGGTCGCCTTACTTATTAACCCCTTATACTAAGCTAGCAGACTCAATTCTAGTGACATTTGACGATAGAATTTATAACAACAGTAATGATATAGCATACAGCCCCGGTTATCAGACGAGTATTGCTATTATGTTAGGTAAGCAAAAAGCATTAGGAGTATTACCGGTTAGTCTACCGAAATATAGTGAGTTATTACTTAACTGATAAAAGAAAGCCCATAAAATACAAAATTTCATGGGCTTTAGTTTTGAATATTCAAGTTTACACTAAATTTGCACTGACGATCACTGTGCTAATTCTAATTAGCACAATCTAATAAAAGGTATCACCTTTATTATGTGCTTGTGGATCTTCGATAAGTTCTTCAAACTCCACTTCAAAATTATTGTTATTGTAAGTATCCGCCATGTAGATTGTTCGGGTTGAGCCATCTATCCAAGTGACAGTGCCGCTACCCTTTCGACTACCGCATTTCATACCTATATGTATCTCATTAAATTCCATGACCTTCCTACCTCCTAATGTTAACACTGATATTTAGACGACGCTATGAATGGTTAGTTCATTTTTTAACCAATATTTTTAATGTGTCGCTTGTTTTAAAACAAATTCAACTTGGTTGTTTTTTATACTGTTCAGGATTCATTATAGAGATAATATTAATCTTTACTAGTGCATTCTAGGGTAAATACTCATTACCAAGGGTGCAACATTTGCTAGCCCCCGTTACCGTTGACATACTGCTTAATAACTTTTTGTCATAAGCAAAGGCCAGCCAGGCAAAAGCTATTGCCTCTAATTGATCTCCATCTATATCTTTTTGATTAGTAAGAAGAAGTTTGTAATTTTTATATTGTAGAGCCAGTTGTTTATCTATGGTATCTTTTAAAATTTTATTATGAGCACCGCCGCCACAAAGGTATATTTTAGTGCTAGCTTCATTATTAGGACTGTGCTGCTTAATTGCGTCAACAATAGTTATCGCTGTTAACGCGGTAAGCGTTGCTTGCACATCTTCATTGCTAATGTGAGTGAAGTTAGTTAGCTGGCGCTTTAGCCATGATAAATGGAAATATTCTCGACCAGTACTTTTGGGATGAGGAAGTTGAAAGTAATTGTCAGATAAAAACAGTGTTAGCAATTCAGCATTAATTTGACCTTTTCTTGCCCAATTACCATTCTCGTCATATTTCGTTTTACTGTGAGGGTTATGTAAGCTAAACCAGTCATCCATCAATGCATTACCTGGGCCTGAATCATAACCACAAACTTCTTGCTTATCAGTTGCAGGTAAAAAAGTAAGATTGGCTATACCGCCTATATTAACAACAAAAACATCAGCACCATTATCACTGCTCTGACGCTCACTAAAAATGGTTTGATGAAAAGCCGGTACTAACGGAGCTCCTTGTCCTCCTAATGCCATATCTTTGCGGCGAAACTGCCCAATGACACGAATATTCGTCAAGGTTGCTAATGTTTGATTGCAGCCAATTTGTAAAGTAAATGGGTGGGTTATCAGTGGCCTGTGACGAATAGTTTGACCATGGTTACCAATGGCAATAATGTCGGAATAATTCAATTGTTGCTGTATTAAAAAGTTGTTAACTGCAGCGGCAAAGAGTTTTGCTAACTCAACATCTAATGCAAAGGCACGATCAATTTCATTATTAGTAGGATTATAAAGCGACTGAATTTTTTCTGCTGTTTCATTACTATATGCTTGATAGTAACTAGCGTGATGTTTAAGTAGGTTATTCTGATCGAAGGAAACTAAAGCCAAATCAATGCCGTCAGCACTTGTGCCTGACATTAAACCAATATAGTAGGTAGGCGCGTTTGAAGTACTTAATTTTGTATTAATCTTCATTTTTAGGTGTTTGCTCCTCGGCAATACTTACAGCCAAAACGATACGTTTTGAATCGTCCAGCTCTTTTAAACGTTGTTTCGAAATTGTGGTAAATTCAGCTTTAAATTCTTTAGCGATTGGTTTTGAATCAGGCAGTTTTACTGTTCTAGGATTACGGTGTACACCATTAAGTAAAAACTCATAATGTAAGTGGGGTCCTGCAGCCAACCCTGTTGCGCCTACATAACCAATAACTTGCCCCTGTTTTACACGTTGACCTTTTTTAACCGCTCGTTTTGAAAAATGTAAATACTTAGTTACTATGCCATTACCATGCTGGATAAACACATAATTACCATTGTATTTGTTATAAGTTGAATGCGTAACCTTACCATTGCCTGCTGCTACTACTGGAGTACCTGTTTTCGCTGCATAATCAACTCCTCTATGCGCTTTCCAACGCTTTTGTACTGGGTGAAAGCGTTTAGGTGCAAAACTAGAACTAATATACTTAAAGTTTACGGGAGCTCTTAAGAAAGCCTTACGCATACTTTTGCCACCAGGAGTATAATATTCACCATCAGTAAATCTTACTGCTTGAAATGGGTCTTTTTGGTTAATAAATTCGGCAGCTAAAATATTTCCTGTACCAATGTATTCGCCTTCAACATATTTTTTCTCATAAATTACATGAAAACTATCGCCTGCACGTATATCTAAAGCAAAATCTATATCCCAACCAAAAATATTAGCAAGTTCAATAATTTGTCGATCACTTAAGCCGGCAGCTGTTCCTGCATTCCAAAAATTTGAATTAATCGTTCCGTGTGCATAATCTTGTGTAATATCAACAGGTTTACTTTCTTTATGTGATTGATAGCTATCACCGACAAGATTGATATACAAAGTATCTGTTTTTGATAACGGATATTCAAGCGCTGTTATTTTTTGTTCATTATTGGTGGCAATGCGCAGCGTATCGCCGACGTTCATTTTGAGTAGTAGTTTACTGTCTTTCCCTTTAGCACTACTAACAGCATAAGTATCTTGCGCACTAAACCCTAAGCGTTTAAATATTCTTGCTAATGAATCTCCGCTACGAACTTTCACGGTTTGCCAAGACATGTCACTTTGTTGTTCTGAATTTACTGTTGTGGTTAGGTCATTTTCATCGGTTAGTTGGTTTTCTGGTGATGGTACAGCGGTAGGGATTTCTATCTCAACCGGTGTGGAAAGTGGTTGTTCAGCTGAAGATTTTTCAGGAATTGCTACTTGGTAACGCTTACCAACCTCAAGGCTTTGCTTATTTGTTTTGTTGGTTAATTCATGCTTACTTGGCAGCAATATTATGAACAAAGTTAATATTGATATACTAATAATTATTGCACGATGTTTTTTGGGTAATTGTTTAAAATTTGTCAGTAAGCTAAGAAAAACTTTATGAAGTGTTTTTAATTGTCGTTGTATTATTTGTTGTTTATTCACGGAGATAAGTGTTTACTTTATATTGGTAATAAAAATACGACAATTGTCGCTAATTCATAACAATTTGATTTTATTGGAACGGGGGAAATTAAATCAAATTAGTATCGTCTCGCACTATATCAAAGTTTTTAGCAAAGTTTTCAGAAAAATTTTTATAAAAGTTGTTACAAAAAATGGCTACATCGATTTTTATACTGTTATGTAGCAGATAAAATGAGTAGAATTCAGCCATTGAAATAAATATATAGCTAGCCAATGGAGCTAAAAATGACGGATGTAAGTCAAGCGTTTGCAGAATTGAAGCGCGGTTCAGAAGAAATATTAGTAGAAGAAGAGTTACTCGCAAAACTTAAAACAGGTAAGCCGTTAAAAATTAAAGCAGGATTTGACCCTACAGCCCCAGACCTACATTTAGGTCACACTGTTTTAATCAATAAATTACGCCAATTTCAACAGCTAGGTCATGATGTTATTTTTCTGATTGGTGATTTTACCGGTATGATAGGTGACCCAACGGGTAAAAATGTTACCCGTAAACCACTTACTAAAGAAGATGTACTCGCCAACGCTGAAACTTATAAAGAGCAAGTGTTTAAAATATTAGACCCAGCTAAAACCACTGTGGCATTTAACTCTACTTGGATGGAAAAATTAGGCGCTGCAGGTATGTTGCAGTTAGCTTCCCGTCAAACGGTTGCTCGCATGATGGAGCGTGATGATTTTAAAAAGCGTTATGCCAATGGCCAGGCGATTGCCATACATGAATTTATGTATCCACTTGTGCAGGGCTGGGATTCAGTAGCACTTGAAGCTGATGTTGAGTTAGGCGGCACAGATCAAAAGTTTAACTTGTTGATGGGGCGTGAATTACAGAAGTCTGAAGGGCAACGTCCACAAACTGTATTAATGATGCCTTTACTTGAAGGCTTAGACGGCGTGCAAAAAATGTCTAAGTCATTAGGGAATTACATTGGTATTACTGATAGTCCATCAGATATGTTTGGTAAAATCATGTCAATTTCAGATGTACTTATGTGGCGTTATTATGAGCTATTGAGCTTTAAGCCTTTAGCTGAAATTGAAGGCTATAAAACTGAAATCGAGCAAGGTAAAAACCCACGTGATGTTAAAATTGATTTGGCAAAAGAATTAATAGCACGTTTCCATGATGAAGCAGCAGCAGAAGCGGCTCATCACGAATTTATTAACCGTTTCCAAAAAGGTGCAATGCCAGATGAAATACCAGAGCTTGAATTAGTTGTTGAAGGTGGTGAAATCGCTATAGCTAACTTATTAAAAGAGGCTAACTTAGTTGGCAGTACTTCTGATGCTTATCGTATGATCAAGCAAGGTGCTGCTAAAATCGATGGTGAAAAAATTACCGATAGAAATTTAGTGATCGTAAGCGGTAGTAATGCGATCTATCAAGTTGGTAAACGCAAATTTGCTCGCGTTAGTGTTAAATAACGTTTAAGTTATTACTCCCATCAAAATAAGCCAGTCTGTTGACTGGCTTAATTCTTTTCTTTATTGGCATTTCGCTAAAACTCAGCCGTTAACCGTGTTAATTATCTCATCTAAAGTTAATTTTTTTGATGTTTTAAGTTATATAAGCTTTTATTTTACATAACTTTTTCTTATGATGGGTTTAATAAAGATAATTGATTTAAGAAATCTGGACTAATCGTTTTGATTTGGAATAGTCAACTTAGGGAGTGAAACACAAAATATTATGGCTAATATATACATTAAAAAATTAAATAAACTTTCGAGCTACATCATTATTACTCTACTTATAGGGTGCTATATATATACGACTCAGACTCGCGCCGCTACATTAGAAAACTTTTCTCGCCATTTAGAATATTATGATATGAAAATATCCCCAGATGGTAAGTATTTAGCCGCATCAGTTAATGTTGATGGTGATAAAAGCTTGGTCTTTTTAGATGCTAAAACGTACGAAGTAACATATATACTTAATTCTGGAGGAAAAAATCAAGCTGCTGATTATTACTGGGTCAACAATGAACGTGTAATCATCCAACTAGAGCAGTTACGTGGTTCGTTAGAAGAGCCTATTAACTTAGGTGAACTCTACGCGATTAATTATGACGGTCGAAAAGGGAAAATGATTTTTGGTTACCGCTCAAAAGCCGGTATTGTTTTATCAGGTCATGCAGGTTTTCTAATTGATATTTTGAAGGAGGATGATAAAAGTGTCTTAATTTCAAAGCAACTTCTATCACGTAAATCTGATGTGCTTCCTCAGGTTGTTAAGTTAAATGTATATTCAGGTAAAGAAAACCGCCTGAAAACTGCCCCTATTCCTTATAGTAAATTCCTTGTTGATAATGATGGTCAACCACGCTTCGTTGCTGGGGTTGATAATGACTACAACGTTAAGCTTTTTTATTCAAAAGATAGAGATAGTGAATGGCAAGCGTTTGGTGAAGATTTTAACGGTGAATTTACACCGATTTCTTTTTCACCAGATAATGAAAGTGTTTATGCATTAAAAGCTGAAAATGGTGAAGCAAAAGGATTATATAAATATAACCTTGCAACAAAAGAAGCAAAGTTGCTTTATAAAAGTAAGCTTGTTGATCCCACCCATGTCATTCAATCGAATGTGAATAGTGTCTTTGGTTTACGTTTAGATGAAGATTATCCGAGTTATATTTACCTAGATGATGATAACGAGGAAGCGAAAATACATAAAGCATTATATGGTGCTTTTAAAGGAAGTAAGATTGCTATCACAAGTAAAACAAGAGATGGTAATACTATTATCGTTAAAGTTAATAGTGATAGAAACCCTGGCTCTTTTTATTCCTTCAATACTAAAACGATGGCAGCAAAGCATTTATTTAAGAGTGCTTCTTGGATTAAACCTGAAGAAATGTCACCGGTAGAGCCTTTCAGAATAAAAACGCCTGACGGACTAACGTTAAATGGCTTCTTAACCTTACCTAAAAATAAAACCAAAAACCTACCTACCGTTGTTCTTCCTCATGGCGGCCCACATGCGAGAGATTATTGGGGATATGACCCACAGGTACAGATGTTAGCTAATGCAGGGTATGTTGTTGTACAAGTTAATTTTCGGGGTTCTGAAGGCTATGGTAAAGCCTTTATGGAAGCTGGTTACACAAATTGGGGAACCAAAATTCAAGATGATATTTTACTAGCACTCAATTATGCGGTTCAAGAAGGTATTACGGATAAAAATAGAGTTTGTATTTTTGGTACAAGCTTTGGTGGCTACAGTGCTTTACAAAGTGCAGTTAGAACGCCTGAGTTATTTAAGTGTGCTATAGGTTATGCCGGTGTATATGACTTACCAATGTTATACAAAGAAGGGGATATAACGTCGCTTAAATGGGGCGGAGCATTCTTAGATACAACATTAGGTACTGATGTAGAGCAACAACGTGAGAACTCGCCTGTATACCACGTAGATAAATTAAAAGCGCCGGTACTGATTATTCACGGTGAAGATGATCAAAGAGCACCTATTGAGCATGCAGAAAAATTAAAAAAAGCGCTTGATGAACATAAACACCCTTATGAGTGGTTAGTAAAAGATAAAGAAGGTCATGGTTTTTATAATGAAGCTAATATTTTGGAAGCAAATAAGAAAATACTTTCTTTCTTAGAAAAACATATAGGTACATAAATCAAGTTGTTAAATTACTAACATTACTTAAACTAGTTTAGGTGTTTCCCCATATTATATTAAGTATGTAATATGGGGGAAGTCTGAAAGAAATTTATCAATGATTAAAGTAATAATTTCAAATCAAAATGAATAAATACTTCAATAATTATCGTTAAGTATTATTACGGTAAAATCTCTGTGTTATTAAATTAATATAAGACTAAATTAATTTCTCATTTCTAACTTGACGAAAATATCTCTTTTGACTACATTTTATTTAACTATGTATTGAAAGGAGTTGATATGTCGTTATTTAGAAAGGAAGCTATTACCCACCAAAGTACGCGTTTAACCGGCGCTATTACTTTAGCTCAACCATTATCAATTAAGCTAACTGTAACCCTTATAGCTTCTGTAGTTATTGCTATTATTACCTTTCTGTTTAATGCTGAATATTCTCGTAAAGAAACCGTTCGTGGTTTTTTAATGCCTAGCAAAGGCGTCATTAAAAGCTTTGCTAATCAAAGTGGCACCATAGACAAACTTTGGGTAAAGGAGGGGGATAAGGTTGTTAAAGGACAATCACTTGCTACTATCATAGTTCAGCAAAACAATGGTAAGGGTGTTGATTTAAGTATACAACTTGCCGAGCAATTAAATGCCCAAGAAAACTTATTAAGTGATGAAATATCACAACATCAAAGTTTAAAAGTACAAGAGTTATCTAATTTAAAAGATCAAAGAATAGCGTTAAATAATGAAAAAAAATCTCTTGAAAAACAATTAACATTGTCTGAAGAAAGTTAATATTGTTGAATGAACAACAAGTTAATTTTAATCAATTGAATAAAAAAGGTTACCTATCTAACTTAGAAAAAGATAGTCAACATCAAGCACTGCTTGAAGCAAAGCAAGAAAAACAAAATATAGCGCGTTTATTACTTCAACATCAAAATCAACTCAATCAAGTTGCTTTTAATATTAAAAATATTCCTCAGCAATTTACTTTACGTATAAATAGCTTAAAGCGCCAACAAGCAGACCTACAACGCCAACTTGCTCAAGTCGCCAGCAATTATAAATACACTATCACGGCGAGTAATAATGGTGTCATCACGGGTATTCAAGTTGTTGAAGGTGAAACACTGTCACAAAGCAAAGCACAATCTACACCTTTGCTGCATATATTGCCGGAAGGTTCTGAGCTGGTTGCTGAGTTGTTATTGCCTACACGTTCAGCTGGCTTTATTCGAGTGGGTAATAATACCCGTTTACGTTTTGATGCTTTTCCTTATCAACGCTTTGGTTTTATCAATAGTGAAATTACGCGTATTGATCAAACATTAATATCCCCTAATGAAGTGCAATTACCTGTATCACTGCAAGAACCGGTTTATCGTTTACGGGCTAAATTGAATCAACAACAAATGCAAGCATTCGGGAAAGCGTTTGATTTAAAAAGCGGTATGTTGTTTGAAGCAGATATTATGCTAGAACAACGCACCTTAATTGAATGGTTACTTGAACCTATCTATAGCTTGAAAGGTCGAGTTAGTTAAATGGTTTAGAAGGAAATTGAAAAGAATTTTTCTGCCGAGGGTGTTTAATCTGAATAGCCTCGCTGGAAAATAGAGTGGCTGACTTTAGTAAAACTTTAGCAAGAACAACTAAAATCAGCCTATTAATCGCTAGTTCATATAAATGAATTAGCATTTAACAACCCAGCAATTACATGCTGGATATATGGAGTATAACATTATGCGTGAATTAAACGTAAATGAAATTAAACAAGTAAATGGTGGTGGTCTTTGGGGATTCGCATTGAAATGGGCTGGTAGAATTGCAACGCGTCCAGGGCCTGATAGATATATGGGGCAATTTCATGGTTAATTCGTAATTACAATTAACTATTAAGCAATTGAATACTTTATTCAATTGCTTAAATTACATGCTATATCAGGACTTATAAAATTATGGCTATTCAAAAGGATAATAATAAAACATCCTCATTGCTGGATACTTTATTATGGTTTTTATTTTTAGTTTTGGGGTTACCTTTTATTTCAGGTTTGATCATTTTCTTATCTGGTTTCTTTGGTCTTTTTTTAGATGATATATCCACTTTCGAAGAATTAGATACAAATTTAGGTTTTAATGCTTCAATATCAATTGTTTCTATTGTCTTACTTTTACTCTCTCTTAAATATGCTCTTCCGCCAAACAACCAAAAAAGTATATATAGCCGATTGGCTTTAAAGCCTTTAGTCTTTATAAAACTGATCCCTATTTTATTAGTAGTCTTCACATACTCAGTATTAGAATGTTCTCTATTTTACTTAGGTATTATTGAAACGCCTGTTTTTATTATAGATTTCATGGCTCAAATCGATAGTGTAATGAAAGTGGTATTACTTTTTTTTGTTGTTGGAATTATAGGTCCTATTTTTGAGGAAATTGTTTTTAGGGGCTTTCTTTTCTATAAGTTAAAACATGTTTCTCTGAATCCAGCTCTCATTATTGTTATTACAAGCATATTTTTTACATTAATTCATAACCAATATGAAAATATAGAGGTGTTATGTTTAATCTTTATTTCTTCGTGTCTACTAGGAGGAATTAGGCAGTTAACTGGGAATTTATGGTATAGCATTTTGGGGCATATAGTGATGAACTTTACAGCGCTTATTTTTGATTTTTTATCATAGTTTGTAAGGCAGATTTATTTAAATAAGTTAATTCATCAATCCTTTCACAGCAATAAGGCGTTTTTTATACTCAATGAATATTGAAATAGTTAATTTTGAACGAAGGAAAGCCATTCCTTTAATTCTCCAATCTGAAATAGCTGAATGTGGCTTAGCTTCAATGTCTATGATTGCTAACTTTCATGGTCATAAACTTGATATGTCAGCGATGCGAAAGCGCTTTTCTGCTAATTTAAAGGGCATGAACCTTCAACAACTTATTGAGTTAGGCGATAGCTTAGAATTAGCTAGTCGAGCCTTACAATGCCCTATCGATGAAGTGCACAAACTGGTAATGCCTTGTATTTTACATTGGGATTTAAACCATTTTGTAGTGCTGACCAAGCTCTCAGGCAAAGGGCAATCAGCCATATTTTCTATTAATGATCCAGCCGTTGGAAAACGTACATTAAATCTTGAAGAATTTAGCAAACACTTTACTGGTATTTGTTTAGAGCTTACGCCAACCAGTAATTTTGAAGTGAAAGAAGAGCAAGCACAAATGAAATTCACGCAATTGTGGAGTTCAATGTCTGGCTTAAAAGCAGGGCTTGTTAAGTTGATCGCTTTATCGCTTGTGCTGCAGCTGTTTGCATTAATGACGCCTTATTATATGCAATGGGTGGTTGATGAAGTATTAATAAGCTTTGATGAACCATTACTGACTGTATTGGCTATTGGCTTTGCGTTAATTACTGTTATTTCAGTCGTGACTAATGCAGTGAGAAGTTGGTTAATATTACGACTTTCTAGCTTACTTAATATGCAAATGGGCGTAAATTTGCTTAGGCATTTGCTATGTTTACCAATGAATTATTTTGAGTCACGTCATATTGGTGACATAGTGTCTCGTTTTGGTTCATTAGCTCAAATTCGTGAGCGTATTACCACAGGTTTTGTTGAAACACTTGTCGATGGTGTGATGGCTATCACCGTACTGATCATGATGGCACTTTATTCATTGAAACTGACTGCAGTAGTTCTTGCTGCAATAGCATTATATACCATAGTGCGTTTAGCGTTATATCGGCCATTACATCTAGCGACAGAAGAGATGATTCAAAATTCAGCAAAGGAGCAATCAAACTTTTTAGAGAATATTCGTGGCATGCAAACCATTAAGTTGTTTGGTAATGAGTCACAACGGCAAGGTGTTTGGCAAAACCGTTATGCAGAAGTGATTAATAGTGAAATCCGTTTAGGTCGGTTAAATATTAGTTTTGAGTCGTTTAATAAGCTTTTATTCGGTTTGGAGAATGTATTGGTAATCTATTTTGCTGCTCTTATGGTAATGGCGAATAGCTTGTCAGTGGGGATGCTCTTAGCCTTTATTGCTTATAAAGGTCAATTAACACAACGATTTGCTAATCTTATCGAGCAAATTATTCAATTTAAAATGATGCGTTTACACCTTGATCGTATTGCTGATATTGCGTTAACAGAGCAAGAGACTAATCGAGAAGGTGGAGCTACTTTTTCAAATAGTGAAGGTCAAGAGCCGAAAGGGGAGTTAACACTAGAAAACATCTGTTTCAGCTATAGTGATGATCAAGCGCCAATATTAAATAATATAAACCTAACACTTAACGCGAATGATTCTGTTGCTATTACAGGGCCATCAGGCGCCGGTAAAACCACGTTAATGAAGATTATGCTAGGCTTATTGCAACCTACGTCGGGTAAAGTTTACCTTGATGGCAAAGATATTACTCAGCTAGGTCTTAAAAATTATCGTAAAAAAATAGCGGCAGTTATGCAAGATGATACGTTATTGGCAGGGTCTATTGCTGATAATATTAGTTTTTTTGATCCGCAGCCTGATTACTCAAAAATAGAGCAATGTGGCCACTTAGCAGCTATTCATGAAGATATTAATAAAATGACTATGGGTTATAATTCTTTAGTTGGTGATATGGGAGCTAATTTGTCAGGTGGTCAAATTCAACGTTTATTACTCGCCCGTGCGCTTTATCAATCGCCGTGTGTTTTATTTATGGATGAAGCAACAAGCCATTTAGATAAAGAGAATGAAGCTAAAATTAGTGAACAAATTCAGCATTTATCTGTGACTCGAATTATGATCGCTCACAGAGAAGAAACGATCAATATGGCTAAAAAAGTCTATGTATTAAATAATGGATCTTTAGTGAATGGTTAAAGAAAAAACTAGTATTCAAATTATTACCTTAGGTAAAACTGCAAAAGTACAGCCATTAGGTATTTACCTATAAATTATTGAATGGTGCTGGCCTAATATTTTTAGGTGTTAATATTAGGCCAACATTTATACTGTTAACTAAAGAAAATTACTATAAACCCAGTACTTTTTTACCTTGTTTAAAGACTATATCAACAGGGATTTTAGCACTTTCTAAGCGAGCTAAATCGGCCGCTAATGTTTCACTAATAACCCCCTTAGTCGCAACTAATTGTTCAACACCTTTGTAATCACCTGTGCCTTGCAAAGTTAAAATAAGCTCAGATAAAGAGTTAATCGCATCGCTCATTTTATCTATGTTCACGCTATATAACCCTTGTTCATTACGACTGAAAGCGCCTTGCTCTTGGAAGTAGTTAAAGCGAACCATGTTTGCCTTGCCGTGTGCTGAACTTGCGCCAAAGCGAACTGAGCGAAATATGCCAGCCATAAAGGTTGTGTAGTACTCTTCAAGCTTACCTTCGGTAATAACGCCTTTATCTAACAGCTGGCGTATCATGTATAAGCCTAAAATATCTGCTTTACCTTCTTCTAATGCACTAGCATGTTCTTTTAATGATTGGCGTACAGTACCTTTGTCGTTGATGGTATTTTTGATACCTAAACCATGAGCAACTTCATGAAACATGGTGTTAGCAAAGAAGCCTGTGAAAGTAACGTTTTTACGTTGCTCAGGTACAATTAAGGTGTCAGCGATTGGGAGCATAATAGTATCAAACTTAGCACGCATCGCATTTTTAAGCTGTAAACGACGAGTTCCTTTTTTCAGCTGAACTTGTTCGTCATTAGGTAAATTAATTGCGATGGTTTTGCTACCAGCGTTTGAATGGCCAGCATAATATATTACATCGTAAGCATTTAAATCAGCATCAGAGCCAGGTACTTCGGCTTTAAACTCATTTGATACGGGTAACTCTTTTTGTAGTTCAGGTAAATATTGTGCATATTTAGCGAGCTTTTCGCTCCATGTTAAATCTTTAATTAATACATATGATTCAAATGCCGCACGGTAACCGTATAATTGGTCTTCGTAAGTTTCGATTGGCCCAATAACAACATCTATCGGGTTGTTTTTCATATCCATCCAAGCAAAGTCTGAAGCCTGATATTCATCAGTTCTCAGCGCCTCTGCTCGCATTGTAAGATAATTTGCAAACTCTTTATCATCAGCTAAAGTGGCAGCTTTTTCTAAAATTGCTGCTGCACGAATAATCTCATCACTATACATTTCTGAGTAAGCCACTGTAAGTAAATTTCCGCTATCATCACGATCAATAATAGAATATAAGCCATCTTTTTTAGCTAACGTTGCTTTTTCAAATTCGGCTTTAGTCATATTTTTTGGGTAAAACTCTGCACCCTCAGCTTTAGCATCATTTTGTGTTAAAAAAACCTTATCTCCATCTAATCTATCCCAAGGACCGTAATTTATTTCGGCGAAACGACGAACTTTTTCATTCTTAATTGAAGCAAGAAAGGCATTTTTATCTTGTGAAAAAGCTTGTTGCCAAAATAGATCATCCATAATTTTAGAAGCATCAATTAATAAAGCTAACATTTTTTTTTGGTTATCAGATAGGTGACTTAAATCAGCAGAAAGTGTGACTTCTTTGTAAATATCTAAACGATCTTCAAATCCAGGCAATAATTGCGGAGCTGTTTCATTTACTACAGTGTTAGATGTATTCGATTCACTATTACAAGCGCTTAGTGATGTAAGAGTCACTATCACTATCGCAGCAATTTTGGTGAATTTTGTTGTTAAGTGTGATTTTTTTAGCAAAGTCATTATCGTTCTCAATGGTGAGTTAGCATCTTAGTTGGCAAAGAGACTAAAAAAAATAGACTCAAAGTGCAAGAGAACAGCGAAATTAAATACAATTAGTGTGTAAAGTTAGGGAGTATATGGATTTTTGGCATAAAAAAACCGACAAAAAAGTCGGTTTTTTACGTTTACCTTATAAATGATCTACTAAATCAATTCTAAGGTAATAATTTTTCATAAAATAATGCGCATTACTTATAAAATATTATAAAGCTTTAACTGCAGCATTCAAACGGCTCTTACTACGAGCTGCTTTGTTTTTATGAATAAGACCTTTAGATGCATAACGATCTAAAATTGGTGTTGCAGCAGCTAGTTCTTTCGTTGCTACTTCTTTGTCACCAGATTCAATAGCTGTGTTTACTTTTTTAAGTAAAGTACGCATCATTGAACGACGACTTGCATTATTTTGACGGCGCTTTTCAGATTGTACTGCGCGCTTCTTAGCTTGCTTTGAGTTAGCCAAGGTGACTCCTAAAGTATGTAATATATAAGCTTAAATTTAAGGCGACGAAATATGCCTGTTTTTTAGCTGATTGTCAAATGTTTAATTGCCTACTTAATAAAATAATCAATAATTTTTTTAAAAAATAGTAAAAGTGCAATTACAAAGAATATTGTTGGTTTTGTTACCCGTTAAAAATTAAACAAGCAGTTAACCAAATATGTTGTGAACAATGCTAAGTATACATTGTTTAAATGGGTAAAATCATCACATAATAGTAATTATTTTTAGTTACTTATTTTGTTGTTTAGGTTGCACGTTATTTTTACTGCTTAACCGAACAATAAAAGTGGGCGTTTGTTATGTATTATAAGGGTTTTGTTTTTGAGTAAAAAGTTAATTAAATCAGGGGCTATTGTCAGTTTTATGACCTTGGTTTCACGTGTTCTAGGTCTAGTTCGAGATGTTGTTATTGCTAACTTAATGGGAGCAGGAGCGATGGCGGATGTTTTTTTATTCGCCAATAAAATACCTAACTTTTTTAGGCGTCTTTTTGCAGAGGGTGCTTTTGCACAAGCTTTTGTTCCTGTCTTAAGTGAATATCACTCTCAAGATGAAAAAAATTCACTGCGACAGAATACCAATAACGCCCTGATGAATGCCGAAGTTTCTCTTGATGAAACACGACGCTTAATAGCACAAGTTTCGGGTACTTTAGGCGTGATAATTACCTTAGTGACCTTGTTCGGTATGTTAGCTTCTCCTTTATTTGTTGTTTTATTTGGTGGCGGTTGGTTTATTGAATGGTTAAATAGTGGACCAGAGAGTGTCGGCGGTGAGAAATTTGAATTAGCAGCCAGTTTATTAAAAGTAACATTCCCTTATTTATGGTTTATTAGTTTTACTGCACTTGCTGGCGCTGTTTTAAATACTATGGGTAAGTTTGCTGTTGCAGCATTTACACCGGTTTTACTCAATATTGTTATTATTTTAATGGCAATATATGGTGCTGAATATACAGACAGTCCCGCTTATGCACTAGCTTGGGGAGTATTTATTGGAGGCTTAATTCAATTTTTATTTCAAATTCCTTTTTTGTATAAAGCAGGCGTTTTAGTAAAGCCTTGTTGGTCATGGCATAGCAAAGGTGTTACTAAAATTAGAAAGCTGATTGTTCCGGCATTATTTGGCGTTTCTGTTACGCAAATTAATTTATTACTTGATACGTTAATTGCTAGTTTTTTGATAACCGGCTCTATTAGTTGGTTATATTATGCTGATAGATTATTAGAATTTCCATTAGGTTTGTTTGGCATTGGTATTGCCACGGTTGTATTGCCAAGCTTATCAAAACTTCATAGCAATAATGACCCTAAGCAGTTTAGTGCTACGTTAGACTGGGGAATTAAGGTAATAAGCTTTTTTGGCTGGCCTGCTTTGGCTGGTTTAATGGTATTGGCACAACCGATAATTATGGTGCTTTTCATGCGAGGCGAATTTAGTCAAGCAGATGTTTTACAAGTTTCTATGGCTTTATTTGCCTACCTTTCTGGTTTATTGAGTTTTATGTTTATTAAAGTATTAGCGCCTGGATATTATGCTAGGCAAGATACTAAAACACCGGTAAAAATAGGAATAAAAGCGATGGTAGCCAATATGGCTTTTAACCTGATGCTAGCGCCATTTTTTGGTTTTGTTGGTTTGGCTATCGCAACAACCTTGTCTGCAACACTCAATGCTTGGATGTTGTACCGAGGTTTGAAGCAAGCTAAAATTTATCATTTAGCAAAAAGCACTAAAATATTTATGGGGAAATTAATTTTCGCAGCAAGTGTTATGGCGTTAGTTGTTCATCAGTTATCAAATGATTTTGAGGTGTGGCTTAATATGACCTTTTTTGAACAAGTTACACAACTAGTGCTTTGTATCAGTGTTGGTTGTTTAAGCTACTTTATTATGATTTTTGTGTTAGGTGTTCGTTTTAAAGACTTTAAAGTAGAAAGTTAACTTGAAGTTAAATTATACGTAACATAAAAGTGTAAAAATAAAGCAGGCTAGCTACTGATTATTATCACACTTTAATATATAATTCGGCGATTTATTTTTATAAACAGTCGATATAAAGGTTTTTATTTAAGACTTCAGGCCTGTTATTACATTCTATGTTTTATCATGCCTATAACGGAGCATTGCTTTGTGTTTTAATCTTTATATAGGTATTAATTGGTACTGTTTTTTTTTGTTCCTTAAAGGTGAAGTCAAGAATAATGCAGTTAGTTCGCGGTATACATAATATTCAACCAAGTGATCATGGTTGTGTATTAACTATAGGTAATTTTGATGGTGTTCATAAAGGTCACCAACGCGTTATTTCAGCATTAGTTGCTAGAGCTAAAGCCCTTAACTGTGTTGCGGCTGTTTTGGTATTTGAACCACAGCCTCAAGAAGTGTTTGCTCAAGATAAAGCGCCAGCAAGGTTGTGCCGATTAAGAGATAAATATTCATTATTATCAAAATTAGGTGTACAACGCCTTATTTGTGTTAACTTTACTATGAAATTTGCTAACCAAAGTGCAGAGCAGTTTATTGAGCACTTATTGGTTGAAAAATTAGGCATAAAACATTTAATTGTCGGTGATGACTTCCACTTTGGTAAAGATCGTATTGGTGATTTTTCAATGTTGGCGCAGGCGGGCAAAAAATTTGGTTTTGAAGTCACAGACACCGCTAGTTGTAAAATGGAAAACTGCCGAGTTAGCAGTACAGCGATTAGAGCTGCATTAGATAAAGATGACCTTGCTAACGTTGAAAATATGCTGGGGAGACCATATTCAATTATAGGTAAAGTCTTTCACGGTGATAAACGTGGCAGACAATTAGGTTTTCCTACAGCAAATGTTTTACTAAAAAGGCATAATTCGCCTCTAACTGGTGTTTTTGCGGTAAAGATCAAAACTCTTGGTGGTCTTTTTAATGGTGTCGCTAATATTGGTGCTAGACCGACGGTTAATGGTATTCGAGAACAGTTAGAAGTACATATTTTTGATTTTAGCGATGACATTTATGGTCAGTGCATTGAAGTAATAATTATAAAAAAACTTCGTCAAGTGATGAAGTTTGAAAACTTAGCTGCGTTAACAGCGCAAATTAAGTTAGATAGTGAACAAGCGAAAGATGTGTTTGAAAAATAAATAATGTAGGTTAGGCATATGTGCCTGACAATTTAAAAAATTAATAATCGGATAATGATTTAAATGAGTGATTACAAACAAACCTTGAATTTGCCTGCAACGACTTTTGCAATGAAAGGCAATATGGCAAACCGTGAACCTAATATGCTCAAAGAGTGGGCTGAGAAAGACTTGTACGGAAAAATTCGTGCAGCAAAAAAAGGTAAGAAATCATTCATTTTGCATGATGGCCCTCCGTATGCCAATGGTGATATTCATATTGGTCACTCCGTAAACAAAATTCTTAAAGATATTATTGTTAAATCAAAAACATTATCTGATTTCAATGCACCTTATGTGCCTGGTTGGGATTGCCATGGTTTACCAATTGAACTGATGGTTGAGAAAAAAGTAGGTAAACCTGGTCATAAAGTTTCTGCTAGTGTCTTTCGTGAAAAATGTCGTGAATATGCTGCTAAACAGGTGAGTGCTCAACGCGAAGATTTTAAACGCTTGGGTGTGTTTGCTGATTGGGACAAACCTTATCGTACAATGGACTTTGACACTGAAGCGAATATTATTCGCTCATTAGGCAAAATTGCTGAAAATGGACATTTACATCAAGGCTTTAAACCAGTGCATTGGTGTACGGATTGTGGATCATCTCTGGCAGAAGCCGAAGTAGAATATAAAGATAAACAATCACCAGCAATTGATGTGAAATTTACCGCGGTAGATCAAAGTATTGCTGATAAATTTAAGCAAACTGATGAATCATCAGAGCAAGGCGAAGGCACTATTTCGGTTGTTATCTGGACAACAACACCTTGGACCTTACCGGCTAACCGTGCGGTTGCTGTGCATACTGATGTTGAATATACTTTAGTACAATGTGAAACTGAGCAAGGAAAAGAGCGCTTTATTTTAGCTTCAGACCTTGTAAATGCTTGTATGGAGCGTTTTGGTATTGATAAATATCATGCGTTGGGTTTCTGTAAAGGTGCTGAACTAGAGTTAGTGCAACTTAAACATCCATTTTATGATTTTACTGTTCCTGTTGTTTTAGGTGAACATGTTACTACTGATTCAGGTACCGGTTGTGTGCATACGGCACCAGGTCATGGTGTAGAAGATTTTGTTGTTGGCAAGCTGTACAACTTAGAAGTGGCAAATCCTGTAGGAGCAAACGGTGTTTACTTAGAAGATACGCCATTATTTGCTGGGCAGCATGTATTTAAAGCGAATGCGAATGTTGTTGAAACGTTGAAAGAACATGGCACATTAGTGCATCACCATGCGTTAGAGCATTCTTATCCACATTGCTGGCGTCACAAAACACCACTAATTTTCCGTGCAACACCACAATGGTTTATCAGCATGGATAAAAAAGGTTTACGTCAAGATTCACTTAAAGAAATTGAAAAAACACAATGGATTCCTGATTGGGGTCAACGTCGTATTGAGTCTATGGTTGAAGGTCGTCCAGATTGGTGTATTTCGCGTCAACGTACGTGGGGTGTGCCGATGGCATTATTTATTCATCAAGATACCGGCGCGTTACATCCTCGTAGTATTGAATTAATTGAAACCGTTGCAAAACGTGTGGAAGAAAAAGGTATTCAAGCATGGTTTGACTTAGAAGCTGAAGAGCTTATTGGTAATGACGCTCAAGAATACATCAAAGTACCAGACACCTTAGATGTATGGTTTGACTCAGGCACTACTCATTTCTCTGTCGTTAATGCTCGTGAAGAGTTTGACGGTATTGCTGATTTATACCTTGAAGGCTCTGACCAACATCGTGGTTGGTTTATGTCATCAATGATTTCTTCAGTAGCAATGAATGGAAAGGCTCCGTATAAACAAGTACTTACACACGGATTTGTAGTTGATGCTAACGGTCATAAAATGTCTAAGTCGTTAGGAAATGTCATTACACCAAAAGAGATTACTAATACATTAGGTGCAGATATTTTACGTTTATGGACAGCATCAGTAAATTACACGCAAGAGATTACTGCGGGCGATGAAATATTCAAACGTCAAGCGGACGCATATCGTCGTATTCGTAATACATCACGTTTTCTATTGTCTAACTTAAATGGTTTTGAACCAGCACAGCATTCTGTGGCTTTTGAAGATATGGTTGCGTTAGATCGCTGGGTTGTAGATAAAGCTGCTCATTTACAGACAGAAATTATTAATGCATACAATGAATATGAATTTCATATAGTTGCGCACAAAATTATGAACTTTTGTACTAATGAGTTGGGCGGGTTCTACTTAGACATCATCAAAGATAGACAATATACAGCTAAAGCTGATTCAAATGCACGTCGCTCATGTCAAACAGCAATGTATTTAATTGCTGAAGCTATGACAGCTTGGATGGCACCTATTTTATCGTTTACCGCACAAGAAATTTGGCAAGCACTACCAACGCCAGTTAGTGGTAAACGTGATGAATTCGTTTTTACAGGTGTTTGGTTTGACGGTTTAGAAACTATGCCAACAGATATGGCGTTAGGAAACGATTTTTGGAGTGAATTATTACTTGTTCGTTCAGAAGTTAATCGCGCATTAGAGCTGGCCCGTAAAGAGAAAATTGTAGGTAAAGCATTAGAAGCACAAGTAACGTTATATGCGACGGCTGATTTAGCTGAAAAGCTTACTAAGCTTGGTGAAGAGTTACGTTTTGTGTTAATTACCTCAAAAGTTAATGTTGATGTCGTCACCGATGCTAGTCAGGTACCTGAAGGCGCTAATTCAACTGACGTTGAAGGTTTATGGTTATCGGTAGCAGCAGCTGAAGGCAGTAAATGTGATCGTTGTTGGCATGTTACTGAAGATGTTGGTGTAAATGATGCTCATCCTGAACTTTGTCAGCGTTGTGTGACTAATGTTGATGGCGCAGGTGAAGTTAGAAAATATGCATAATATTATTTCCGCTTTCAACAATTCAGGTTTGCGTTGGCTTTGGCTAACGCTACTTTGTTTAGTATTAGATCAAGTGTCTAAACAATTAGTAGTAGGCTCATTTAATCTTTATGAATCAGTAAATATATTACCATTTTTCAACCTGACCTATGTTCACAACCCTGGTGCAGCTTTTAGCTTTTTGGCAAATCAGGGCGGTTGGCAACGGTGGTTTTTTACGGTTATTGCCGCTATTGCTAGTTTAGTATTTATAATCTGGCTTGCTAAAACTCCTAAATCACACACTATTTTAAGTATCGCTTTCGCGTTAATGTTAAGTGGTGCTGTAGGAAACCTTATCGATAGAGCTCTGTTTGGTTATGTTATCGACTTTTTAGATTTTCATTGGTCAGGGTATCATTTTCCCGCTTTTAACTTTGCCGATTCTATGATATTTATTGGCGCAGCGTTAATGATTCTTGACTCATTTTTTACAAAAAATGAAGATTCAGCATAGCTTGAAATATTCTCCGACAAAGACTTAATAGAAGATAAATAATGACAATTGAAAAAATAATTCAAGCTGACTCTAGTATTTTAGTACATATCACGATGAAATTGAGTGATGGTTCAGCTGCTGATAGCACAAAAGTAAACAATAAGCCGGCTAAAATTATTATGGGAGACCAGAGTATTTCTGCGGCTTTTGAAGCACAATTATTAGGCATGTCAGTAGGCAGTAGTAAAGAATTTACGCTTGAAGCTGTTGATGCTTTTGGTGAAACGAATCCTGATAATATTCATTATATGGATATTGATAAGTTTTCTGCTGAAGTACCTGCGAAAGTTGGTAATATCATTACTTTTTCTCAGCCCGGTGGTGAATTACCAGGCATGATTAAAGAAGTTAATGGCAGCTCAGTTACTATCGATTTTAATCATCCATTAGCTGGTCAGCCAGTCACCTTTGTTATTGATTTGGTTGAAATACTATAATAAGTTGGTATTCCAACGGACAGAGAATTGTATGAAAATTATTTTAGCAAATCCCCGTGGCTTTTGTGCCGGCGTAGACCGTGCTATTAGCATTGTTGATCGAGCGTTAGATTTATTTGGTGCACCTATTTATGTTCGCCACGAGGTTGTACATAATAAATTTGTCGTTGATGGTCTTAAAAATCGAGGGGCTATTTTTATTGATGAAATTCATGAAGTCCCTGATGATAACACTGTTATTTTTAGTGCTCACGGTGTTTCAAAGGCTGTTCGTAAAGAGGCTAAATCACGTGACTTAAAAGTGTTTGATGCCACTTGTCCATTAGTCACTAAAGTGCATATGGAAGTATCACGTGTAAGTAGAAAAAATATTGAGTGTGTACTGATTGGTCATCAAGGTCACCCTGAAGTTGAGGGGACTATGGGACAATATGATAGCGAAACTGCAGGCATATACCTTGTTGAATCGACAGAAGATGTATTAAAACTCGAAGTAAAAAATCCTGAAAAGTTATACTACTGTAGCCAAACCACTTTATCAGTAGATGATACTTCAGCTGTAATTGATGCATTAAGAGAAAGATTTCCACTGATTGAAGGGCCGCGTAAGGATGATATTTGTTATGCAACACAAAACCGCCAAGATGCGGTGCGTGCTATTGCAGATCAAGTTGACTTACTATTAGTCGTGGGTGCTAAAAACAGCTCTAACTCCAATCGTTTAAGAGAAGTTTCTGAGAAAATGGGAACGACGTCTTATTTAATCGATACTGCGGATGATATTGCAACATCATGGCTCGATGGCGTTAATTCTATCGGTGTTACTGCCGGCGCTTCTGCACCAGCTATACTCGTTACACAAGTTATTGATGCACTAAAAAGCTTGGGTGGTCATGAAGTTAAAGAATTTCCTGGGCGTAAAGAGAATATTGTATTTGCAGTACCTGTAGAATTACGTTAATCTTGGTTTGATTATAATTTAACCATTGTAATGCGGTTGCTATATTTAAGTTAATTTGAATATAGCAACCACTATAATATACAAGATATATTATTTATGTATTGTTAATAAGCTTATATAAATAATAAAAGTATAAGGGTTAGTGTTGTTCATAGTAAAAATTTTTTAACAAAATTGAATATCTAAATCCCCTTTAGCTATTAAAAACTAAGATTAACTGTTTTTATCTTAAAAAATTGTATAACCTTAGAGTTAAGTACTGTCTTTTAAAAGTAATTACTTTAATAATACTTCTATAAAATAGAAGGTTAACAAAGTTAAAAATATATTTTACTAAAAGAACTTTTTCACATCCCCCCAACTGAAAAGCACTTTTTTCAAATCTGTTTTATTACAGTTTTGCTGTCATATACTTTTTATACCCGACAATATGAAGCTAACATATAAAGAGAAAGTCGATGCCACAACGAATCAATGATAAATATCGTTATAGTAAAAAAAGTAAGAATAAAGGTATGACTTTTATCGAAGTTTTAGTTGCCTTAGTTATTATGGTTACCGGTATTCTCGGGGCCGTTGCTATGCAAGCGACAGCTAAGAAATCAAGCTTTGATGCTATGCAGCGTTCATTAGCCTCTAGCTTAGCACAAGATATTATTGAAAGAATTAGAGGCAATAATAGTAGTGCTTTATCGTTATATGCCGCCAATAGCCCTTACGGCTCTGGTAAAATCACCTCTTCACCAACGTGTAATTCGCCTGCCTCGTTATGCAGTCCAGCGGAAATGGTTACTCATGATCTTTTTGGTTGGGAGCAAGCATTAATGGGGGCTAATGCGCTCAAGGCTACGAATAAGGTTGGTGGATTAGTTGGAGGAATTGGTTGCATCACTGTGGTAGGAAACTCCGTTAAAGTTGTGATCACATGGCAAGGTAAAATTGAAACTATAGATTCTGCCAATGCTGAAGCGTGTGGTAGTGCAAATGATAGTGCTCGTCGTCAAGTCGTGGTAGATGCTTTTATCATATAGCTAGCTATAATAATTGTTAATAACAAATAAGTTTAAAGTTGAGACACTAGTAAATGAAAATCAAAAAAAACAAACAAGGTCTTAGCGTAAATCAAATGGCTAAACTAGGAAGGAAATATCAGTCTGGTTTTAGTTTGGTTGAAGTGTTTGTTGCTTTAATTATTGGTTTAGTTATTTTTGCGGGCGTTTTAAGTGTATTTGTTGGAATGAGAACCACAACGAGTGAAACATCAAGTTATGGTGAGTTACAAGAAAATGGCCGCTTTGCAATTAGTGTGTTAACTGATGATTTATTGAGGCAAGATTTTTGGGGGGATTATATCGGCTCTGTTGATCTTTCTCGTATTAGCTCTACGTTAGCGGCTCCCGTAGGAGAGTGTGTAGGAGGAGGTATAAATAATGGTACATTTCCTTTAGCTGTCGGGCACTTTAGAACGCTTTGGGGAGAAACGGCAACGAGTGCAAAAATATTATCGGGATGCCGAGAGGATGCCAAAATAGGCTCTGATATATTACAGCTTAAACGTGTTGTATCGACACCATTAGCGTTAACTGCTGGGGATGTAGCACCTGCGGGTAATTATTATTTTGTAAGTAATATGAATACTGGTGTTATCTTTTCGGCTGGTATTGTTCCTAATATAGAAGGCTCTCAAGTTTGGGAATATCAACATCATATTTATTATGTTAGAGAAGAAACCCACGGTAGTAATACTATACCTGTGTTAATGCAAGGGAGATTAGCAAATACTCTGTCTTTTGCTCCTATTATTGATGGTATTGAACTAGTTCGTTTTGAATATGGAGTCGATATGGAAACCGATCCGACAGATCCAGGATATGGTATTGTTAATGCTTACATTCCAGCAACGAGTATGACGGACGAACTATGGAATAATGCCACAAGTCGCATAATATCAGTTAAAGTATATGTTTTGGCACGTAGTATTCTAGAAGATAAAAAATATACTAATACAAATACTTATAAATTAGGTAACCTTACTTATACCGTTAATGATAATTATCGTCGCTTGCTTTTTAGCTCAACAGTAACTTTGTATAACGCTGGTATGGATATATGGTAATTTTCCACAACTGAATTAACCTATAGTGACAACAAAAATAATTTAAGTAGGTCATTTATATGCATAATATAGATAGAATAAATAAATATGGAAACGCGAGAAAGCAACAAGGTGTGGTGTTAATTGTCTCTTTAGTTTTTCTTGTTGCATTAACAGCAGTCGCTGCTGCCTTAATGCAAAATACGACAACTGATATGAAAATGTCAGGTGCTAGTGAAGAAAAAGTTGTTGCTGTTCAGGAAGCAATCAGCGCGATAGATGAAATTATTTTTAATCAAGTATCGCCGGGGTCAACAAATGAATTTGCCGCGTCTCTTGCTACCTTTAAAGATGAAGATGACAATGTACAAAAAGTAAAACAGATAGAAGCAGAAATGCCAACATTATGGGATTCAGAAAAGTTTGATCCTCCAGAGCTTGATATTACCAATAACAAATATATGCTTGAAGCTGATTGTCCTAACTCTAAATTAGCTTCTTCAACGCAAGTGTTTACTTGTAACATGCTAAAGGTTCAAGTAAATAGGAAATATGGCCGTAATAATACTAGTGTAGTTAACGTTAACTCAGGCATAGCGCAACAGCTTTTAAGATAGATGCAGTTACCGTTTTAAAGATGGTGTATTTCTTATTGCTTAAGGAAGAAAGATGAAAAAATTTATAGTGGCAGTACTCTTACTTTTAATTACTAATTTTTCTTTTAGTGAAGATATAGAGCTTTATATTAGTGATAGCGTCAAAGAAACGAAAAAACGACCTCAAGTTCTAATTATTTTTGATAATTCAGGCAGTATGAGCACGCGTGAATTGGTAAAAAACTCGTACGATCCGAATATAAATTACCCTGCTGTTAGTGGTTATACAAAAATATCAGGTAGTTACATTTACTATAGTAAAGGTCAAACTGATATTGACGATATGCCAATAGCAGATGATAGTAATGAAAAACGAAAATTTCCTCTGAGCATTAGTAATTGTAAAGTGGCGCAAGATATTATTGATGAATATGGTTATTATACTGGCCACGTTAGAGAGTATCAGTTTCAAGGGAACTCAGGTCGTTGGAGTGAGCTAAATGAGACTGACGGTACTGGCATTGTTATTACTGATTGTGAAGATGATGTAGAAGCGATAAATAATAACAATAAGAATTACTTAAGAGGTAGTGCGACAACAGCATTACCGTCAGGTTTTCCTATTGATGGTGAAGGTGATTCAACTAATCCTATCTTTTATACAGCAAATGTTGGTGATAGCAATATTGAATGGTCTGGCTCGCTAGTAACCTTGTATAGCGATAATTATTTACGCTGGTACCATAGTGATGAGATAGCAACAAGTAGAAAAGAGCGTATTGCAATAGCGCAAGAAAGTGTTACCAACTTGATTAACTCTTCTCCGAATGTTGATTTTGGCTTACAAGTTTTTAATCATAATGCAACAAGAGAAAACTCCCGAGATGGTGGACGTATAGTTTTCGGCATCCAAACTTCTACTGTTTCAAGTCGAACAACTTTACTCGATATCATCAACAATCAACTTGACCCAGAAAATAATACGCCTTTGTGTGAGACTTTATATGAAGCATCACGTTATTTTGGCGGTAAAAGTGTTTATTATGGTGATAACGATAGTAATCGTTCTTCTTATACTGCGAACACCCCCCCTCGGGATACTACTATAGAAACAAGCAGTAAAATTTATAAATCTCCTTTTACTTCTTGTAGTGATAAAGCCTACGTTATTCTTATTACCGATGGAGCACCAACACTTGATACTGCAGCAAATGATGAAGTGAAAGCACTAGGTACTGCTGATAGTTATCCCATGTCGGACTTTGATGGTAATTATCTAGCTGCTCTTGCAGGTTGGATGAATAATAATGATGTCAATGCAACTGTTGATGGTAAACAAACTGTAACCACATACACCATAGGTTTTAGCCAAGGCGCGGAAGCGGCTGAACCTCTTTTAAGAGAAACAGCCAATCTCGGTGGGGGAAAATATTTTCCGGCACAGGATACTGCGAGTTTAACTGCTGCATTAACTAATGTATTAGCTAATTTAGAGCCGAGCAATAACAGCTTAACATCAGCTTCAGTTGCCGCGAATAACTTTGATCGTACCGAAACACTAGACTCCGTTTATTATGCGATGTTTCAACCTGATAGAGGGCCAAGATGGCAAGGAAATCTGAAAAAATATAAGGTTGAAGGGGGAATACAAGTAGGTAAAAGTGGCAATGTAGCTATTGACGACTCGACAGGGCACTTTTCTTCTAACGTGACAAGTTATTGGTCAGACAGTAGAGATGGAGCTCAAGTAGATGAGGGGGGCGTAGCAGAGATGTTACGTAATAAAACTGATCGATTAGTCTATAGTGATATTGGTGTTTCCAATGCGCTAGTGGAACTAACCGCTACCAATAAGTTAAGCCATTTTGGCACAGAGCAGGATTATGCAGATTTTCTTGGTGTTGATGTTTTAGAGTCTGATGATTATTTCAATTGGAATTTAGGTATCGATGTTGATGATGAGGACAAAGATGGCGATAAAACCGATATGCGTAGTGATGTTTTTGGTGATCCGCTTCATTCGAATCCTTTAGTTATCAACTACGGTAACAAAATACATATACTTATTGGGACTAACTCAGGTGCTTTGCACATGTTTGAGGATAATGGCGATAACGTCGATGAAACATGGGCCTTTATGCCCAAAGAGTTTTTTCCTAATATTAAAACCTTGCGCAATAATTCAACTAGTGATGATAAAGTTTACGGTGTCGATGGGAAGATTACTTCCTATATTGACGATAAAGACGGTGATGGGATTATTGAATCGGGAGATAGAGTATGGATCTTCTTTGGCTTACGCCGAGGAGGTTCTTCTTATTACGCTATTGATATAAGTAATCCTAGTTCACCTCGGTTAATGTGGCGTATCGAAGGTGGCACAACCGGTTTTACAGAGTTAGGGCAAACATGGTCGCAAGCTAAGTTAGGCTACTCTAAGTTAAACCTTAGTGGTGATACCGCTAAACCAGTGCTGTTTTTTGGTGGTGGCTATGACCCATCAAAAGATAATAGCGGGGTGGGCAGCGAAGATAATGTTGGGCGTGCAGTTTATATGGTAGATGCTGAAACAGGTAACTTGAAATGGAGCATGGCTGAAGATAATGCAACCACAGAATTTACTGGTGAAGATAGCATTCCTTCCAGTATTGCTACGTTAGATAGTGATGGTGATGGTTTGGTTGATAGATTGTATGTAGGTGATACCGGAGGCAGTGTTTGGCGAGTTGATATGCCAAGTAATAGCGTAACTGATATTTCGGTGTTTGAATTAGCCACCTTAGGTGGTGATACTAACTCAATGGATAGGCGATTTTTTAATGAACCAGCCATAGTTCGTACTTTCATTACTGAAACAATAGAATCAGAGGTTAAAGCTGAAGATCAAAGTACTTCTACCGTTACTGTTCATCAAGAAATACCTTACGATGCTATTTTACTTGGTAGCGGTGACAAATCTAATCCATTAGGAACTGATACCAGTGATGTTTTCTTTATGATTAAAGATAAAAACATTATCACTCAGAACTTTGGTGATAGTGGGACATCAATACCTGATGTAATAGCCATAGATGACCTTTATGACTTTACTGATAACCCTTTTGAGACTGTTAGTGATACTGGTAGACAAGCATTATCGGTAGCCGTAAGTAATAAGTCAGGTTGGTACTTTGATTTAGAACTCTCTGGTGAAAAAAGTACAGCAAGTGCAATTGTAATCAATAATACCGTTTATTTTACAACGTTCTCTCCACCTAATTTAGCCGATGAACAAATAGATTGTGAGCTTCCTAGTGGTCAAAGTTGGTTGTATGGGGTAGATCTTGCTTTGGGGATTTCAAAGTTCAAGTGGGCTGAGAAAGATTCTAAAAATAGAGAAGATAGAATAAGTTTTATTAGTGAACAGTTTTTGGGGGCTCCGACATTAATTGTGATTCCTAATGACCCTGATGATGCAACCGCGGGAACAACAGGAAATTTAATTGTTGGAAGACGAATTGTTGATATAGGTTTCAATTTACAAACAATGCGAACTTATCTTTATATTACAGAGGATCAATAAACATGGTACAGCCAAGCCTAAAGAATATGCAGAAAAAAATGAGTACTAAGACATTAGGCTTTACCTTAATTGAGCTACTGATTACCGTGGCTATTATTGGAATCCTAGCGAGTGTTGCTTACCCTTCTTATACTGATTTTGTGCTTCGCTCTAATCGGTCTGAAGGGCAACGTGAGCTAATGCGCTTAGCCAATTTACAAGAACAAGTCTTTGTTGATACTAGATCTTATGCCAGCAATATGAAAGGTTTAGGAATGAGTACTGATGAATATACAACGGAGTCGGGCAACTATTTAATTAGTGTTGTTGCTGGCGCAACAGCGACTACTTTCACCTTACAGGCTGTTGCAAAAAAGAGCCAAGTAAAAGATACCGATTGTACAACATTGAAAGTTGACTATTTAGGTGCCAAAACGCCTAAAGAGTGTTGGGAGTAACAAGATGAAAGCTTCAAAGTTAATCGTCTTCGTTTTGGTCAGTGGCATTGTTAGTTTAGTTAATGTGATGAGTGCACAAGCTGAAGAGCAAGAAGCCACTGCTATGCGGGTAGAAGTGAAATGTTATGTAGAGCTTGCTGGGGGCTCTGAAACGATTAGCCTTTGGAAAATAGAACCATCATCGTTAGCTGCTCTACCGGACGTTATTATTGGTCATAAAGCTAATATTATCGGTGGTCAGTCGAGTAAGAAAAAAGGAACTATTTACAGAGTTAAACAGTGTATTTTAGCGAAAGATGAGTTTAGTAGTCCAATTGCTAGAGCAATGGATAACAATATGCTTAGATGAATGTGAATAGTATAAATATATTCTTTCAATACTGACATTGATTGACTAGGATTCAGTGTTAGCTATAGGCATTAGCTTTGAGACATTAGTGCTGCGTCCTTAGAGGCTAAGTACAAACAATATCATTACCTGAGCTGTCTTCATCTTTGCCGTCGTTGTCAGTATCTGAACTTTTATAGCTTCGACCTGACAATGAGACACTAATCCCTCTAGATAGATCTGCTTTATCTTTTGGGCAATATTTAAAATTAGTTGAGCTTGTTAATAATCGGCCATCAGGTGTATAAATAATACTATTTTCAGTATATTGAAGTTTATCACCAGCCTTAATTTCGCTTTTAACTTTTATTAGTTCATCAGGCGCAGCAAAGTTATTATTTGTTGCTAAACTGTTATCATCATTTGTGAAAATACTGATTTCACTCCCCCAGTTATTAGTACAAGCACCAGAGGTTAGGGGGCATATTGTGGTATTTTTTCCTGTGTTTATTGCCATATTTCTAGCAGTGAGTAATAGTCGTTGTACTTCACTTATTTCATTGTCAACACGCATTTTTACCAAAAAGTCACCCATACTAGGTAAAGCTACCGTTGATAATATTGCAACAATCGCAATCGAAATCATTAGTTCAATTAAGGTGAACCCTTTTTTATGGCGGCGGGTAGAAGTGGGAATTGATAAGGTGCTTTTAATGTTATGCATGGTATTTCACTAACGACTATTTGAGCTTGATAACATTTATACCATTTTATTACTTAACTCGCTAGTAAACGCCTTTTAGGGAATAAAGAGTTATTCACAGCTAATTTCTGTGTTGCCTCTATTCTCATCAACACCATCATTATCAAGATCGCTTGATTGATAAACTCTACCTGAACGAGCTACAATAATACCTCTTGAATGTTCTTTATAATCCTTAGGACAATATCGAAACGTACCATTTGCAAGACCACTAAGTTGCCCCGTTGATTTAAATGTGATCATTGTTCTACCTATGCCATAAACAAGCTGATCTCCTACTGTAATCCCTTCTTTTATTTGTAGTATTTTTTCATCAGGATCAAATGTTTTATTATTATTGCTGTCAATAAAAATGCTGAGCTCATTACCCCAGTGTTCGCTACATTGAGAAGTTGTATTTAATGGGCAAAGTATTGTATTTTGTCCACTGTTAATCGCTGTATTTCTTGCCATAATCAGCATGCGATGGAGTTTAGAAATTTCATTGTCAACACGCATTTTAACAATGAAATCATTGAAGTTTGGAATAACTATGATCGCCAGAATTGCCGTAATAGACACGGAGATGATTAATTCTAGTAGCGTAACTCCTTTCATATATAAATTGAGGTTAATAAAAGGCTTATGATTGAGCATAAAAAAATCCATTTTTAATAACTTCCCTATAATATAGGTATAGTTATAAAAAATGGATTTTTCCAGTGACAAGTACTAGCTATAAATGGTTGGGATAGGTTGGCGCTTATGTTGTGTTTTTTTATAAATATTAATAATGTGTTCTTGTATATCTGATGATACATTCTTGCCCTCAAGAAAGTCATCAAGTTCATCATAGCTGATACCTAAAGCATCTTCATCGGTTTTTCCTGGATCTAAATCTTCTAAATCTGCTGTCGGAGCCTTTTCAACTAAAATATCAGGTGCACCTAAATGCTTGGCTATTATTCTTACTTGGCGTTTTGAAAGGCCAAATAAAGGAGCTAAATCGCAAGCACCATCGCCCCACTTAGTAAAAAATCCCGTAATATTTTCGGCACTATGGTCGGTGCCTAATACTAATGCACCTAAAATTCCAGCGATATGGTATTGAGATACCATGCGGATTCGTGCCTTTACATTACCTTTTGAGAAGTCTACCTGATTTTCTGACGCAGTTAATAGCTGTGCATTATTCAGAGCAGAAACAACTTCTTGATGTATTCCATTAACACCATCAAATACATTGGTGGTTAAGCAATGACTAGGTTGGATAAAGTTCAATGCTGTTTGTGCATCATCTTCATCTGCTTGTACATTATAAGGGAGTCTTACAGCAATAAATTGAAACTGATCAGCGATATCTTTATTCTGTTCTGCGTTTAATTCAGAAACGGCAAGTTGCGCCAAACGACCACAGGTAGAAGAGTCTACTCCGCCACTAATACCCAGTACTAATGTTTTTAAACCTGAATTTTTTAAGGTAGATTTTATAAAATCAATACGTCGACGAACTTCAAAGTGAGCGTCTATTTTAGGTAAAACTTTCATTTCATCTATTATGGTTTGCTGATCCATGGACTATCCTGCTTTAAGTAAGAGTATTAGCTTGATTATACTAATTCTATTTAATTTATTATCCTTGATTGATGAATAACTTAGTAGAGTTAGTGTTAAATAACAGTTTAGCAAAATAAAAGCGTGATTTGCTAATAAACGCGTTGTAATATTACAGAAAGTCATATGGAAATCCATTATACAGAGAGAAATAATGAAAAAAATTGAAGCAATCATTAAGCCATTCAAGTTAGACGATGTAAGAGAAGCGCTAGGTGAGATAGGTATTACCGGTATGACAGTCTCTGAAGTGAAAGGTTTTGGTAGGCAAAAAGGGCATACGGAGCTTTATCGCGGTGCAGAGTATATGGTTGATTTTTTACCTAAAGTAAAATTAGAAATAGTGATTGCAAAAGAAGATCTTGAACGCTGCGTAAATGTTATTTTAGAAACAGCGCAAACAGGAAAAATTGGTGATGGTAAAATATTCATTACCGATGTAACGCGTGTTATCCGTATTAGAACGGGTGAAGAAAACCAAGAAGCTATTTAGTTATTAGCCTTGTAATCGTTAATTCTAATAGTTTTATTTAATTGTTTACTAGTTACGAGTATCGAACTCATCAGCTTTAGTGCCGATAGTGTTTGATACTCGTATTTTTTTGATAATTAGTAGCGTTTATCTAATCATTGAGTTATTAGGATAATTAGCGGCTAATACTTGTAATGCATTAGTTTTCAAATCATCTAGACCTAACTTATCGTAACATTCAATCATTATCTCTAATGCAGGCTCTAACTCAGGACTTGGTGAAAAGTACTCAACAATATAGCGACCTCTGTTTGCTGCTGAAGCATAAGCTTCTCGTTCTAAGTAAAATCTAGCAATCGCAAGTTCATATTTAGCTAACCTTGATTTAATTTCAATCATTCTTTTTTGAGAATCAGCGGCATATTTACTATCAGGATAATGAGTAATTATACGTTTGAAGTCATCAAAAGCTTCACGAGCTGCTGTCGGATCTCTATCTGAACGATCTATGCCTGCCAAATTTTGAAACAAATTATCTTCTGTTGATAAGTTTATTAATGCACGCATGTAATAAACATAATCTGTATTCGGGTTGTCTGGATTTAGGCGTAAAAATCGATCAGTAAGTGCAATACCTTGAGCAGCGTCGCCTACTTTATAGTAAGCATAAATTAAATCTAATTGAACTTGATGTGATATTGGTCCAAAAGGAAAGCGAGAGTCAATTGCACTAAGGATTTGGATTGATTTTTGATACAAACCATTATCCAGTGCTGTTCGAGCATCGACAAATAAAGCTTGCGCTGATTTGTCTGGCACTTTATCAATGTCATTTTCGATACCAGAAGATGAGCAACCTGCTAAAGCGAGTGCTAGCGTGATAAATACTATTTTTTTGGTCAATTTTTCCATGGAATTTGCAATTACGCCTTTGTTTAAAATTAAATAAGTATGAAACCTTTGACAGCCATGTAGCATGGTTATCATAAAAAGGGTAAAATGAAACTATTATACCTAGTGCATACTTGCGTATTAACATTCTAACCTAGCAATCATAAGTTGCACAACGTTAAAAATTTAAAGAGAGTTTAATGTCTGAAATAATTCAACATCAAGATACCGTTCCTGATTCGTGTTTAGGTAAACGATTAGACCAAACTTTGGCCATAATGTTTCCTGATTATTCACGTTCAAGGCTAAAAGATTGGATTTTAGCCGGTAAAGTGATGGTTAATGGTGAAGTATTACCCCGAGCGCGAGAAAAAATGTATGGTGGCGAGAGTATTGCTATCAATGCAGAAGTAGAAGCTGAGCAACGTTTCGCTGCACAAAAAATTGATCTTGATATTGTTTATGAAGATGACGACATTTTAGTGATTAATAAACCTGCAGGTTTAGTGGTTCATCCAGGTGCTGGTAATCCTGATGGCACTGTCTTAAATGCTTTGTTACATCATTTTCCAGCTATTGAAGTTGTACCACGTGCTGGTATTGTTCATCGTTTGGATAAAGATACCACTGGTTTGATGGTGGTTGCGAAAACAATAGCGGCACAAACAAACCTAGTTGAAGCATTACAATTACGAGAAATTACACGTGAATATGAAGCTGTTGCTAATGGTTTAATGACTGCTGGTGGCCTTGTTGATGAGCCAATAGGCCGTCATGCAACTAAACGCACGCATATGGCCGTTACATTTTCTGGCCGTCCGTCAGTTACGCATTATCGTGTAATGGAAAAATATCGTTTGCATACACGCTTACGTTTACGTCTTGAAACAGGGCGAACGCATCAAATTCGTGTTCATATGTCACATATAACGCATCCATTGGTTGGTGATCCAACCTACGGAGGTCGACCGCGTCCACCTAAAAATGCAACACCTGAATTATTAGCAAAGTTACGTACTTTTAAACGTCAAGCATTACATGCAGCTATGCTTTCATTATATCATCCTATAACGGGTGAATTAATGACTTGGCATGCTGATTTACCTGACGATTTTGTTGAGTTAGTTGAATTACTACAAGAAGACACTAAACTTAATGCCGTCGACGATTACTTATAAAGCAAATAATATTAGAACAAGTTCAGCTATTGAGCTTGTTCAATGGCCAATACCCTCATCGAACGATGAAAGTATTGGCCAAGCAGCTTTAATTGATAACGTTTTTTCAGTACAGACAACACGGCTTTTACCTAGTAATACGCTTAAAGGTTCATCACTGCCTTATCAAGCTTTTAATCTTGGTTTACATGTTGGAGATTGTCCTGAACGGGTAAAAGATAATCGTCGTTACCTACAATCTTTGTTACCTGTAAACACTCAAATTCAATGGCTTAATCAAGTTCATGGTAATGAGGTTGTCGAAATATCGACAATATCTGCAGAGTCACTTACCGCTGATGCTGCTATTACTCAAGAAAAGAATGTTTGTTTAGCAATTATGACTGCAGATTGCCTTCCTATTTTATTAGCATCTAAGTCAGGCAATGAAATTGCCGCCATTCATGGTGGTTGGCGTCCTTTGTCTGCGAATATCATTCAAAACACAATTACCAAAATGAACACACCAACCGAAGATATTTATGCATGGCTTGGGCCTTGTATTTCGAAAAATGCTTTTGAAGTGGGTAGTGAAGTAAAAGCTCAATTTGTTGAGCAATGTGATTCTTTTAACTGTGCCTTTATTGCAACCTCAACAGGTAAATATTTAGCAGATTTACATAAAATTGCCGAAATACAATTAAATGCCCTAGGTATTAACGCCATAAGTACACTACCAGAATGTACTTATACAAATACGGATAAATATTACTCTTATCGTAAAGATAGCGTAACTGGAAGAATGGCAACACTGATTTGCCTATTATAAAGACCTCGCTTCACTACTCATGGTGTTTATACTATTAGTCGTTAATGCCAAGCCGTTTTATTTAGATTATGTCTGAGCAATTATTTGTTCTAGATCAAACTAATGCTTATCCTCTATTGAAAAAGACCACACTAGACCTAATGTTATAAGTAATTACATCAGGTTTAATTAATTCATAAGTCCAGTAATATGGCAGGAGAATATTTATGCGTTTAGATCGTTTTACACAATCATTCCAAGAATCTATTGCGGATGCACAGTCGCTTGCATTAGGTCGAGATCATCAATTCATTGAACCCATTCATTTAATGATGGCGTTGTTAAATCAAAATGGTAACTCTGTTATTCCGCTATTAAAAAGTGCGGGAATAGATGTTCATACGCTAAGAAATAAAATAGAACAAGCACTGCAATCTTTAGCACAAATAGAAGGCTCTGATGGCGATGTTCAGCTTTCTTCTGCATCAGGTAAGGTGTTAAATTTATGCGATAAATATGCGCAGAAAATGTCAGATAAATATATATCTTCTGAAATGTTTTTACTTGCAGCACTTGAAGATAAAAGCACATTAGGTTCTATTTTAAAAGAGCTAGGGGCTAATGAACAACGTATTAAAGCGGCGATTGAACACGTACGAGGCGGTCAAAAAGTTGATGATCAAAATGCTGAAGATGTTCGTCAAGCATTACAAAAATATACGGTTGATTTAACTGAACGTGCTGAGCAAGGAAAATTAGATCCTGTTATTGGCCGTGATGATGAAATCCGTCGTACTTTGCAAGTATTACAGCGTAGAACTAAAAATAACCCTGTTTTAATTGGCCAACCAGGTGTGGGTAAAACTGCTATTGTTGAAGGTTTAGCACAACGTATTGTTGATCATGAAGTACCTGAAGGATTAAAAAATAAACGTGTTCTTTCTTTAGATATGGGCGCTTTGATTGCTGGCGCTAAATATCGTGGTGAATTTGAAGAACGTTTAAAAGCTGTATTAAATGAGTTGTCTCAAGAAGAAGGTAAGATCATCTTATTTATTGATGAATTACATACCATGGTCGGCGCTGGGAAAACAGATGGGGCGATGGATGCCGGCAATATGTTAAAACCTGCGCTTGCTCGAGGTGATTTACATTGTGTTGGGGCAACAACGTTAGATGAATACCGTAAATATATTGAAAAAGATGCGGCATTAGAACGTCGTTTTCAAAAAGTGTTGGTAGAAGAGCCTACTGTTGAAGATACTATTGCTATTCTACGCGGCTTAAAAGAGCGATATGAACTTCATCATAGCGTTAATATTACCGATCCTGCTATTGTTGCGGCGGCTACATTATCTCATCGTTATATTAGTGATAGACAGTTACCTGATAAAGCGATTGATTTAATTGATGAAGCAGCTTCAAGTATTCGTTTGCAAATGGATTCTAAGCCTGAAGATTTAGATCGACTTGAGCGCAAGTTAATTCAACTTAAGTTAGAGCAAAAAGCATTAGAAAAAGATTCTGATGATGCAACCGTGAAGCGTTTAGCGGATATCTCGGAACAAATAAATGAAAAACAGACAGAATACGATGAACTAGACGAGGTTTGGACGACAGAAAAAGCAGCGTTGTATGGTACACAAACGATCAAAGAAGATTTAGAGCAAGCTCGTATTGAGCTAGAAGCGGCAAGGCGGGCAGGTGATCTTAATCGTATGTCTGAATTACAATATGGCAAGTTACCTGAGCTCGAGAAGCAACTTGATTTAGCTAGCCAAGCTGAAATGCAAGAAATGAGCTTATTAGCTAATAAGGTGACTGAAGTTGAAATTGCTGAAGTACTTAGCCGTGCTACGGGCATTCCTATTGCTAAAATGTTAGAGCAAGAGCGTGATAAATTACTCAACATGGAAGAAGAATTACACCAACGTGTTATTGGACAAGGTGAAGCGGTAGCTTCAGTATCGAATGCGATCAGACGTTCGCGTGCTGGCTTAGCCGATCCAAATCAACCAATAGGATCCTTTTTATTCTTGGGGCCTACAGGTGTAGGTAAAACAGAGTTAACAAAAGCACTCGCTTACTTTTTATTTGATACTGAAGAGTCACTTATTCGTATTGATATGTCAGAGTTTATGGAGAAACATTCAGTTGCGCGGTTAGTTGGCGCACCTCCAGGATATGTTGGTTATGAAGAGGGGGGTTATTTAACAGAAGCTGTTCGCCGTAAACCTTATTCGGTTATTCTATTAGATGAAGTTGAGAAAGCGCATCCTGATGTTTTTAATATATTATTACAAGTGCTTGATGATGGTCGCTTAACTGATGGTCAAGGTCGAACTGTTGATTTTAAAAATACCGTTATCATTATGACCTCAAATATCGGCTCAGACATAATTCAAACATTTGATAATGACAACCAATATCAGCAAATGAAAGCGCAAGTAATGAATGAAGTTAGCCACCATTTTAAACCTGAATTTATTAATCGAATTGATGAATCGGTTGTGTTCCACACCTTAGGAGCAAGCCAAATAGAGAAAATTGCTGGCATTCAAATTCAATCATTATCAGATCGACTAGCAGAACAAGAATTAAGCTTATCTGTTAGTAGTGAAGCATTAGCTTTAATTGCTGAAGTTGGCTTTGATCCCATTTTTGGTGCTAGACCATTAAAGCGTGCTATTCAGCAGGGGATTGAAAACCCGTTAGCGCAGCGCTTATTAGCAGGAGACTTTGCGCACGGTTCAACAATAAATGTTACGGTGGAAGAAGGAGAGTTAGCTTTTTCTTAAAGCCTAGTCTTTATCTTAAGAGCTAGTATAGAGCACTCTTAGTTAAATATTGTTTATTAGAAATAATTAGGAGCGCTTAATTTCACTAAAGTATTGAGCCTGTAATCTCTTTGGTTACAGGCTCAATGTGTTTTTAACCAGGGAAGATTTAACGCTTACGCATTTTACCCTAGTTAAGGCTACCTATTCTTGTATGCTATCGGGCTTACAGTACAAGCTTATATTTTCTTTACTTAGTGCAAGTTGTGCTTTCTTGTCTTTATCAGACAACGTTTTATTTTTGCCATTAGTGTCGACTATCATTACTGTGCCTAGTGAAGTGAGCATCTTTTCATTGAGCCGTGCTGATTGGCAATTTTGCTCGGCTATTTTCTTGTTGTTAGCCAAGACTTCTTCTTTCTTTTTTTCAAATTGGCTTAATTGCTCATTCATTGTGGCGTTTTGCTGATTATGCTTTGGTGCTATTTCTTTTGCTTGATAAGAGGAGTTGGTCGTTAGTTCAGTGTAATTATCATCTTTAGGTTGGCTTTGGCTAAAATGAATAACATTGTTTTCATCAACCCAACGATAGATAGGAATATCTTTTGCTAGCACATTGGTACTAAAAAACGTAATAAAACTCAATATGATAAAAATTAGATTAATAAAAGGCATAGTATTCCTTTGATATAAATAAGTCATAGAATAGCTATAAGAGTATTACAGCGCTATATTCAAAGCAATCGAGGCTATAAACTATTTAAGGTGTCTTATTTAATGTATAGGTTATAATCATAAATACGAGTCTCTTTATTGCTTTAGAATAATTATGAAATGCCTTCCTCGATTACTTGTATTTTTATTGTTTTATAGCGCCTGGGCGTTAGCAGATAAAAAAGAAATCAAAATAGCAACTGTGCAAGGGCTTCCTTTTTCAGAAGTTGTTGATAATGAATTTGTTGGTACAAGTATAGAAATATCGACTCTATTGGCCGAGTCGATTAACTTGAAACCGACTTTTATTCATTGTCCTTTTGCTCGTTGTTTGAGTATGGTTCAGCAAGGAGAAGCTGATATGATTTTATCTGTTAAGAAGCTACCCGAGCGAGAGGTCGACTTAATTTTCCTTCATCCAGCTTATATGACGCAACATGAACCGCTGCGTTTTTTCACCTTAGCTTCTAGAGAGATTAGCATAACAAGTTTTGATGATCTCAATAAATTAATTGTCGGTACCCTTAGAGGCGCTCGTTATTTTGATGCTTTCGATAAAAGTAACTCGATAACCAAAGTTGAATTAACCTCTCATAAGCAGTTAATTCAAATGCTCTTACATGGCAGGATTGATGCGTTTATTGACCGCGAGAATTCTATTTTAGCATTTTCATTTTTAGCAGATATTCAAGAAAAGTTTGCGCTAGCAGATTATCAATATGATGTCGCGCTAAACGCTTATATTGCTATCTCCAAACATTCAAAGATTAAAGACTATGAAGAGCCTTTATCAAAAGAATTACAAAAATTAATTGCCAATGGCACAATAAATAATATTCTAATGAAAACAGCAAGCCAACGAAAAAAATAGAGTGAATTATGATTGTATTGCAAAGTGCTATGGAAAAAAGCCAACTGTATAAAGTGGACGAGTTTGGTATTAAAAATTATAACTATGGAGTAATAGGCTCTCTTTCCTTTATTGTTTTCTGTCTGTTAAATATTAGCTTGGGATATGTTGCATTTTTAGCTGAAACAAGTGTTGTTGGCTCGCCAGTAAAAACCTATGCTGATGCATTTTGGTTGATGTTAATGTCTTCTACCACGATTGGCTTTGGGGATGTGTATCCAATAACTTTTATTGGACGAGCCGCAGTTTTCATTATGTTTGTTTTAGGTGTGGGTATATTGGGTGGAGTAGGTGCTATCTTTGCTAACAAACTACTTGGCTTTGCCGATACGAGTATTAAAAACAGAGAATTAAGAAAACAAAATGCAGATATATATGTACAAAATCTTGCTATTTACAAAAAACTAGAAGAACTTGAAAAGAAGTTAGAGTCATTATCCAAGTAAGGTTTTTTTGAATATTTAGAAGAGGAGAGCTATTCAAACTAAAAGCCTCAAAGGATGAGGCTAGATTCTTCTATTACTGATGAGCGTATGTCTTATTTTATTTCTTAGATTGTGCTTGTTTTTTATTTGTTTTTGCTTGACGACGCTCTTCAATTATAGCTTGTATATCACCACCGATATGGCTTTCACCACGGGCTTCGGCTAATGATATTTGACGTTGACGTTCCGCATAACGATTGCGTTGTTCGTCCGTTACTTTATCATAACAACGGTGACAGCTTACACCCTTTACATAATGCTTACTTTGTTTTTCATCTTCTGTTAACGGAAAACGACAGGCAAAACATTGATCATATTGACCTTGCTCTAAATTATGATTAACAGCAACACGACCGTCAAATACAAAACACTCACCTTCCCACATTGTTTCAGTGCTAGGTACTTCTTCAAGGTACTTTAAAATACCGCCTTCAAGATGATATACCTCTTCAAAGCCTTGTTCTTTTAAATAAGCTGTCGACTTTTCACAACGAATACCACCAGTACAGTACATGGCTACTTTCTTATGCTTATTTTTATCAAGGTTTTTTTCGACGTATTCAGGAAATTCCCGGAAGGTTTCAGTGTTTGGGTTAACTGCGCCTTTAAACGTGCCAATTTCTACTTCGTAATCATTACGGGTATCTACCAATAAAACTTCTGGATCAGAAATTAATGCATTCCAATCTTTTGGTTTAACGTAAGTACCTACTACTTGGTTTGGGTCTATTCCTTCAACCCCCATAGTGACAATTTCTTTTTTCAACTTTACTTTTGTACGATGAAAAGGGTTTTCCTCACTGTAAGATTCTTTATGAGAGATATTATCTAAACCTGGCTGTTCACCAAGGAAAGCTAATACTGTATCAATACCAGCTTGTGGTCCTGCAATTGTGCCATTAATGCCTTCTGCGGCTAATAACAAGGTGCCTTTAACATCAACACTGGTCATTTTTTGTGATAATGGTTCGCGTAACGCTTCAAATGCGTCTAAACGAACGAATTTGTATAATGCACAAATAGTAATTGTGGATGAGGTTTTTTTTACGGTAACAGGGCTCGAAAACGCTTTATCTGATGAACTCATATGTACTCCATTGAACTAGCTGGAACGTAAATCCAGTGCTATAGATTGAAAGATTGACCCAAAATATTATGTCGCTGATATTTGGGTGGCATATTCTAACAGGAGGTGAATAGACAAGTCTATTTTCTCTTGTGTTTGGTGTTAGTTTAACTGTAAGTTTGGTTTATTGCAGTTGCACGCTGCTTAAAGTGAAATGATAGCAAAGGGAATTAGTAGGATTAAGGTGATATAACTTAAAACGCCCATTGAGGTGAGTGACCAATGGGCGCTTACTTTTAATAGTACAATTGCAATTGCTAATTAAGCGTCAACTTTTAATATAACGGTATCGGCTTTCTTGGTATATTGGTCCATTTTATGGAAGTTTAAATAACGATAAGTGTCTGCAGCCGTTGCGTCAATTTGTAAGGCATACTCCATATACTCAGCTGGCGTAGGTAATTTACCTAAAATAGCACCAACTCCGGCTAATTCAGCAGAGGTTAAATACACATTTGCACCATTACCTAGACGATTAGGGAAATTACGCGTAGAGGTAGACAATACTGTTGATTTCTCTTTAACACGGGCTTGGTTACCCATACACAATGAACAACCTGGCGTTTCTATTCGTGCCCCCGATCTACCATAAATATTATAGTAACCTTCTGCTGTTAATTGATCTCTATCCATCTTCGTTGGAGGAGCAACCCATAAGCGTGTTGGTAGTGTACCGTTAAATTTATCAATTAGCTTGCCGGCAGCTCGAAAGTGACCAATGTTAGTCATACATGAACCGATAAATACTTCATCGATATGTGTTCCTTGAACGTCTGACAATAATTTTGCATCATCAGGATCGTTAGGGCAACAAACAATAGGCTCTTTAATCTCAGTTAGATCGATTTCAAGAATATGAGCATACTCAGCGTCTGCATCCGCTTCCATCAGTGAAGGGGTTGCTAACCATTCTTCCATCGCTGTTATTCGACGAGTGATGGTACGAACATCACCATAGCCTTCACTGATCATCCATTTAAGCATAACAATATTGGATTTCAAATATTCAGCAACAGCATCTTCTTCAACTTTGATGGCACAGCCTGCAGCTGATCGCTCCGCAGAAGCGTCAGATAATTCAAACATTTGCTCAATAGTTAAACCTTTCAATCCTTCAATTTCTAATATGCGTCCAGAAAATTCATTAACTTTGCCTGCTTTTTCAACCGTTAATAAACCATTTTTAATGCCGTAGTAAGGGATCGCATGTACCAAATCACGTAAGGTAATTCCAGGCTGCATTTCACCAGTAAAGCGTACTAAGACTGATTCTGGCATATCAAGTGGCATAACGCCGGTTGCGGCGGCAAAAGCAACCAATCCAGAGCCAGCAGGGAAGGAAATTCCTAACGGGAATCGTGTATGTGAATCACCGCCAGTACCAACGGTGTCAGGTAATAACATTCTATTTAACCATGAATGAATAATTCCATCGCCTGGGCGAAGTGATACGCCGCCACGGTTCATCATAAAGTCGGGTAATGTATGATGAGTCATCACATCTACAGGTTTAGGATAAGCTGAAGTGTGACAAAAAGATTGCATTGTTAAATCAGCCGAAAAGCCTAAACAAGCTAAGTCTTTGAGTTCATCACGTGTCATTGGCCCAGTGGTATCTTGCGAGCCAACAGTGGTCATTTTCGGCTCACAGTATTGGCCTGCGCGAACACCTGCTACATTACAAGCTTTACCAACCATTTTTTGGGCTAGGGTAAAACCCTTAGCTGACGCTTCTGGTGCAATAGGCGTAGCAAATAAGTTTGTTGCTTCAAGGCCCAATGCTTCTCGAGCACGGCCCGTTAAGCCACGACCTATTATTAATGGAATACGACCACCAGCACGAACTTCGTCAAATAATACTGGACTCAGTTCGAATTCTGAAATAACTTCCCCAGCAGCATTTTTTACAACCCCTTCATATGGATAAATATCAATAATATCTCCCATATTCATTCTTTGAACATCTAATTCAATAGGTAAAGCGCCTGAGTCTTCCATGGTATTATAAAAAATAGGGGCTATTTTACCGCCTAGGCATACACCACCACTACGTTTATTGGGAATATAGGGGATATCATCTCCCATAAACCATAATACAGAGTTTGTTGCTGATTTACGTGAAGAGCCTGTACCAACAACATCACCAACATAGGCTAATGGAATACCGTCTTGTTGTAGTGCTTCCAGTTGAGTAATTGGGCCAATAACACCCTCTTCATCAGGTGTTATTCCTTCACGCGCAATTTTAAGCATGGCTTTTGCGTGTAGTGGGATATCAGGGCGAGACCAAGCATCCGGTGCCGGCGACAAGTCGTCGGTATTTGTTTCACCGGTAACCTTGAATACTTTCACTGTAATTTTTTTAGCCACAGCTTTTTTGGAAGTAAACCACTCTGCATTTGCCCAAGATTCCATCACTTGCTTAGCAGCAGTATTACCTGCAGCGGCTTTTTCTTGTACATCATGAAAAGCATCAAACATTAATAAAGTATGTGATAAGCCGTTTGCTGCCAAAGCTGATAAGGTTTCTGATTCTAATAAATCAATCATTGGTTGAATATTATAACCGCCTAACATGGTGCCTAATAATTCTGTAGCTTTTTCAGGTGTTAAAATAGGTGAATTTACTTCTCCTTTAGTTATTGCGGCTAAAAATCCTGCTTTAATATAAGCTGCATCATCTACTCCCGCTGGGACACGATTCGTTAATAAATTAATTAACAAGTCTTCTTCACCCGCTGGTGGGCTTTTAATTAACTCAATTAATGCCGCTGTTTGTTTAGCGTTTAAGGCTTTAGGCACTAAACCTTCAGCAGCACGTTCTGCTACATGATTACGATATTCTTGAAGCATGATATCCACCTTCTTATTGGAGACACTACTCACTTTAGGAATGACTTAGTTGCTTTAAAGCCAATTTAGGACAAGTTGTTAAGTATCTAAGATTAAAATTCGTGTTAATAATACAATATTGTCGACACTTTTTCTTTTTTATGAATAGTCAGTAACGTTATTATAGAAATTCATTTTGCTTATAGTTCTTAAGTATCAATGCTTTATGTTGTATTTGGTTTTTTGTTATACGACTATAATACTAGTGTATTGTTTTTTATTTTTAATATTGTCGGAAATCTTCTGTTCAGTAGAAGAAAGTATTACGCATAATATTGATACCTAGTTTGATAAGTTTTCTAGGGGTATATTGAAATAACTAGCTTAAGTAGATGATTTACATAGACGATGGGGTACTTTAGTATTTATGATATCCTTATAAAGGTGTATTGCCGTGTAGTAGGTAATACAATAGAACTACTATAACTAATACTTCTAACTCCTATAACTTACATGAATAATCCTTATTTAACCAAGTGATTAGTAGTGAGTTAGAAACATGCTAAAATAGTCAAAATATTTATCTTGCTGATAACAATGTTATTAGCGTCCCATAGCTAGAGAGTGTATCAAATGAGCCTGTACTTAGAATATATAGCAGAAATTGAAAGTCGTAAAAAGGAACTAGGATTAGCGCCTAAACCAATTGATGGTGCTGAGTTATTAGCTGAAATTATTGAACAAATTAAAGATGAAGGAAATGAGTACCGCGCTGACTCTCTTAACTTCTTCATCTATAACACGTTACCGGGCACAACAAGTGCTGCGGGTGAAAAAGCTGCATTTTTGAAAAAAATTATCTTAGGTGAAGAAATCGTACCAGAAATTACACCTGAATTTGCTTACGAATTATTATCACACATGAAAGGTGGCGCATCTATTGGTGTACTACTTGACCTAGCATTAAGTGATGATGTTGCATTATCAACGCCAGCTACAGAAGTATTAAAAACACAAGTATTCTTATACGATGCTGATACAGCTCGTCTTGAAGCTGCATATAAAGCAGGCAACACAGTTGCTAAAGATATTCTAGAAAGTTACGCTAACGCTGAATTCTTTACAAAATTACCTGATATCGCAGAAAAAATTGAAGTAGTAACATATATTGCTGGTGAAGGTGATATCTCAACTGACTTACTTTCTCCTGGTAACCAAGCACATTCACGTGCAGACCGTGAGTTACACGGTAAATGTATGATCACGCCAGAAGCTCAAGAAGAAATTCAAGCTTTACAAGCTAAGCATCCTAATGCCAAAGTAATGCTTATTGCTGAGAAAGGTACTATGGGTGTTGGTTCTTCACGTATGTCTGGTGTGAATAACGTTGCACTTTGGGCTGGTGAACAAGCAAGTCCATATGTGCCATTTATTAACATTGCCCCTGTAGTTGCTGGAACAAATGGTATTTCTCCAATTTTCTTAACTACCGTTGATGTTACTGGTGGTATTGGTCTTGATCTTAAAAACTGGGTTAAGAAAGTAGATGCAAATGGTAATACGGTTGTTGACGAAAATGGCGATGCTGTTTTAGAAGAAGCATACTCGGTTGCTACAGGTACTGTATTAACAATTGATACTAAAGCCAAGAAATTATTAAACGGTGATAAAGAGTTAGTAGATATCTCTTCAGCTTTCACACCACAAAAAGTGGAATTCATGAAAGCAGGTGGTTCTTACGCTGTTGTATTTGGTAAGAAATTACAAACTTTTGCATCTGAAGCTTTAGGCATACCAACTAAACTTGTTTATGCTGCTTCTAAAGAAATTTCACATGAAGGCCAAGGCCTTACTGCCGTAGAAAAAATATTCAACAGAAATGCTGTTGGTGTTCTTTCTAAAACAGATCTTCACGCCGGTTCAGATGTTCGCGTTAGAGTAAACATTGTCGGTTCGCAAGATACTACTGGTCCTATGACATGCCAAGAGCTAGAAGCGATGGCTGCTTCTACTATTTCTCCGTTAGTTGACGGTGCTTATCAGTCTGGTTGTCATACTGCCTCAGTATGGGACAGCAAAGCTAAAGCAAACATTCCTAAACTAATGAGCTTTATGAACAAGTTTGGTCTAATTACCGCGCGTGACCCTAAAGGTGTTTACCACGCAATGACTGACGTAATTCATAAAGTATTGAATGATATTACCGTTGATGATCGCGCTATCATCATTGGTGGTGACTCTCATACGCGTATGTCTAAAGGCGTAGCATTTGGTGCCGACTCAGGTACTGTTGCTGTTGCTCTTGCTACCGGTGAATCGGCGATGCCAATTCCAGAGTCAGTAAAAGTAACATTTAAAGGCGCTATGCAAGGTCACATGGACTTCCGTGATGTTGTACATGCAACGCAAGCACAAATGCTTAAACAATTTGGTGGTGAGAACGTATTCCAAGGTCGCATAATCGAAGTACATATTGGTACTTTATTAGCTGACCAAGCATTCACATTTACCGATTGGTCTGCAGAAATGAAAGCGAAGGCTTCAATCTGTATTTCAAACGATGAAACGTTAATCCAATCAATTGAGCTTGCTAAGAGCCGTATCCAAATCATGATTGATAAAGGTATGGAAAACGAAGCTGGTACATTGAAAGGCTTAATCGCATTAGCTGACAAACGTATTGAAGAAGTTAAATCAGGTACAAGTCCAGCATTAGCACCTGATGATAATGCTAAATACTACGCAGAAGTTGTTATTGATTTAGATGTTATCGATCAACCAATGGTTGCTGACCCTGATGTAAACAACGAAGATGCGTCTAAGCGTTATACTCATGATGTTATTCGTCCGGTTTCATACTACAACGGTAAGCCTGTTGACTTAGCATTTGTTGGTTCTTGTATGGTTCACAAAGGCGATATGCAAATCATCGCTCAAATGTTGCGTAACATTGAGAAGCAAAATGGCAAAGTAGAGTTTAAAGCACCATTAGTTGTAGCTCCACCAACTTACAATATTGTTGATGAACTTAAAGCCGAAGGCGATTGGGATATTTTACGTAAGTACTCTGGTTTCGAATTTGATGATGCAAACCCTAAAGGTGCTGCACGTACTAAGTACGAAAACATCATGTATCTTGAACGTCCAGGTTGTAACTTATGTATGGGTAACCAAGAGAAAGCTGAACCAGGTGATACAGTTTTAGCAACATCAACTCGCTTATTCCAAGGTCGTGTTGTAGCTGATACTGCAGAGAAGAAAGGTGAATCATTACTTGGTTCAACACCTTTAGTTGTTCTTTCATCTGTATTGGGTCGCTTCCCTACAATCGAAGAATATAAAGCAGCTGTTGAAGGTATCGATTTAACTCGCTTTGCTCCTCCTACGCAAGAAATGAGCACTAAATACGTACCAGCGGTACCAGTTCAAGTGGTTGACCCTAGCTAGGCTAGTTTTATATTTCATAAAAAAGTGAAATGAATTATGAAGGCTATTTAACTTATATAGGTTAAATAGCCTTTTTTTTGTTTTCAATTTATATAGCTTTAAATAATTTTATAGCGTTTATTATCAAGGTAGATTAAGTATCAAACTTGTATCGTCTACAGCGCTTATATCAGCTCCACTGAGTTAGATAATATTTACTAAATAACTGTAGAGTTGCTTAATAGATGTTTCTCTAGTTGCCATTTTCCGGGCTTCATTCTTAAATTTACTTGTAATAGGATCGCGATTGACACGAGTTTTACTTGCCTTTTGATGAGCTAAAATAGAATAATTATCAAGCTAGCGTACAGTAAAAATAATATTCAGATAGGTAAGGCTAATGAGTTGAGAGTGGACACTCAAGTGTTGCAATTAAATTTGATCTAATTAAATTAGGTGAAGCTCGTTTATGGTCAAAGCTTTCAATCCCTTTAATAATGGTCAACGTATAGTCATATCGACCACAGATTAAGTAACTTTTCCGTAATAAAAGTGCAGATAGTTGTTGAAACTTTACTTTATTATTTTGAATTATCTCAAGTTGGTAACGATTTACGGCTAATTCAGTTTGTATAAATTGAACTTGATGATCAAAGTCCCATTGAGGAGCATTTTGATATGCCTCGCTTGTTAAACTGGTGCAGGCAATAATACTATTAAAAATAAGCATGTAGAGTATTATCGACGTCGTTTTTTTCATGAATATATACTCCAGACAACTTATAAAATAGGGACTAATAGAGTAAACAAGCTAAATGTTCACTCTCTTAGTATAGCGCGTTAACGTAATCTTGGGTTAACGCGCAATGCATTAATACACAATTGGCTTAAAGCTTTATGGCATCTTTTATCATTAAACAACGTTTATCTTCTTGCTGTTTAATCAATAAACTTCTTTTAGTGCCTGAAGACAGGTTGGTTAATTCAGTTACCGCTTTATTTAAACGAGCAACGCTAGCTTCGCTACACGTTGTGGGAATTAACTGATTATAACTACGCATGAAAACAGGGCCATTCTTTTCATCTATATTACGTAATGATCCAATACGTTGTTCTGCAGTTTGTTCGTTAAAGCTATTTTGTTCACTAGGATAAAGTGCTGACATAGCAGTGCGTAATTTAGAAAAAGCAATTTTACTATCTTCTTGTTGAATCTTAGTTAGCCAGTCAGTTTTAACTTGACTATTTGGCGCAATAACACGTGCATACAAAGCAGATTTTTCACCAGTATCTGAGCTATCTAATGTTAACTCATTAGCAATCAACTGATCAGCTTTACTATATTGATAACGGCTTAATTGCGCAATAATGTTCCAACGGATATCTTGATTGATGGTTAAGTTTTCTAGTGAGTATTGCCCCGTTAATAATTTATATAAATTATCTAATGCATTTTTCGAGTGAGCAAAATTTATATAGCTGCTAAACCAACGACGTTGCATGTTTTTATCGTCGCTGTTAGCTAATGTACTTTGCCAAGTGATATCTTCTAGTTCTAACGCGATATTTTTTACATAATCGTGTTGACTGCCTAAGCCTTTATTTAGGTAAGCTTTCGCTGCGGATATTTGCCCTAATACTTGCCCTAGCGTGGTGTAATCTTGTTCAAATGGTGCATTGGTCAGTGCAACTGTTAGATAGTCATTCAATGGTAATTTACCATCACGAACACTATCCCATAAACTTTGCCATAGCATTGAACGCAACAGAGGATCTATAATTTGAGCTAAATAAAGCTTAGTTGTTTCAAATGAGCGTTTATCTAAATTAACTTTTACAAATGCCCAGTCTTGATAATTAGGATAAATTAGATCGGGGCATGAAACACCAATTAATTCATTTACATGAGTTGTTTTACCTTGATAAATCACCGATATTTTTTTTGTTAAATTAAAACCCGGGTTCGTTGTTTTAAATAGCGCTAACTGAACCTTTTGTTCGCGTAATGTTGGCTGACTTTTATCTGCTGTTTGTATTAATTCAAAAGAAGATATTTTACCTTGTTCACACTGGTATTTTGCTTCAATGGTATTTACGCCAGCTTGGTATAGCCAGTCCTGCTGCCATTGAGTTAAGTTTTTACCACTTGCTTTGGCTAAACTATCGAGAAAATCCTCTAATACAGCATTTTGATAAGCGTTATCTTTTAAATAATTATGAATACCTTGTTGAAATGTTTTTTCTCCTAGTAAATAACGTAATTGATTTAATACCGAAGCACCTTTTGAATAGGTAATAGCATCAATATTGTCAAAAGCATTGGCAGTCGACGGTACTGGCACTTCAATAGGGTGAGTAGTTACTTGTTGATCAGCGCGATAAGCACTTTGTTTACCTCCAGCGTAGAAAGTACGCCATGCATTATCAAACTCGGTTGCTTCGCTTGTCGCAAGTGTTGCCATAAACGCAGCAAAACTTTCATTTAACCATAAGCCATTCCACCACTTCATCGTGGCTAAATTACCAAACCATTGATGTGCCATTTCATGCATTATCACGTTAGCTAGTCGCTCTCGGCGGCTTTGGCTCATTTCACCATTGGTTAAAAACGATTTTTCAGCAAAGGTTACTGCTGCTGAATTTTCCATTGCACCGTATAAAAAATCAGGCACTAGTACTTGATCGTACTTTTTGAAGGGATAGTTGATCCCAAAATAGTTATCGAAGAAGTCGAAACCTTGTTTGGTGTAGGTAAACCAATGCTTTGGTGTTATTTGTTTAGCAACAGACTGGCGAGCAAATAAACGTAGTGGGTATTTACCACTATTATCTTGCCACATGGTATACGGACCAGCGTGCATTGAAAAATTATAAGGACTTAACGTTAGGCTCTTCGGGAAATGCCAAAGGGTAATGTCGCCTTGTTGTGTTGTTGTCGCTTCTCTTGTCGCTGAAAAAACAGTCCAATCGTTTGGAGCAGAAACGGTTAATTCAAAAGTCGCCTTCAAATCAGGCTGATCAAATAAGGCAAACATTTGTTGAGCGGCCGCAGGCTCAAAATGAGAATAAAGGTAAACCTTACCGTCTACTGGATCTTTAAAGCGGTGTAAGCCTTCACCATTGGTACTGTGTTTACGTGTAAATTCGACCGTAACTGTATTTTGTCCTTTCTTTAGGGTTTTAGCTGGCAAGGTAATAAACCAATTGTTATAGCTCTCGAGTAATTTTTCACTCGACATTGCTTTACCGTTAATGACTAAATTGCTAATTTTTGCTTCATTTAAATCGACAGTTAGTGGGGTGCTATTGTTCGATAAATCAAAATTAATGGTCGAACTAGCAGAGAAGCTTTCTTCACCCGTTAGGTTAAAGTTAAGTTTGTAGTTAACATTAGAAACACGTTCTGAACGTTTGAATGCTTGTGCTTGGCTTAGGTATTGATCTTCTGCTCTAGGAGCAAAACTTACCGTTTTACTTGCGCTTTCATTTAAAGTAGATGTAGTGTTCTTTGCTGGTTCAGTAAGAGCACAAGCATTTAGTAATAATGTTGCTGTCAATGCTGAGGTAGTTAAAATTGATTTGTTCAAGGTAATAAATTTCAAGAGGATTCTCATTGTGTTTGGGAGTCATTACATTATAAAACAGAACGATAATAGTAAAAAGAGTCTCGCTAGTTTAGTGAATATATAGCAAGGGAATTTGTAAAGCAGGGCAAACAGCGGCTTTTAAAAAAAACTATGACCTTAGGATAATTAACACTGAGAGTGAGCTCCTAGATGTTTAACGAGAGAAAATTATGCGTGAATTATAGTTGAGAAAACTGCCTGTGAAGCAATTAGCAATAAAGCCATTATATCCATGTGAATTAATGGCTACTTGTTTATTGTTTGTGAGCTTATTACTTTTTAATAAAACTATTTACATCTGTTTCTAAAGGGTAATAATAATCAGCATCTTTAATCATAGTTAACTTATCTTTCAGCCATTTTTTATTAATGCTTTTATTGTAGTTTAAATAAAGTTTATTTTCATAAATATGAAAAGCCTCAGGATCAATTCTAGCTGTACTTCCTTCATCAGCCATAGCGTAAGCACACCAGCCACCGTATTGTGGAGCATATTTCTCTGGTTCAGATTCAAATAATGCTTTGTTTTCTTTACTGTTAAAATACCAGTAAGCATTACGCCATTTTACTTTAAAGGCTTTATCACCTTCTACAGCTTTATTTTGTGTAAAATAAGCAACGGTATCGTAACCATCAATAGCAATACTATTAAAGCGTCCAGTATTAACCGCATCATCAACGGCGAAAGCTGAAAAACTGAAAAAAATGATCATCATCATAACCGCTTGAATAGATCGTTTAACTAAATACATCTTTATCTTCCTTACAAATGAATAACTACTTATAAGATAGGTGATTAACGGTATTAATTTCGTACTATTTTTACTTGAATTTTAGAAATCAGCGTTGTGGTTCACCTAACTTAACGATAATATTTTTCAATAACTTTTGATAAGACTAAAGTTTATTGTTTTTTTCAATTCTTTGTTTTATTAGGTTGTTAACATTAGTTTTTATTGGATAAAAATGATCAGCTTTGTTAATAAAGTTGATTTTATCTTCAAGCCAAAAACCTTGGACGGTTTTATCATAGTTTAAATACAACTTACCTTCATAAATGTCAAACGCTTCTGGATCTATCGGTGACGTATTGCCTTCATCTGACATAGCTACAGCACACCAGCCGCCATATTGTGGGGCGTATTTATCTGGATCTGCTTCAAACAGTTCCTTATTCTCTTGACTTGAAAAATGCCAATACGCATCATGCCATTTTACTCGAAAACTTTTATCACCTTTAACTGCCTTGTTTTGAGTAAAATAGGCAACAGTGTCATACCCTTTAATAGCAATACTATTAAAATGCCCTGTATTTACAGCATCACCTGATGCAAAAACCGAAATACTAAAAAATAACAAAATAAAAGTAATTAGTGGAACAGACTTTTTAACTAGAAACATTTTAACCTTCCTTAAAAATAAATAACTAATCATAAGATAGGTTATGGAGGAGTTTTCTTTCACCAGATGATAAATTTATTAGATATTTAATGAAATATTGTTCTTGATATTAAATAAAAACAGCTTTAAAGGCGCTTTAAAATAAAGAGCTTTATTTTTAAGTTATTTTTTGTAAGCGCTTTAAGTTTATATAAATTGTGCCTCCTTTTAACTGTAAAGACATCATAGCTCACTACTGTATCTTTAAATACTTTTGTATCAACTGCTATATCAAGGGAAGCGCCGAAAAATCAAAGATTATAATAGCAGTGACCATTTTAGTATTGTGGTAAGCGATGGTAAATTATCAGACGAGATTGTTGTGAATGTTGTTGGTGTACCTTTAGCGCCTCTATTTCTGATGGAAATGATTCTGGAGATGGTAGTGTTTGGTGGGGGGATGGATGTTATTACTTAGCTTCGTCATTAGAATTTATATACCTACAAGTTATAAAATATGATTGCGACCTTGGGTGAATAGGCGCTGTTATCAGTAACAGAGCGTAGACTTTATATGAACTCACTATTACCTTTTGGTAATAGTGATTTTTTTAGCGTATTATCCTCAACGTACTCTTTGTATCTTGAAGGTACTCCTATCATCTTGGGCTTGATTCAGAGTCTCCGTTTATTTGTTATTAATTCGTTGGAATTTCGTATTTAGTGAGTTACAGGGTTACGGCTATGCTGACGTATCAAAAGTTATGTCAGAAAACAGGGAAATAAAGTATATGTTTTTTCTGAGTTATAAAGTAAAAAACCAGCATAATTGCTGGTTTTTAAATTGAAAAGTCTACTTTTTATAGATTAATTACTTTTTCTTTTTAACAGCTTTAGCATTTGGTAAATCAGTGATTGAACCTTCAAAGATTTCAGCAGCTAAGCCAATAGATTCATTTAACGTTGGGTGAGCATGAATTGTTAAACCAACATCTTCTGCATCAGCGCCCATTTCTACGGCTAAACAAATTTCACCAAGCATTTCGCCTGCATTGATACCAACGATAGCACCACCTAAAACACGACCAGTTTCTTTTTCGAAAATCATCTTAGTTTTACCTTCAGTACGTGCTGAAGCGATAGCACGACCAGAAGCGGCCCATGGGAAGTTGGCAACTTCAATATTTAAACCTTGCTCTTTTGCTTCACGTTCAGTAACACCAACCCATGCCATTTCAGGATCAGTATAAGCAATTGAAGGAATACAACGAGGATCAAACTCATGTTTTTTACCTGATATTACTTCAGCAGCACAATGCGCTTCATGTACGGCTTTATGAGCAAGCATAGGTTGTCCTACAACATCACCAATAGCAAAGATATGTGGAACATTTGTACGAAGTTCTTTAGAAACATTGATAAAACCACGCTCATCAACATTTACACCTGCTTTATCTGCGCCAACTAGTTGACCATTTGGTTTACGACCTACAGCAACTAAGATCTTATCGTAACGAACTTGGCCTTCAGGAGCATTCTTACCTTCAAAAGTTACGTATAAGCCATCGTCTTTAGCTTCAACTGCAACAACTTTAGTAGACAACATGATGTTGAACTTGTTTTTGTTGTAGTTTGTGTAAATTTTAACAATGTCTTTATCAGCGGCAGGTACTAATTGATCAGCAAACTCAACCACACTTACATTAGAGCCAAGTGCTGAATACACAGTGCCCATTTCTAAGCCAATAATACCACCACCTAGTACTAACATCTCACCAGGAACATCTTCAAGTTCAAGAGCACCAGTAGAGTCAATAACACGTGGGTCATCATTAGGAATAAACGGTAAATCGATAACTGAAGAGCCACAAGCGATAATAGCATTATCGAAAGTAATGGTCGTTTTACCGTCAGCACCTTCAACTTCAATTGTTTTATCTGATGTGAATTTACCAAAACCTGTAACAGTATTAACTTTACGCGCTTTTGACATTCCGCCTAAACCACCCGTAAGTTGGCCGATAACATCTTCTTTCCAGCTACGAATTTTGTCTAAGTTAATTTCTGGCTTACCAAATGTTACACCATGAGAAGCCATTGCAGCAGCATCATCAATAACTTTAGCAACATGTAATAATGCTTTAGAAGGAATACAGCCTACATTCAAACATACGCCACCTAACGTTGAGCGGCTCTCAACTAATACAACATCTAAACCTAAATCTGCAGCGCGAAAAGCAGCAGAATAACCACCGGGGCCACCACCTAAAATAACAACCTGAGTTTTTATCTCGTTACTCATACAATCCTCAATAAACTATGAAAGTTTTAATTTGTGTAAATATATTATACCAAGTTAATAATATTGGCATTAATAGCGAAATTCTACGCTTATCTGGTGAATTTCGCCAATATTAATTAAGAAAATTCTGACTAAAGTATTAATTTACGAATGTCAGACATCACACTAGCTAAATGTACGGTAAATCGAGCGGCAAGTGCACCATCAATTACACGATGATCATAAGACATCGATAATGGTAACATCAGCTTAGGTTCAAACTCTTTACCATTCCATTTCGGTTTCATTTCTGATTTTGATACACCTAAAATAGCAACTTCAGGCGCATTAACGATTGGTGTAAATGCAGTACCACCAATACCACCGAGACTAGAAATAGTAAAACAACCACCTTGCATATCAGCCGCTTTGAGTTTGCCTTCGCGTGCTTTAACACTAATTTCTAAAAGCTCACGAGACAATTCGTAAATACCTTTCTTATCAACATCTCGTACAACGGGAACTACTAGTCCGTTTGGTGTATCTACAGCGACACCAATGTGGATGTACTTCTTAAGGATTAAGCTTTCGCCATCTTCACTTAAGCTTGAGTTAAATGTTGGATAGGCACGTAAAGCGTCTGCTGCCGCTTTTAAAATAAACACAAGAGGTGTAATTTTAAAGCCAAGCTTTTGTTTTTCACAAACAACGTTTTGCTCCTTACGGAAAGCTTCAACATTGGTAATATCAGCTTCATCAAACTGAGTAACATGAGGAATAGTAACCCAGTTACGATGTAAGAATGGTCCAGATATTTTTTGAATACGTGTTAATGCTTTCGTTTCAATCTCACCAAATTTTGAGAAATCAATAGCCTTAGCACTAACAACTTGTAGTCCACCTTCACCCGCTGCTACAGAACTACCTGCATTTGCTTTTGGACGAGAAAGTTCATATTTTACATAAGACTGAACATCTTCTTTTAATATACGGCCTTTATTACCTGTGCCTTTAACCAAGGTTAAATCGACACCAAATTCACGGGCAATACGTCGAATAGAAGGTGAGGTATAAATCGTTCCTTTATTTACTACGCCTGACTGTGGGTGATGCGGTACAGGTGAGCTAGCTGGAGCCGTTGTTGGCGAAACTTTCGCTGGTGCTTCTTTAGGAGCACTAACTTCAGCAACAGGTGCTTCAGCTACAGGTGCTTCAACTGATGAGCCACCAGCAGTTTCAAGTTTAATAACAAGTGAACCTTGTTTAACTTTATCACCATTTGAAATGTAAACTTCTTTAACTGTACCTGCATGAGTAGAAGGTACATCCATCGTTGCTTTGTCAGTTTCAACAGTGATTAAGCCGTCTTCCGCTTCAACAACATCACCTACACTAACTAGTACATCAATGACATCAACTTCGCCATCTTCACCTATATCAGGTACAGCGATATCAATAATTTCTGATGCAGCTGATGAAGTGGCAGCTGCTACAGGGGCTTCTTCAGCAGCTGGCTCTTGAGCCGGCGCTTCAGGAGCTGATGCTTCTTCAGCAGCAGGAGCAGGCTCACTTTCAGCTTCAGTGCCTTCTGATTCAGCACTTTCCATTTCGGCAATGATATCGCCTTCTTTAATTTTGTCACCAACGTTTACAGTTAAGCTAACAAGCTTACCTGCAAATGGAGCTGGGATATCCATAGAAGCTTTATCAGTTTCAACGGTAATAATACCTTCATCAGCTTCAATTTTGTCGCCAACAGCAAAACAAATTTCGATAATTTCAACTTCATCGCCACCTACATCAGGGACTAGAATTTTTTCAATAGACATTATATTTTCCTCTCTAGTCACTAATTATGCGTAAAGTGGGTTAAGTTTTTCAGTGTTTATATCAAAGCGTTTAATCGCCTCTGAAACAACTGAGCTTTCAATATCACCACGGTTTGCTAATTCAAATAATGAAGCAACAACAACATATGCAGCACTTACTTCAAAATGCGTACGTAAATTTGCACGACTATCACTACGACCAAAACCATCAGTACCTAAACAACGGTATTCTGTATCAATGTATGCACGTACTTGGTCTGAATAGTTTTTAATATAATCAGTTGCAGAAATTGCTGGACCAGCTTCTTTGGTAATTACTTGGGTAATGTATGGCACACGTGGCTTGCTTTCAGGGTGAAGCATATTCCAGCGTGTTACGTCTTGACCATCTCGGCCTAATTCATTAAATGAAGTTACTGAGTAAACATCGCTTGATATGTTGTAATCATTAGCAAGAATTTGCGCAGCTTCACGTACTTTTTCTAAAATAGTACCTGAACCTAATAATTGAACATTAGCAATGGCTTTACCTTTAGCAGGAGCAACTTGTTCTAGTTGATAAATACCTTTAATGATTTCTTCTTCAACAGTTTTACTTTCAGGCATTGCTGGGTGTTGATAGTTTTCATTCATTAATGTTAAGTAGAAGAAGATATTTTCATTTTCTTCATACATACGACGTAAACCTTCACGCACGATAACTGCAATTTCATAACCGTATGTTGGATCGTAAGTTACACAGTTAGGAATTAAACCTGCTTGCACGTGTGAATGACCATCTTGATGTTGAAGACCTTCACCGTTAAGTGTTGTTCTACCAGCCGTTGCACCTAATAAGAAACCACGTGCTTGGCTATCACCAGCGGCCCATGCTAAATCACCAACACGTTGGAAACCAAACATCGAATAGTAAATGTAGAATGGAATAGTGGTCGCATTACATGTTGAGTAAGATGTACCTGAAGCAACCCAAGAAGCCATAGCACCTAATTCGTTAATACCTTCTTGTAGTACTTGACCTTTTTTATCTTCACGGTAGTAAGCTACTTGATCAGCATCTTGAGGGACATATTTTTGACCTTCACTTGCATAAATACCTACTTGACGGAATAAACCTTCCATACCGAAAGTACGTGCTTCATCAGGAATAATTGGTACAACACGTTTACCTATCTTCTTATCTTTTAATAAGCTGTTAAGTACACGTACAAATGTCATTGTTGATGACACTTGACGATCGCCTGAGCCTTTTAATATTGGTTCAAATATTTTAAGTGCCGGGATTTCAAGTTGCTCTTCCGCTTGTTCACGACGTGCTGGTAATGAACCACCTAGTGCTTCACGGCGCGCTTTCATGTACTTATATTCTTCGCTGTCTTCAGGGAATCGGTAGAAAGGTAAATCAGCGATTTCGTCATCACTTACCGGAATGTTAAAACGATCACGGTAATGCTTAATTGATTCAACATCCATTTTCTTAACGTTATGGGCAATGTTTAACGCTTCGCCTGAAGCACCTAAACCAAAACCTTTAACTGTTTTCGCTAAGATAACGGTTGGACGGCCTTTAGTGTTCATTGCTTTTTCATAAGCGGCATAAACTTTAACTGGATCATGACCACCACGGTTTAAACGCCAAATGTCTTTATCAGACATGTTAGCAACCATCGCTTCTGTTTCTGGGTATTTGTTAAAGAATTTTTCGCGCGTATATTTACCGCCTTTCGCTTTACAGTTCTGATATTCACCATCAACAGTTTCATTCATTAATTGTAATAACTTACCTGATGTATCACGTGCAAGTAACGGATCCCAGTAGCTACCCCAAATAACTTTAACTACTTCCCAGCCAGCGCCACGGAATGTACCTTCAAGTTCTTGAATGATTTTTCCATTACCACGTACAGGACCATCTAAGCGCTGTAAGTTACAGTTAATAACAAATGTTAAGTTATCTAAACCTTCACGAGAAGCTAAACCAATAGCACCTAATGATTCTGGCTCATCTGTTTCACCATCACCTAAGAAACAGTATACACGTTGACCAGAACAATCTTTAATACCACGATCGGTTAGATATTTTAAGAAGCGTGCAGTGTAAATCGCTTGTAATGGACCTAAACCCATAGAAACTGTTGGGAACTGCCAAAAATCTTTCATTAAATGAGGATGAGGGTATGAAGATAAACCTTTGCCATCACATTCTTGACGGAAGTTGTTCATTTGCTCTTCAGTTAAACGGCCTTCCATAAAAGCACGAGAGTAGATACCTGGAGAAATATGACCTTGAGCAAAAATAAAGTCGCCACCATCTTTTTCTGAAGCAGCTTTGAAGAAGTGGTTAAAACCAACATCATAAAGTGTAGAAGAAGAAGCAAAACTACCAATATGGCCACCAAGCTCTAAATCTTTTTTAGAGGCACGTAATACTAATACTAACGCATTCCAACGAATGGCAGCACGAATACGCGACTCTATCGTTTGATCCGCAGGCATATGAGGCTCTTGTCCTGGCGGGATAGTATTTACATAAGCAGTTGTTGCTTCAAAAGGTAAATGTGTACCACCGCGACGGGCGCGCTCAATTAAGGCTTCAAGTAAAAAGTGTGCGCGCTCTGGCCCTTCATTTTCTAATACTGATTCCATCGATTCTAACCACTCTTGGGTTTCTAATGAATCGATATCAATGTTTGGTAGATCTGACATATTGTATTGTCTCCAATATTATTGGTTTATTTAATAATTTTTTACATATTTGGCATAGGTTATCTACGCATTTATATACATTAGCTTTTAAATCAGTTTTTACATTCGTCTCATGGAACGTTCCATACGGCTGTGTTCGTGCGTTAGCTTTAACAGTACTTCTTCAATAAAAGCAAGGTGACGATGACTTGCACCCCAAGCTTTTTTGGGCTGTCCACTCGTAATAGCGTCAAGCAAATTTCTTCTATAATCTGTTATCTTGCTAAAGATATCAGGACGTTTTGCTAACATTGTTAAATTTCGTTCTATGTTATCTATCAATAGTGCTGACATACTTCTAGCAGTATGTAATATCACAGCATTATGTGACGCAGTACATATAGCAACATAAAATTCATAAACGGCATTAGCTTCTATACTATAGTCGTTCTCTAATTGACAATTGCCTATATTGTCATGTTTGGCTTGTATATTCTCAAAATCGGCACTTGTTCCACGCATTGCAGCATAATAAGAAGCCATGCCTTCGATACCATGGCGAAATTCTAATAAATCAAATTGTGATTCATTGTTTTCTGCCATCAAATCAAATAATGGGTCAGAAAAAGACTTCATAATCGCTTTCGATACGAAAGTGCCGCCGCCTTGTTTACGTGTAACTAATCCTTTAGCTTCTAACTTTTGTACTGCCTCACGAAGTGAGGGGCGAGAAACATCAAATTTTTTAGCTAGCTCACGTTCAGGTAATAGTTTCTCGCCTGGCAGTAAACCACCTTCTAAAATCATGTTCTCTAATTGCACTAAAATAATGTCAGATAGCTTTTTTTGTTTTAATGGCTGTTGCATTAAGTGTTAAATCCTAATAAATATCCCTTGGTAAATTGGTATTACCATTTGTTTTTATGTTAGTAAAATAACAAAGATGCTCGTAGTTAGCAATGTAATTTAGTTGAGTTTTGCTTGTAAAGCAAGAAAGATCACGATGAAATGAAGAATAAAAAATAGAGTAAAAACTTAAAACAATTGTTTTATTTTAGTTCTGAAATTATTGGTAATACCAATTTGAAGGCGTAAAAAAGTAGCGATTAACAAGAGGTGCAGTAAAGTAGTTTCAGAGAATAACATTTTAAAAAAATATTTTCTCTGAAACTGAGTTTGCTTAAATTATTGTTATTACAGTAGTAACTAATTAACAATTCCTATTAATGTGAGTACGGCAATAAGTGCTAACATTAACAAAAGGTTTCTTTTTGCTAGGCGAACTAGTAAGCAAGGCTCTGCTGTGCAGTCTCCATCTTCAAGCATAATATCTTCCGATTTTTGTGCTACATCAATAAGAACTTCATGAGTAAGTTTTTTTGTATCAAATAAACTTTCTAACCACATTGGAAACGCTTTAGAAAAATGTCCAACGAACATATAACCGAATGAGGTAATGCGTACCGGTAACCAATCAATGTAGAACAAAATTTTGTGATAATTATTACAGCTTAATGTCGTTTTATCGTTAATGCTCTCATCGTGAGAACTTTCAAGTGATGAATCTATAGTTTCTTCAACAAGTGTTTGTTCGCTATCCTTAACTTCAGCTGTTTCATTTTCACTGGTTTTATTTAAGGTACAACCATTTTCTTGCTCTATTACTGTCGTTAATAAACGATAAAACACCGCTCCTGCCGCCCCAAAAACAATGAAAAAAAGCATAATGGCAATATAGTAACGGTAATTTAACCAAATAAGTGCTTGTCCAAAGCCAACGGCAGGTAGGTTTTTATCTTCCAGTAACTGCTGATGGTGTAAACTCGAAGTGGTATCGTCACCTTTAAAGGCAGCAAGTAAATATTGTTTGTAACTGTTTCTTGTCTTAGAGCAACCTAAGGTGACAATAAGCACTAGGGTTGAAATAATTAAATGTAATAACCCATTATCTACTATGGCTAAAATGCCATAAATTATAGCGACAGGCACTAGCAAAAATAGAGTGTAACGAATATTTGTTGCTTTGATGTTTGATAAAACACCGTTAGTTTGGAAAAAACTGATATATTTTTGATAGTAAAAATCGAAGCGCCATATGGATGAAGAAAGGGTTTTTTCAGCCATTAAGGCGATTAGTAAACTTAGTAAACTCATGTGTAACCTTATTTATTAATAAATAGAATCCATTTGTCATAAGGATCAATTAATTGTATGTATTGATTAATGCCAATACGGTACTTTTCCTTTTAATAAAACTCTATAATTTAAAGCATAGTTGTATTTTTTGTCGCGATAAATTAAAAGAATTATTCGTTAACTTTGTTGCTTTGTAAACACTGATGAAAATAGGGCCAATTAAATGCTGGCCCAGGATCTGTTTTTCTACCTTTAGCAATATCACAATGTCCAGTAATATTTTCATTACTAACAAGCGGATAATTTTTTTGTATCATTGCTGTTAGTGCCGCTAATGCTTGGTATTGTGCTTCTTCATAAGGAATATCATCTGTACCTTCAAGTTCAATACCGATAGAAAAGTCATTACACTTTTCTATGCCATTAAAATTAGATACGCCCGCATGCCATGCTTTATCATTAAAAGATACATACTGAATAATACTGCCATCACGCTTAATTAAGCAATGGGCAGATACTTGTAATTCAGCTATGTCAGCAAAGCTCGGATGGGCATTGGCATCTATTCTTCCAAGAAAGAGATCTGTTATATAATTATTACCAAATTCACCCGCAGGTAATGAGATATTGTGAACAACTAATAAAGAAACAGGCACACTTTGGCATCTAGGCGTGAAAAAAGGCGATCTTTGTTGAGACTGCTCTGATAACCAACCATTTTCTATGGTGTAGTTCGGTTGCAAATTATTACGCTTTATCACTTTTTTCTGCTTGCTTAACGACATACAATAACTTTTATTTTAACGCTTATGTGAGAATTTCTTTATTATGACTGAAGATGACTCAACAAACAAAATTGCTAAGTTATTTGTTTGGCTTGCATGGATTATTGCGATTGCATTATTAATGTATTTTTTTCAAGGTGTGCTTGATAAACAATATAATCCAAATAGTCAGCCACAAGTTAGCTTAAATAGTTCAGGGCAGGCAGAAGTTGTTTTACAGCAAAATAAGCAAGGACACTATGTTACATTGGGGAGTATTAATGAATCCCCGGTAACTTTTTTACTTGATACTGGAGCAACGCAAGTGTCAATTCCTGCCCATATCGCTGATGAATTACAGCTAGAAAGCTTTGGTAGTTACCCTGTTAGAACCGCAAATGGTACGGTAACTGTTTATAAAACCCAAATAGATCAACTTAGCATTGGTAATATTTTCCTATATAATGTTGCCGCGCATATCAACCCTGCAATGAAAAGTGATGCCATTTTGCTGGGCATGAGTGCTTTAAAAGAAGTAGAGTTTAGCCAAAAAGGCAAACAACTCACTTTACGTGAATACCGCTAACAGGAATAAAAAATGCATACTTCTGAACAACTTACTACAGCCCTTTCTGCCGAGATAAGCAAATTAAAACAAGATATCACCGCAACTGTTAGTTGGGCACTGAAAGAAGATTTAGGTGTTGTTGATGGACAACACCCTAAAGTAGAACAAGATATTACCGCGATGTTAATTCCTGCAAATGAACAAGCAGTAGCAACTGTTATTACTCGTGAAGACTGTATTGTTTGTGGTATTTCTTGGGTTAATGAAGTATTTTCACAATTAGATAAGTCACAGCCCGAGTTAGCAAAAACTAAAATTACTTGGTTTGTTAGTGACGGAGAAAAAGTTAAAGCAAACACAACCTTATTTCAACTTGAAGGTAATGCTCGTACTTTGTTAACGGGAGAGCGTACAGCACTTAACTTTCTGCAAACCTTATCAGGTACAGCAACCTTAACAAGCCAATATGTGCAAGAATTAGCAGGCTCAAATACTAAACTTTTAGATACTCGTAAAACATTACCTGGTTTACGCAGCGCACAAAAATACGCTGTACTATCTGGTGGCGGTGTAAATCACCGAATAGGCTTGTTCGATGCTTTTCTAATTAAAGAAAATCACATTGCTGCTTGCGGTGGTATTGCACAAGCTGTTGCTACAGCAAAACAAAATCACAGTGATAAAACCGTTGAAGTGGAAGTAGAGTCAATGGATGAACTTCAACAAGCACTAAGGGCAGGGGCTGATATTATTATGTTAGATAATTTTACCCCTACCATGATTGAAGAAGCGGTTAGTGCGACACGTGGTAAAGCTAAATTAGAAGTATCGGGTAATATGACGATAGAAATTTTACAAGAATACACTAAAGCTGGTGTTGATTTTATTTCTAGTGGCGCACTAACTAAGCACGTACAAGCTGTCGATTTATCAATGCGCTTTCAGTAATTATTCAGTCGCACTTTACAGTAACTATTTTAGTTTTTGGGCTTAAGGACAGTATTTAAATAAAGCTAACTAGCGTAACAGCGCAAGTGTTTTTCGCTTTAAGAGATTAAGAGAGCGGGTTGGTAAAATAATGGAACGAGTGATATTCAAAGGTGTTTGAATAGTTCATTATTTGATATGGCAACTAGAAGCTTACTTGTCAAAAGCAGCTAAATAGGAGCGGCTACCTACTGGGCTTTATCAGCAGAGCCAAAAGAAGTATTTTATGCTCGTTATGGGGATTTAGAGCGGCTAAATACTTCTTTAAGCCAAAGTGTTTATAAACTTTATATTTTTAGCTATTTTAATTTACTAACAAATGTTTGCCTAAATTTTGCTAATTTAGGTGATACTACTGCTTGGCAATATTGATTCTCAGGATTATTGTTAACGTAATCTTGATGATACTCTTCACCAGAATAAAATACTTCTGTAGCACACACTTGTGTGACAATGTCTTGCTCAAACATTGTTGCTTCTGTCATTTCTTTAATGATTGTTTCAGCTATTTTTTTCTGAGAGTCATCATGATAAAAAATCGCCGAACGGTATTGAGTCCCTATATCGTTACCTTGTCGATTTAATTGTGTCGGATCATGTAAGGTAAAAAATATTTCCAGTATTTCTTGGTAAGTAATTACAGCAGGATCAAAACTAAGTTGTACTACTTCAGCATGCCCAGTTTCACCTGTACATATTTCTTCATAGGTTGGTGAAACTGTTTGCCCACCCATGTACCCTGATGTGGCTGAAAATATACCTTTAACTTGCGTGAAAGCCCCTTCAATACACCAAAAGCATCCTCCTGCTAGGGTAGCAAGTTGGTTGGTGTTATCACTTTGAGTGTTATTAACATCAGTTGTTGTCATTTTTGTCATAGGGTTTCTATTCACTATTATTTGCGAATTAATCTTTCAATTAATTTACCGTTTAAATTAGAGGTTAATTGAAATATTAATATATTCATTTAGTCGCACATATTACAACAATAAATTGTGTAGTTAAACTGTCATTAGCGTAAGACCTTTTAAGGTATAACAACATCCCCGATGAAATATATCTGTAATACTTAAGTAACATTACCGTCATACTGTCTTGTTATTCTGCAATTAATTATAGTCTACTCTTTTAATGTCAAACTCTTAAATGAAAAAACTAAGTCGCGTTAGCAGTAAACTTATTATTTTATCTTTGGTGCCTTTACTTATATTTAGCATTATTATATTTGCTTGTATTAAGGTATCAACAGATCGTCATCTACAAGCTCAACAAATACTTGAAGAACGATTAAGCCAAACTCAACGACTTAATTTAATTATTAGAACCTTTACTTCTAATATTATTGATACTACTCATAAGTCTCGAAGCGGGATGGAGTTATGGCAAGATGCCAAAACAAAAGTCGCCGCAGGGAAAGCTATTATTGTTCAGCAGTGGCAAGCGTATAAAAATGGTAATTTATCGAGTAAAGAAAGTGAACTAATTCCAGAGATTCAGCCACTTTATGATAAAAGCCTGAATGCAATAGCCATTATAGCTGAGTTAATTGAGGAGGGCTCTTCGTATGGCATGGGGAATTATGTCGATTTAAAACTCTATAGTTCCTTAGAGCCCTTCTTAACAAAATTAGATCAATTAGTTTTATTACAAAAACAATTAGCTCATGAAGACAGTTTAGTGAGTAGTAAGTTAACCACACAAACGAACCAGATAATTTTGCTCACCGTAAGTATCGTTTCTGTTTTAATTTTATTAATGGGCTGGTCAATTTTCCACTCGATTAGAACTCCTCTCAAACACTTACACCGCACGATAATTAATGTTGAAAAAGAGTCTAATTTATCCTTAAGGGTCGATTTAAATAACCAAGATGAGTTAGGTGAAATAGGGCAGAGCTTTAACCTTATGATGGATAGAATTGTTGGTTTTGTCGGTACTTTAGCGAATATAGGTACAACATTAGATGCAGCAACTGAAAAAACTATTATTGCTTGTCAGGCAGCACAAGGGCAAGTGACAAGTACACAGAATGAGTTATCTAATGCTAACGCTGCTATTACCCAAATGACCAAAGCTGTTGAAATTACTCAGGGGCATACCGAGAATACAATTACTGTTAGTAAAGATGCCGATAAACATGCTGCAGATAATTTTAAAGTTGTTGTGCAATCGTCACAGCAAATCAAACAACTTGCAGAAGCTATTGGACACTCTACTCAACAGATGAATGATTTAAGGGAGCATGGGCAGCAAATAAACTCTGTATTAACGGTGATAAAAGCTGTTGCTGATCAAACTAACTTATTAGCGCTAAATGCGGCTATTGAAGCTGCTCGTGCTGGAGAGCAAGGGCGAGGTTTTGCCGTTGTTGCTGATGAAGTTCGCTCGCTTGCATTACGTACTCAAGAATCAACAGGGGAAATAGAAAGCGTTATTGCGAATATCAGAAAAGCCACGGATGATGCAGCTGAGCAAATGAGAAAAAATGAAGATTTTGCTAATCAAGGTGCGCAAACGATCAAAAACACAGAATCTAATCTACAAATTATTACACATTCATTTAGTGAAATAATTAGTAAAAATGAAATTATTGCTCAAAACCAAAGTGAACAATTACAAGCGGTTGCAGAGGTGAAAAATAGAATGGATCGCGTTTTTTCTTTATCAGATAAGAGCCGTTCAAATACTAATAATGTCTTAGATAATGCCAAGTTAGCTGAAAATTTAAGTTTAGAATTAAAACAAGCATTAACCCAATTTCATTATTAATCAATAACCTTAACCTTTTTAATATTATTAATACTGATGTCTAAGGATAGGCTTTTGTCACCAATTATGAGATAAATCCATGCAAGCAACCATTCAATCCATTGTATCTAATAAGCTTATTACGACTGTTTTTCAGCCAATATTTGATGTTGAAAATGAAATAATTGTTGGTTATGAGGCGTTATCGCGTGGACCTAAAAATACTGATTTTTATTCACCTGAGGCATTATTCTTACAGGCACAAGAAGATAACTTATTGTCTGAACTTGAACTGCTATGTCGAGCAAGTGCAATTACACGTTTTGTTGAGCTGAAGTTAGCAGGTAAGTTGTTTATTAATATTTGTTTGAATGTCATGCTTAATAAAGATCACCCTCACGGTGAAACGATCAAATTGGTTGAGCAGGCTGGATTATCACCACAGCAAGTGGTTATCGAAATCAGTGAAAAGTCACCGTTTCCCAATAATGATATTTTGCTTAAGGCACTGAATAAATATAGAAAATTCGGTTTTGATATTGCCATAGATGATGTCGGTGTCGGGTATTCAGGTTTAAAGCAGTGGAGTTACTTACGCCCTGACATTGTTAAAATAGATCGATACTTTATTGATCGTTGTGATCAAGACGTGATGAAGCGAGAGTTTTTAAAAACGTTATTTGAATTAGGGCGAATATCTAACGCTCATATAATTGCTGAAGGTATTGAAACTAAAGAAGAGTTTGAGTTACTGCGTGAGCTTGGTATGGTTTATAGTCAAGGCTTTTTCTTAGCTAAACCGAGCGAAAACCCAATAAGGTGTTTTCCAGTCCTTGATATTAGCTCTTCTATCGAGTTGCAATCGAATGTTGAAACTATTGCTTCGCTTGTTACAGCAACCACAACGGTTGATTATAACCAAAATGTTAATTATGTTTATGAGCTGTTCACTCAAAACCTTAATGTTCATGCTATCCCTGTTTTACATGATGATAAACCGCTAGGAATGATTTTTCGTAATCAATTGATGGAGTCATACTCTGATATTTATGGCAGAGCGCTGTTTTCTAAAAAGTCTGCTCGTGACATTATGTCTAATACGCCAATGATTATTGAGCATTCTATGCCTTTAGAGCAAGTTAGTGCGTTATTAACCGCCAGAGCAAACTCAGAATTTACCCAACCCTCTATTATTACTGAACATGGAAAGTATATTGGTGTTGTTTCACCGCGAGATTTATTAAGAAGTATCACTGAATCAAAGTTAGAACAAGCGAGATACGCGAATCCATTAACCGGTTTACCTGGTAATGTGGTAATAGAAAAAGAAATAGATTACATGCTAAATAAGAAAAAACCGTTTAATTTAGCCTATTTGGATTTAAATCATTTTAAGCCGTTTAATGATATTTATGGCTATGCTAAAGGGGATTTATTACTGAAAACATTGGCGAATTGCATAATGATTAACACAAATAATAAACATTGTTTTGTTGGTCATATCGGTGGCGATGATTTTATTATTATGTTTAAAAGTAATGATGTTGAATTGGTTTGTCAAAAAATATTAGGTGATTTTGCTAAACAAAGTTTGTCATTTATTACCAAAGAACATCAAGATCAACAGGGGTATAATGCTTTAGATCGTCGAGGGAATAACATCTTTCATCCTTTAGTGAGCTTAGCTATTGGCGTAATCCAACCTGATCCTACTTGTTACAACTCTTACCACCAAATAGCTGATTTAGCTTCTAAAGCTAAATCAGAAGCTAAAAAGCAAACCGGTAATAGTTTATTTATTTGCAGAAGGCAAAAACTAGACGAGTTTAAGGGAACTGACAATAATTTCCCTCAAGAGCTAGTTAATATCAGTTAGGCTGATTAATCAGGTTATATAGTGTTGTCTATCACTGTCCTCACTCTCTGTTAACTGCCACTTAAATTGAATTTAAATTTAAGTGGCGGTGGGCTCCTCTGCTATTTTAAATGATTTTAAAACAGATAACTTATTACCAAATTATTGTACTGTTTTTTGATTTTGCTCATTACATAACTCAAAAATAAAGATAATATGATATACATATTTATTTACAGAGTGAGCTTAGCGAAGGCTTATTAAGCTAAGTACCGCTTTGCTAACCTAATATTGTTAGTCATTTATGTTTCCATTTTTTAAAATCGCTAGTTTTTCAACAACCTTAAAGTCAGGCAACCCTATGCAAATGGTACTTGCTTTACGTAGTGTCGCCATTGTTATTCAATTATTGTTAATACTTTTTGTTAACCTAGTTTTAAATTATCAACTGCCATGGGCTCCTTTATTTGGCGTTATTGCACTAGAGTTAATTTATACTTTTATTAGTTTTGTGTTTTATCAAAAAAAATTGCAAGTTAGTCAACTGGCTTTATTAATACAAATTTGCTCTGACATCGTATTTATGTCGCTGTTATTATTTTTTAGCGGTGGTGCAACGAATGCTTTTGTGTCGTTATTATTAATACCCATTGCCATTGCTGCTGTAACACTACCACCCACCTTACTCACTTTAGTTGCCTTTTTGGCGATTGGCTCTTATAGCATTTTATTATGGTTTTTACCGATGAGTGTTATGCATGGCAATATGGAAGGGCACTTTATTGCGATGGGGATAAACTTTTTGTTTTCTACATTAGTTGTTGCACTTGTGGTCGGAAAAATGGCACGTAGCATTAACCAACGAGAATTAGCGATTGCCGCTTATCGAGAAGACTTATTAAAGCAAGAGCAAGTAACTTCTCTTGGGGTTGCTTCAGCCCAAGTAACTCACCAATTAGCAACGCCTATTGCAACCATACAATTATTGGTAGATGAACTTGAGGAAGACTTTACTGATAATAGTATTATTGTCGATATGCAAAGTCAGTTAAAACGTTGTAGTGTTAGTTTAGATGCATTCCGTTCGATGGTACTTTCTATTAAAGAGCAAACGAGGACGGTGAGTACCGTCGATAATTTACTCAATGAGATATTAGAAAATTTACGCGTAAATTACCCTGATATTGATGTTAGGCTACTAAAAGAACATCAAGTCGATGTTACTATTATGGCTGATGCAACACTATTACCAGCAATACTTAATTTAATTAATAATGCAATACAAGCAACTAAAGCAAATTCTAACCAAGAAATAACCTTAACGAGTCAAGTAAAAAAGGGCTGTTGGCAATTTATTATTAGGGATAATGGGCCTGGATTTACATTGGAAAAATTAGAAGAATTAGGTATGAAGCCGGTAAGTAGTGAACAAGGTTTGGGGATGGCCGTTTTTTTAAGTCATGCTACGCTTGAGCGACTTGGTGGTAAGTTGTTATTAACCAATCACCATCAAGGAGGCGCTTTAGTTACCTTGACTTTACCGGTGCAATAATTAGCTAAAGCTTTTACGGAACTTAAAATAAGTGTTATTTATTGGGCATCATACAAACTAATACAGACTAGACAGAGAAATGGATTAACATGACTAAAGAATTGCTACTGGTAGAAGATGATACTATATTTGCTAACACGGTTATGCGGCGATTAACCAAACATGGTTTTAATTGCTCACATGTAGACAGTAACTCTGAGGCCCTACTCGCATGCCGCCGACATGCGCCAGATTATATATTACTTGATATGAAATTAGCGCAAGAAACCACATTAGGCATTATTGCGCCATTAAGAAAGGTTAGGCCTCAAAGCCGTATTATCTTACTTACCGGTTTTGCCAGCATTGCTACTGCTGTTGATGCGATCAAGTTAGGGGCAGATGACTATTTATCTAAGCCTTTAGACACACAAACTTTATTAGCGGCTCTAAATGAAAGTAAAGCACCAAGTATTTCAACAGATATTGAATTAGAAGGTGAAACACTATCAGCAGAGCAAGCACAGTGGCAATATATTCAACAAGTATTAAAAGCAAATAACGGTAATATTTCAGCCACCGCTCGTCAGCTATCTATGCATAGACGTACTTTACAGCGTAAACTTCAAAAAAAACCTCAGGGTGATATTGTAAAAAGTTAATAAGGTAAGGTTAAATTTTAGTGTAAAATTAAAAATTATAAGCGATATGTTGATGAAACCTGATAACAACTTCATCTTTATTTGGCTCCATCTTTAATCCTGTAGCCATCAGTTTTAACGCTTTTTCTATTTGATTTAAAAAGCGGGCAAAACCATGTTCAGTTTTGTTTTTATCTGTGGCAACAAAGATCAGTTGCACATTGTCAACCAGTTCACTCGCATCCCACTTACTTACTATTCCACAAGGATTTTGCTCAGGATTGTAACCTAACATCTGTAACTCCCCAATGCGAGAGACAATATCATGAATACTGTAACGTACAATAGGTACTAAGCCATTGGCAATTAAAGCGCCATTATTTAAATTAAATTGCATTGAAGCTTGTGTAAAGGTATCTGTTAAATAAGTATATAAAGGGTTGTATGGGTCACTTGATGTCGGATCAATGTCAACCATATTGAGTAATCTATTAGAAATTGGAATGTTAACAATAGCATATGTCATTGCTGAGTGATATTTAGGTAATTCAACATCTTGACCTGCATAACGCTGACTAATAGGGCGCAGTTTGTGTGCTCGTGTTGTTAATGAATTATCTATATTATTTGGCTTACTTTGTGCAAATAAGTCATAAGTTATATGTTGATGATCACGTAAGCGAATCTCACTTTCATCTAAAGAAATTTCGTTGGCATACGCGCGAACTAATTGAGATATTTTTGTATGGAAAAGTGCTGAATTCTCTCTAATTTTTGTACCTGAAGTGAGAAACAGTAATGATATTTTTTTAGCACGCTTATTCGCATCAAAAAAAGTTTTTTGTAAATGATGATTTTCAGGATTATAGTAAAATAGAATTTGTTGATTTGTTTGCCATTGATGCATTTCTTGGCCAAACCTAACGCGTGCTATTTTATCATTAGCAATAAATTGACAGTTTTCTACTTCAAACAAATCAGACAAATCAAATAATATTTTCGCTAATGCTTGGTAAAAGGCATAAAAGTTTTCTTGCTGAACACTAGCTTGATAAGGCGATTTTGAAAATTGTTGAATTAGTTCATCTGTGATTGTGAATTCAGCTAATATGTATTGGTTATCACGTGCATTATTAGGAATATAGCTTTTATGATCAGCATTTCGTTTTCTCATAATAGACATCGAATTTCCTTCTTTAACCTGCGCTCAGGTTATTTAGATAGTTAAGTTATTGCGCTAAGTGTAGATTTATTTAATGACATTTTTATGTCACCTAGATGGCAAATTGAAGACAATGTGAACATAACTATTTTGATAGAAGAGGGAGTAATGGTATAAACGATTAGGAGATTAGTTGAATTAATTTTATCTTTCGTACTTAATCCAGAGTATTAAACATAATTGGCGTCCATTTTTTTCTAATAGCAGGCAATATTCCTTCTTGCTCTAACTTTTTCATTATTTTTTTTAGCTCAGCTACAACATGTTGCTCTGTCGTTATACTACAGGCAAAATGAAAATCTAAAGTAAAATCTTGCACACTATAAACGCTTTTATATTTTGATGCGGCTTCCGTGCTTTTTACCCGATGTAAGATAAGATCATCATTAAGGACAACTAAATCAATATTACGGCTAGGCTTCTCAAGTAACTGTAATAAAGAATCATAGTTATCCATCACATACAGGTTTTTATTTTCAATAAAGCCTTTTGATAAAAGAAAGTGGTGCGTTACATCATCTCGTATCACGGCTGTTTTATATTTTTTGGCATCATTTAAGGTCGATATTTTGATCGTACTTGAGGCAAGTGAATACATCGACACTGTACTGCTAATTATTTGTCCTACCCAGTTAAATAAAAGCTCACGTTCAGGAATACGGCCTATTGAATAAATACAAGTATCCTCTTCATGCAGCGCTCTATTGTAAGAAAGCGACCAAGGATAAGCTTCAATATTGTAATCAAAGGATGAATTTTTTAATGTCGCTTCTACTATTTCTGTTGATATTCCGCTGATTTCGTTTTTATCAACTATTTGAAAAGGAGCTAAATGTTCAGTAAGAATCGTTAATTCTTTTGCTTGGATATTGGCACTAAAGATCATTACACATATAATCAGGTTATTAATCAAATCTCTATTGATGTGCATATTTGAACCCCTTTCTTTATATGATCTTTATATTATTTTGGTGATTTATAGTACACTTTTTTAGAAATACTTCTATTAGTATTATTTGGACGTTGCCAATTTAGTGAAAAACGATGCGTTTAACTAACGAACCAATTGTTGTCACGGTTAAAATAACATGTCTTTTGATAAGTATGCTGCTAGAAAGTTATTCGGTTAAACTTATCAGCATAAAATGTAAGTGAAGCTTAATATATTATTAACACCTATCAAGTCACAACAATTCATTTATAAGTGGTTTTTATATGTTAAAAATAATAACCTTTATATTATGACTTAAATGCTAATGTATAATGAAATCGCTAGGTTATAAATAGTTGTATTAACTAAAAGGAATAAGTTGTAGATGTTTTCATTTAAAAAATCTAATAAAATTATAGAACTACATAGTAATAATGTTTTTCTATTAAAAGAGAATCAATTAAACACGTTACCTGAATATATGGTTTCTGGCCAATTGTACCCTTTAGTTATTGCATATTTACCTCCAAACATCTCTAGCTCACAAAATATAGCATCACAAATACAAAATGTTCTTTCTAGGTATTCCAGTAATATTATTACGGTAATGACAGCGGGTTGTTTAAGTAATAAAAAGCAAGAAAAAGGTGTTTATCATACTGCGGAAGATCCAGATATCGTTTTTCATATTTTTAGTGATCAAATTATCGACGAAATTTCGGTTCAAACTATTGATATACCAGCACATACTGACCATAAAAGCCTTATACAACACACTAATACGATGACAAAGAGTATTAATGCAATGAAACCTAGTTTTCAAATAGAACACAGTAATACCTTTGCATTAACGTGGTTTGCAGGTTTAGCTGCAATGGAAAATCAATTTTTGGAAGCTTTATATTCATCCAGTAATCAGCTTGCATGTGACTTTATCGGTGGATCGAGCGGTGGCAAGTTAGATTTTAAAAGTGCCGCCATTGGCTACAATGGAAAAATGAGTGAAAAACAAGCTGTTATCGCTTTTGTTAAATTGAAACCACAATATCGTCATGCAATTTTTAAATCCCATAATTTTGATTTAACTGATGTTTCTTTTTCTGTTGCTGAATCAAACAATGCAACTCGTACACTAAGTACTGTTATTAATGAGCGAGGCGATATTGAAACTGTTGTTGAATTTCTCTGTCGAAGGTTAAATGTTTCACCAGCTAATTTAGAGCAACGTTTAGTTGAAAATGCTTTTGCCGTGCAAATGAATGATGAGTTAATTATTCGTTCTGTAAGTGGCATTGATTTAAGGTCAAACACGATTAGTTTTTTCTCAGATATGAGTTTTGGTGAAACGATACACTTAGTTAAAGTTAAAGACATTTCTCGCCATACAAACACTCAATTCAAACAATTACTTGATGAAATTGGTGGTAAAGCGGAAACGATGATCATCACAGACTGTATTCTTCGGAGAATACAAAACTCATCAGAACAATTAAATATGATTGATTATTCAGCTGTCAACAATGTTGCTGGTTACAGTAGTTTCGGAGAAACGTTAGGACAACACCAAAATAACACAGCAGTAATATTACTTATATATAAAAGCGATAAAGATGCGCCTTTACATGGTTCTATAAGCTCATTTCCACTTAGAATGGCAAATTACCGAGCATATTATCTTGAAACACAGTTACAACAAGAACGATTTTTTAATAGTATTCAGGCTGAGCTAATCGTTTCATTAGAAAAGTATCAACCTATCGTAGAATCATCAATGAATAGTCTTACTTCATTAGCTGAAAAATCACAACAGAGTCATGCAGAACAAGAGCGCATTGCTAAAGCACTTAATGAGCTTATTGAGGAAACGAATAGTCAGCAAGGAAAGCGTGATGAATTAGTTGCTAAAGTCGCAACATTAAATGCTTCAACCGTTGAAATTGTTAATGTGATTAGTGCCATTAGCGGTATTGCAGATCAAACAAATTTACTTGCGCTTAACGCGGCTATTGAAGCGGCTAGAGCTGGTGAGTCAGGTAGAGGTTTTTCTGTTGTTGCCGATGAGGTACGTAAACTTGCAACCCATACAACTACTAATGTAAAGCAGACCTCTGGAGCGGTAAAATCGGTAGAAGAAGCGGTTGATGCTATTTCAGAAAGTATTGATTTCTTTAATCATCAAACGAATATACAACAAGAAAAAACCAGCAATATGTCGGCTATTATGTCTCAACTTGTTTCTTCTTCAGAAAGCTCAATGCTTGAAGCGACTAAAGGGGTAAATTTAGTAGAAAATCAAAGTGTAGAAATGGATAGTATTCAAAGTAATACCGAAAAACTAAATATTTTAAGAGCATTAAAAGGCTAAATAAATTTCAGCAGTTATTTAGTTTATCTTATTAAAAACGTGCCCATTATTATTTTAAAAGACCAATTTAGCGAAAAACGATGAGTTTAACTAACGAACAAATTATTGCCACGGTGAATATGAAAATGCCTTTTGGTAAATATGCCGGTAGAAAATTATTACATTTACCTGAACCCTACTTAGTTTGGTTTCACTCAAAAGGTTTTCCTGAAGGCAAAATTGGCGAACAATTAGCTTTTATTTATGAAATAAAGCTAAATGGCTTAGAAAGTATTTTCGAACCCATGATTGAGTAATTAATCTAGTGAATATTTATTTTTTACTGCTTTTATTGCGGTTAAGCGAGCGTTTGCCATTGCTTCTTTTATTGCAATCCCCTTTAATCCTTGCTCAACAAAGGTTTTCGCATTGACCTGTAGTGCCGATAACATAGTCTCTTTTAAATATTCTGCTTGCGGGTAGGAGCGATCTTCAAAGTTAAGGCGTCCTAAAAAGTCGCTTTTACAAGCAATTATAAAATCATCAAACTCTTTGGGTTTTCGCCAAACATCTAGTTGATCAAATATTTTTAATAAGGTGCTGGCTTTCAACTGAAAAGCTTTATGGCAATGCAAATGATGCTCACATACTTTCAAAGCTAGTTGTTTGTAATAGGTGGGGACTCTAAGTTTATTGGCGATATCTTCTACTAAAGGAAGTCCTGACTTTTCATGGCCTTTATGACTTGGCCACAGCTCGCTAACGGTGACCCCTTTACCTAAATCATGGCATAAAGCAGCAAAACGAATAGCCGTTTTATTCTCATTGTTTTTTGTTAGTAAAACCGCTTGCTGTAATACCATCATGGTATGAATACCACTGCAAATTTCAGGGTGCCATTTAGCAGGATTAGGTATTCCCCATAGTTTATCAAGATCAGGCCATAATACGCTGAGTGCTTTACAGTCACGTAAAACATTAAAAAATACTTCGGGGTGATCTTCGGCCAAGCTACGCTGCATCTCTTGCCAAACGCGTTCAGCAGGTAAGCTTGTTAGCTCACCACTTTCGCTGATTTTCTGCATCAAACGCATTGTTTCGTCTGCAACGGTAAAACCAAACTCATGATATCGAGCAGCAAAACGAGCGACACGAAGTACTCTTAAAGGATCTTCAATAAAGGCTTCGCTAACATGGCGTAATATTCTATTTTTCAGATCATGTTGTCCGTTATAAGGATCAACAATATCACCACAAGCATTTCTCGCCATGGCATTGACGGTTAAATCTCGGCGTAATAAATCTTGTTCTATTGTGACGTCAGGCTCAGCATAACAAGCAAAGCCGGTATAACCTTGCCCTTGTTTACGTTCGGTACGTGCCAGAGCGTATTCTTCTTTAGTTTTTGGGTGTAAAAATACCGGGAAGTCTTTACCCACTTGATGAAAACCAAGTGATAACATTTGTTCTACCGTAGCACCAACGACTAAATAGTCGTAATCTTTAATGGGCCTGTTTAACAATTGATCGCGAACTGCACCACCCACAAGATAAATATCAAGCTCTGGTATATTTGGAATAGTGTTGTTATGCGTGGTCAAAGAATACCTCCTATAGATGATAAATAAAGTTTACCATAATATTCGTAGACATCACCCCGTTAAAAGAGTAATTTTGCTAGTATATTAAGCTTTGTCATTATATTCGGGCTTTATCAGTAGATTCTGTTTTAGTAGTATAATAAGCTTTAGTAGTATACTTAACCTGAGCTTAGGTTATTAAACTTTCGCTATCACCTTTAATCATTACCTTCTTAAGTAGCAGCAACGTTTTATGTACAGAAACTTCTTTTCATTAAGTGAATTACCTTTTTCTATTGCACCAAACCCTAAATACTTATTTATGAGTGATAGGCATCGTGAGGCGCTGACACATTTAAGTCATGGTTTAGGTGGCGTAGGAGCAAGCGATAACGGCGGTTTTGTGTTACTTACAGGAGAGGTTGGTACTGGAAAAACTACAGTAAGTCGTTGTTTGATGGATGATTTACCTAAAGATACGCAGTTAGCTTTTATTTTAAATCCGACCTTATCAAGCCAAGAACTATTAGCAACGATTTGTGACCAGCTGAAAATTCGTTACCGTAAAACGGGCGCTACTTTAAAAACGTTAACAGATAAAATTTCTGAAAAGTTAGTAAAAAACCACGATGCTAATATTAATACTATATTGATTATTGATGAAGCTCAGCATCTTGAGGCGCAAGTATTAGAACAACTTCGTCTGTTAACCAACTTAGAAACAAATACTAAAAAGTTATTACAGGTTATCTTAATTGGTCAGCCTGAATTACAGCAGTTATTAAAGCGCCGAGACTTACGTCAATTAGCGCAGCGTATTACCGCTAGATATCATTTATTACCCCTAAACACTCAAGAATTAGCGGCTTATATTAAGCATAGATTATCGGTAGCTGATTGTCATAGAGCACTTTTTGATAAAGGAGCTATTGCAACAATTCATAAATTATCTCAAGGAATACCAAGACTTATTAACTTGCTTTGCCATAGTTCATTAATGGAAGCTTATAACAGTAATAATGCTGTTGTTAATAAAAAAATTGTTTTAAAAGCGGCTAGTCATGCACTAGGTGATGACTTTGAACAAACACCGTGGTGGCAGAATAAAAACATTCAAATAGCATCAGCGGCTAGTGCATTAATTTTAGTATTAGTTGCTGGCTTTTGGTTAGGGCAATCACAAAATACTATCACTACATCGACTGATGTACCGGTATTACTTCAAGAAGAGTCTTCACAACAATTAAGTAATAACGCTTTACCTAAAGCAGTGGAGTCTTTGGAAGAAGCCGTAGAAGGGACAACCAAAACTGTCACTGAAAAGGCCGAGCCAGCTCAAGATAATGAAGTTGAACAGATTATTGTTAGTGGCGATGTTCCTAGAAAAGCGTCCGCACAAAAAACGGTACAACAAAATCAAGTTGAGCACGTTATAGAGCCACAAAAAACAACAGAAAAAGAAGCGGTTATTACAACAAAAACAGCTAGTCAGTCAATTAATGAGCCAGTTGCAAAAAGCGCTCTAAAACCTGCATCAAAGCCACCAGCATTAAAGCCTACAACAAAAGCTGAAGCAGAAGAAAATAACTATCAAATAGAAGCGGTTGATGGTGTGTCAGATGATCTATTAGCTCGTTTTCAAGCGGCGATAGAGGAAACGGAAAGTAATACTGATGAAGACCCGGCAACCGCATTAGCGAAAAAACAAGAGCAACCTACTAACAGTGAAATAAAGTCATTAACAGAAATGCCTGCATGGGTACAAGAAGGCGTGCCAAGCTTACGTTTTGAACAACATATTTATGCGTCTGATGGGGAAGGTTGGGTTAACGTTAATGGTCGAGATCGCTATGAAGGTGACAACATTGCTAATGGCGTTATTATTGATAAAATTTTACCTCAACAAGTTATTCTAACTTATCGTGGTGAAAAGTTTAGTTTACCCGCGCTGACTAATTGGTAAAATTAAGTTTTATCCATCGTTATTAAGATCATCAATCAAGTTCAGGATAACAACTTTGAAGCTCAATATGACAAATAATGCGTCATTCCGTAAATGGCTTAATACGGAATCCTATGAAGTTTATTTACCGTTATTGAAAAGAAAGTTGTCGATGCTAATTATACCAATCTCACTAACTATGTGATCATTTTTACTTGCTAAAATCACCAACTACATCGTTATTTATTTAATAATTAGAACAACTAGTTATTGAAATAAATGCCTTGTATTTGGCAATTTTTTCTACGTATAAATTTGTTCACTTAATTAATGAAACTGGTATTAGTTATTGATGTAGGCAGTAACTAAGCAGCATCTAAATTACTGCCTACTAATTTGAAGCTTACTGCCAAGCCGGCATTTTATCTTCAAACGCTTTAATGGCATCTAATTTATTTAATGTCCAACCAACGCTATCAACACCATTTTCTAAACTGTATTGTTGAAATTCACTTAAGCTGAATTTAAAGACTAAATCACCGCAAGTAACCGTGTTGTTCGGTAAGTCTACTGTAATCGTTAATACTGACTCTGTAGATAGCTTAAATAGCTGCTCCACCTCTTCTTCTGTTAGTTGTATCGGTAAAATCCCAATATTAATACAATTACCATAAAAAATATCAGCAAAACTTGATGAAATAAGCACTTTAAATCCAAACTCTTGTAGAGCCCAAGGCGCGTGTTCACGACTTGAACCACAACCAAAGTTTTCACCGGCTAATAAAATGCTAGCGCCTTTATATTCTGGTTTGTTAATTACAAAGTCAGGATTCTCTTGTGTACCAGCATGATCAAGATAGCGGCTATCGTGAAATAAGTGCACACCAAAACCGATACGTTCAGTTTTTTGTAAAAATTGCTTTGGTATAATTTGGTCTGTATCTACATTGGCAACATCTAGTGGTGCAACCAAGCCTGTGTGTGTGTTAAATTTTTCCATTTTCTAATCCTCAATAAGCTTGTTGGCAGTTACGCATTTAAATCAACAAAGTGACCAGTGATGGCTGCAGCAGCTGCCATTTCAGGGCTCACTAAGTGAGTACGGCTACCACGGCCTTGACGACCTTCAAAATTACGGTTACTTGTTGACGCACAACGATCACCCGCTTCTAATACATCGTCATTCATGCCTAAACACATTGAACAACCAGGTAAACGCCACTCAAAACCAGCGTCGATAAATATTTTGTCTAAACCTTCTTGCTCAGCAAGCTCTTTTACGCGGTATGAGCCAGGCACAATAATCGCATCAACACTATCAACCACTTGTTGTCCTTCATAGCGCTGTACAATGTCTGCTGCTGCACGTAAATCTTCAATACGTGAATTCGTACAAGAGCCAATAAATACTTTATTTACTTGAATATCTACCATCTTAGTGCCAGCAGTTAAGTTCATGTACTTAAGGGCATTGATGCAAGACTCTTTTTCAACAGGATCACTGAAATCATCAGGTGAAGGCACTGCACCATCAACACTAACCACTTGTCCTGGGTTTGTGCCCCAAGTTACTTGTGCTTTAATATCTTTTGCATCTAATGTTACTACCGCGTCAAACTCAGCACCTTCATCAGACTTCAAATTGGTCCAATCAATAACCGCTTGCTCAAATACTTCACCTTTAGGGGCGTATTCCTTACCCTTCACATAATCAAATGTTGTTTGATCGGGAGCAATTAAACCTGCTTTTGCGCCAAATTCTATACTCATGTTACACACTGTCATACGCTCTTCCATACTAAGCGCTTCAATTGCTTCACCACAGTATTCAACAACATAACCAGTTGCTCCAGCACTACCTGTTTTACCAATAATGGCTAAGATAATATCTTTTGCACTGATACCAGCACCAACATTACCTTTAACTTCAACTTTCATGGTTTTTGCTTTATTTTGACGCAATGTTTGAGTCGCAAAAACGTGCTCTACTTCAGAAGTACCAATACCAAAAGCAAGTGCACCAAAAGCACCATGTGTTGCCGTATGAGAGTCACCACAAACAATGATAGTACCAGGTAAGGTTAATCCTAATTCCGGTCCCATAACATGGGCGATACCTTGATTTTTATGGCCCATACCGAACAATTCGATACCAAATTCTTTACAGTTTTTTTCTAATGCACGTAATTGATTCGCCGCGCCTTCACCCGCCGCATCAATTTTAATAGAACGTGTTGAAATATTGTGATCCATGGTCGCAATAGTACGTTCAGGATGACGTACTGGGCGGTTATGAAAACGCAAATTTGCAAAGGCTTGTGGAGACGTTACTTCATGAATTAAATGACGATCAACATAAAGTAATGGTGTCTCACCCTTAGTTTCTTGAACTAAGTGGCTTTGCCATAATTTTTCATACATAGTTTTCGGGGTAGACGTAGTCATTTTAAGCGCTCTCTTCTTCTTAAATAGATTTTTGGGCAATAATTTGTTGGCAAATATAATCACCCACTTCACTGGTCGATTTTGCTTTTTCTCGTTTCTCTGCAGGTAATAAGTCGGCAGTAAGTATGCCGTTATCTAACGCACTGCCTACAGCATCTTCAATGGCTTTTGCTGCTTTTTCTTCATTTAAGCTATAACGTAGCATTAAGGCTGCTGATAAAATTTGTGCAATAGGGTTAGCGATACCCATACCTGCAATATCGGGTGCGCTGCCGCCAGCTGGCTCATACATACCAAAGCTTTTTTCATTTAAGCTTGCAGAAGGTAATAAGCCCATAGAGCCAGTAATCATCGCGCATATATCAGATAAAATATCACCAAATAAATTAGGACAAAGCATTACGTCAAATTGGTTTGGATCACGTACTAACTGCATTGCGGCGTTATCGACATAAAGATGCTCTAATTCAACTTCTGGGTATTCTACAGCAACTTCTTCAACGACTTGACGCCATAATTGGCTCGTGGCAAGTACATTGGCTTTATCTACTGACGTTACTTTATTATTGCGTTTTTTTGCAGCCTGAAAAGCAAGATGAGCAATACGTTTTATTTCACGACGCGAATAAAACATCGAATCAAAACCTGTTTCATCTTCTCCTTCACCTTTGCGTCCTTTTGGCTCACCAAAATAAATATCACCCGTTAATTCACGAATAATTAATACATCAAAACCTTGAGAAGAAATATCGCTACGTAAAGTAGATAGTGCCGATAAAGCTGGCTGTAGAGTTGCTGGGCGCATATTACAAAATAAATCGAAATGACCACGAAGCCCTAATAGAGCACAACGCTCTGGTTGTTCAGTTGGCGGCAAGTTTGCCCATTTAGGGCCACCAACACTACCAAATAATATAGCATCACTAGCTTCACAACCTTTCATTGTTGAATCGGGGAGGGCATTACCGTGATTATCAATGGCTGCGCCGCCAATATCATAATCTTTAGTATTTATTTCTAAATCAAATTTCTTTGCGATGGTCGTTAATACTTTCTTAGCTTCAACCATGACTTCTGGGCCGATACCGTCACCGGCTAAAATTGCTATATTAGACATTTGTATTTCTCTTTAAATTTTTGAATTACGGTTTAAAATTGCGCTTAGATGATGCATATTTAATAAAAACAGCTTAAATAGTAAATGTATTCTGAAATTTTATGCATCTGGCAGACGCTAAATTACTTTAACGCCTGCGACAGTGTTTTTGTGTTTACTTTTTAGCTGACTTTAAATCAGCAATTGTTATAGCACGGTGAATACTATTTAGTGCATGAATCAATGCTTGGCCTGAGGCTTCAATAACATCAGTTTCTAAACCATAGCCATGAAAGTTTCGCCCTTGCCAAGTAATCACTAAATCTGCTTGTCCTAAGCCATCTTCACCTGAGCCTTTATTTGAAATTGTGTAATCACTCACTTCAAATTCAATATCAACACTTTGTTTAATTGCTTGATAAAGCGCATCTACCGGCCCGTTACCTGTAGCGGCGTGTACTTTACTGTTATTTGCTTCACCTTCAACAGACGCTTCACCTGAGATTAGTTTAATGCTGGCGGTCGCAAAATCACCATCGCCACATTGTACATTGATTCGTTCTAGCCTGAAAAAGTCTTTCAAATCTTTTTGTTGTAATTTAAATACTAACGCTTCTAAATCGTCATCGAAAACTTGGCCTTTTTTATCCGCTAACGCTAAGAAATCTGCATAAAGCTCTTCAATTTCATAGTCCGACTCTTTATAACCTAAACTTTCCATGCGGTGCTTAATAACATGACGACCGCTACGCGAGGTTAAGTTTAATTTTGTTTTTGCAATACCGACACTTTCAGGCGTCATTATTTCATAGGTATTGCTGGCTTTTAACATTCCATCTTGGTGAATACCTGACGAATGACTGAAGGCGTTGCCGCCAACAATTGCTTTGTTTAATTGCACTGGCATATTACAAACAGTGCTTACTAATTTTGAAGTACGAGCAATTTCTTGATGGTTAATATTAGTATGTACGCCTAACAAGGCTTGGCGTGTTTGCATGATCATCGCCACTTCTTCTAAAGAACAGTTACCTGCACGTTCCCCAATACCATTAATAGTACATTCAATTTGACGAGCTCCTGCTTGCACTGCTGCCATTGAATTAGCCACCGCTAAACCTAAATCGTTATGGCAATGCACTGAAATAATTGCTTTATCAATATTTGGTACGCGGTTAAATAGGTTGGTAATAATCCCTTGAAACTCAAAAGGTAGCGTGTAGCCGACAGTATCAGGAATATTTACTGTTGTCGCACCTGCGGTAATTGCGGCTTCGACCATACGGCATAAATTATCAATAGGTGTACGGCCAGCATCCTCACAAGAAAACTCAACATCATCAGTAAATTTACGTGCATATTTCACTGCATGTACTGCCATAGCTTGAACGTCAGCAAACTCTTTCTTCAATTTTTGTTGTACATGAACATCTGATGTAGAAATAAATGTATGGATACGGAATTGTTCTGCTACTTTTAATGATTGTGCGCACGCGTCGATATCGGCTTCTACTGCACGGGCTAATCCACAAACACGGGCATTTTTAATTGTACGTGCTATTTGTTGAACTGATTCAAAGTCGCCAGGAGAAGAAACAGGAAAACCTACTTCCATAATATCTACTCCTAAACGTTCAAGCGATAATGCAATTTGTAATTTTTCATGCACAGACAAACTGGCATTTAGTGCTTGTTCACCATCACGTAACGTGGTGTCAAAAATAATCACATTATCTGTTGAGGACGAATTATTTGTAGCTGAACCTGGTGAGGTTGATGTGATATTGCTCATGTTTGTATCCTTGTATGCCTAATATTGTTACTAATACTGTTTGCTAATATTATTAAAAAACTAACCAACGCATAGACGTAAAAAAACCCGCGTTAGTTAGCGCGGGTTTTAATTATTTATTATCTGTTTTTATTTTTAGAGTAACCTCTTATTGAGTAATCTCTGAAAATGTTAATTAATAAGCAATAAAACCTAGCCGCGCACTTTGAGTGCGAGGAGGAGGAGGTTAATTGTATTGTGCTTAATTAATTTAATCATTTCTTTTTCGTTATTAGCATTCATTATTGGTATTTGTTTAAAAATGTAAAAAAAGCTAATAAGTATTCTCTTTTAAGTAAAAACTATTCAATATGCTATTAATAACGCATTTACCTAATTAGTGTCAATGATTTAATTGTATAGCGCTATAACAAAGCGCTATAACAAAGGATATAAGTGAGCTTTAATGACACTTTAGTACAGATGAATTTACTGTATTATTGGCTTGTTTACGATTAGCACCATAAAACGAGTTTGCTTAAATTTATGCAGTTAGCCCAAGCGTTGTAAGGCTTGAACAACACGTTCAACATCTTCAGGAACATCAATAGCCATAGAGCCACTATCAACTTTTATCATTTGTACGCTGTAGTTAGATTCTAGAAACCTTAATATTTCAATATCTTCAACTAACTCTAATGGTGTTTTTTTCTGATTGGCTAAAAAGAATTTAAGATGCGCCTTAGAGAAAGCGTAAATGCACACTTGTTTATGCGCAAATTTGAATTCACCATTTTTTGTTAATGGAATACCTGCACGGCTCATATACAAAAGTTTGCCTGATTGATCGCAAACTACTTTAGGCACAGTGGTAGAATTAAATTCACGTTCATCAGTAATTTCGCACATAGCATTAACAACAGCACCATCACCGGCTAAATAAGCACTAACTACGGTATTAATATCGTCAGGACTTATTAACGGCTCATCTCCTTGTACATTGATAATAAAATCACAATCAAGGGTTTGGTTTGCTTCGGCAAGTCTGTCCGTGCCAGTTAAACAGTCACTGCTTGTTCTTATTACCGCGCCACCAAAGCGTGTTACTACTTGTTCAATATCATCACTATCGGTTGCAACATAGACTTTTTCGGTGCCTACTGCTTCACAACAACGCTCCCAAACATGCTGAATCATAGGTTTTCCACAAAGATCGATTAATGGTTTTCCTGGAAAGCGAGAAGATTGAAATCTTGCAGGAATAACAACGGCAAAGTTTTGTGTATTCATAGTTCTTTTAAAACCTCTTCAAAGGAGTTAATTATTCGATAATTATATTTTAAGCATAAAGCGCGCATTTTCTCTTCAACGTTTGATAATGGGCTGTAAAATATAAAATCGATATTATTATCTTTTGCTGCTTCAAGATCAGATACTGCATCGCCTATCATTACTGCTGTTGATGTTGGGTGATTAGCTAAAACCTGAGTAACATGATTAACCTTTTTTTCAGGTGAACCGAGTATTTCTATAAAATGATGATCTAATGCCCGTTGTTGAAAAACATCTCTTAGCTCTTGTTGCTCTGAGCCACTTGCAACATATCTTATTGCGCTGCTTTTAACAAAGATGTCATTGATGAATGGGGTGCTGTCAGCCAGTAAATATAAGCTTTTACACTTTCTTGAATAAGAGGCTAATAAATCAGCTTTAAATTGCTCAGCCATTGAAGCACTGATATTGAGTAGTTCTTTTACAAAATAATCAACATGATAGAACCTAGACTTACCAAAGTTTTCGGCAAAAAATAGCGCGCAGCGGTTTACTTCATCTGTAGTGATATCAAATTCAGTTAACGCACTTCTCATCGCGTCAATTTTTAAAGTATTCGAATCAAGTATTACCCCATCACAATCAAAGATAAGTAGATCGTAATCACTAAACAGACGCATAAATTGATCCTTGAGTAATAGGGTAAGTTGTTGGTGTTAGTGCTAATAAATGATGACTAATTTGGAAGTTTTGCATTAAATTGAGCGTTTCAAGCATTTCTAATTGACGTGTATCATTACTATCATAACCATTAAAACCAACGAGTGTTACGTTATTGGCTTTCATGTTTTCAGCAACCGAGAAGGCATAAGCAACGGTTATATCAAAAGGAATCACACAGCTTGTTTCTTCTGTATAAAACTCACCTGTTTGTACTGCTAGGCCATAATCCATTAATGGGCAACTTGGTGAAAACAGTGCTAGCTCTTCATTACTAAATCTATGTTTTGGTAAAATTACCGGCTTTACTAGCGTATTATAGCTTGCTGACTCAGAAAGAAATTTGTTGTTGTGAGATAAACAATAATAATCAACAAAATCACTTAATTCAGTAATGACGTTAATCGCGATTACAATAGGATTTTTCTTCTGAATATAAGCAATGACATCAGGTAAATATTTATGTAAACCAGGGCCATTGGCAATAATTAATACTTCTCTGTTGGCCGCTATATTACATAAAACGGATGTACCACTGACTGGCTTTTTCTCGCCAGAGAAAGATAGAGCAGAGCGATAGACATCACTCACATAAGAAGATTTATTTTCTTGTTGGCTTAAATACTCAATCGCGCCAATAACTTCATCAGTACCAAAGTGGCTATCAGACAATAGGTTTTGAATATAAGTTGGGTGTAAGTTATTTTGAGCACCTAAAAAGTACAATAAATTACTGCCCCAGCCACATTTTTTTTGCATTTTTTCAAAATGACGAATGGCTAACTCATAAACGGGGGCTGCAACATAATTATTTTCTTCTTGAGAAACTACGGCTAATAAGTTTTCTGTTTGTGCATTACCAGCACCACGACCCATACCTGTAATGGTACTGTCTAACCACTTAACACCAACACTACGTGCAGTTAAGCAGTTATCAAGCGCTTTTGCCATATTATTATGGGTATGAATACCTAGCTCACCTTGCCAATGTTCTCTTAAGGCTGATACGATACGTTTAACTTCGTTGCCATCCATATTACCTAGAGAGTCGGCAAAATATAAAACATCTAAACCCGCCCAGCTTTGTGCTATTTTTGCTTTTTCAGCGATCAATGAAGAAGGCTTACCACCCGCTTGCATTAAGTTATAGCCAACAATATAGCCTTTATCTTTAAGCGCTTTAACAATAGGCTCTGAGTGTTCTACTTCATGAAAATGTGCAGCAATACGAACTAAGTCCACTTTACTTTTAGCACGATCAACAAATAAGGCATCAACAGCATCTTCAACTGATAGGTTAGCATTTAAAATAGTTTTAGCGTCTATCATTACGCCATAAGTTGGGCCTTCAGGTAAATCTAAACGATTAAGGAAATCCTCAGAGGTATAAGCAAAAGCGCCAAGGAAACCCGGTTGGGCAAAGTTTCTTAAACCTAACTCAACATAATCGATTTTGGCTGCGACCATCGCAAGAATATAAGCTTGTACAACATCAGGTGAAAAATCCCAATGATTATAGTATCCGCCATCACGTAAGGTACAATCTAAAATTTTAAACATTTACTAATTCCTTTGGAATTTTTAGTGAAAACTTTTTAGTAAAAGCTTCTTTAATAAAAAAGCGTTAAACAGGCTCAAGCGACAGAAACGTTATACCCAAACTATGAAATAGATTTTTCAGTTGTTTTGACATATCACTATTTACTTCAAATGCTTGTACCGTTACCTTGGGCTTAAGCCATTTTGCGGTTAACAGTGCTGTTGATACATCACCAATAATCGATGTGTCGTTAGACAGCTTAGGTAAAAGAAGTTCCATTCCTAAGGTATTTGGTAGCGCAATGCTCTCTGGAAACATTTGTGTTAATAACGCCATATCTTTACTTTTAGGATGTGCTTTTATAGCAATATTCTGAGGCTGAAAATGTTTAAGAATAGTGTTTTTGATTTGCTGTAAAAATTGCGGATTTTTTAAATAAAAAGATTCGTTGGGTAAACATAAAACCGCTTTTACATTACTAAAATTGATAGTATTTAAGGTGTCGTATTTTTGAATTAAAAACGCATTAACATCAAGGAAAGCCTGGCTTGAAAAAATCTCTTGATCAAGTGCAATAAGTTCTTTCGTTTTTAATAACGGGTGAGCTTCTTCAGGTACGGCCAAATAAGCTTTTGAAATCCAACTTGAACTACCTGTGGTTAAGGGGTTTTTCCACCATAAACCATAAATGAGTTTTTTTAGTGTTGGATCTATATATTGATGTACTATGCTATTGATAGATTTATGCCCAAGGTAGCTTACCGTACCATCATCAATATAAATGCCTTCCACCTCAGCATTTACCTTGCTTGCTTGATGCATAGCAAATTGAAACTCCATTCTTCTATCGCTACCAGTAAATATCCGATCAGGTATTGTTGACGAGATTAACGCTTTTAACTGAGCAAAGCGTACTTTTCTTTTAGAAAACTTAGCTTGCTCATCGTCAACAGATAGTTCATAGGTTTGTTGGAAAATGTCAGTGCAATGTCGAGTCGCTTTTGAATACTGCTGTGCGGTTTCTTCATTTTTACTAATGAAGATAGCAATATTGTTATCACCTTGATGCGAAATCGCTAAATTAGTCGCAATGAAAAAATGTAAAGGTGATGATATAAAAAAATAATTAGTCATAACGATTATTGAAACTCTCAATTGCTCTTTGTCTAAGCTTAACTATCTCTTAGCTTAGGTGTATGTCTATCGTAAGCAAAGTTACGTAGGTTTACTCTTGTATACGTCTAATTTTACTTCTCAGTTTTGAGCGAAAAGTATTTTCTTTGTATCTACCTTTATAAACATGTCTTATTTGATAAACGCCATCTACCTCAAGCGGAACACCTTCTGAGCCAAGTAACCAGCGAAACTCTCTATCTTCATAACATTTACACCAATGCTCAGAAAGGGTTTGATAAATTGATAAACCGTCACAATAACCAATAGCACGCGCTACATCGCCATGTACTATTTGGAAAGCGCCTTTTGCTTTATCACGTGAGTGTAAGCTAAAACCTGCGGTATCAATATTTACTAGCTGCGGCTCACTGTCTTTGCGTAACATAGGATCATCCTGTGCAAGCATTTCAGTAGTACATTCTTGTCTTGGGTAGTACAAGGCTTCTTGCTTACCTTGTAGTTGTTCAGCTAACGAATCTAAACAATTTTCATGAAAAATAATATCGCAGTCAGTGAACCATAACCAATCAGCATCAGTAGAGCGCGCGACCATGTTTCGGCCGATGGCACGTCTAAACAACTTCTCTTTGGGCAGCGCTTGAAAATTCCATGTGACGTTTTCCACCTTTTTTTGGCTAAAAAAGTCTAACACCGCTTGGCATTTAGTATCTTCTTTAGCATAAAAAACAGTTACGGTTAGCGCACATTTTTTGGGCGGATAGTTAATAAAAGAACTTAGCTGATAAGCAAGCATATTAGAATAGCCCCAACAATGGCTCACTATTTCTAATTTGAAAAAACCATCAACGGCGTTACGCTCATTGACTTTAGGTAAAGCCGAGCGAAACCAAGAAGCGGGTAATATATGCTTCAGTATTAAGCGGAAAAAATGTATGGCATAAGTGTTATACCAGTTCGGTGCGAAAGTCTTGGTTGTTTTCATTAACGAGTTCGATTCTTAATAGGTGATCATTATCCAGTAACAGAGCAGTCTCTGTTATCAGTAATATTATGAGTAATGGTTACTTTTATACAGATCTAGCCTTTATCGCATAAATTTTAGCGGCTAGATCTATATAAATAAGGTGTTAACCCCAGTTATCCATTGAAGCTCTGCGACGCGTAAATAGTTTAGGTAAAATAAGTCCTAAAATTAAGCCTAAGCCTAAAACAATAGCCCCATTAAAAAACCATTCTTTTTTAATGGCTGTGTCTTGACCTTTTAATTTATTTTGCGTTTGTTCTAGTGCTTGCTTTACCTGCTTAAGCTCTGTTTGTAACTGGTTTTTCTCTTCGTTAATTAAATTAATATTACTCTTTAATTCATTAACTTCACCGTCAAGTTGAGCAGTATAGTCATTACCATTTGCTAGCTTTTCTTTTATATCTGCAACAACAAAGCTTAACCCTGGTTGGCGAGTAATATACTTAGTTTCAACCCAAGTCACTCTATCTTTGTTATCAATTATTTCACTATAATCGTTCGAAGTATTACCGGTTGTTTTTAGTTCAGCCCCTGCATTTATTGAACCTAAAATACGATAATTAGTACCAGGGCCTGCATGCATAAAAATGCTTAAGTCATCAATAATATAACCTTGCTGATTTTCTGCATGAGCAGAGAAAGCAGCAAAAAAAAGCACGATAAAACCAAGGGTGTTGTGCTTAATTAGTTTTTTTAAATGTAATATAGGAGAATTCATGGATCAGCCAATTAGTAAAAGTAAATCATTGAAAAGGAGATATTATGTGTTTGGCGTATTTATATCAAGTTAAGATTAAGAATCCTTTGGCCTCTTGATAAACAAAGTGTACTCTATAATGGAATGGGCAAAATAAAAGTTTGAGAAAATGACAACAGAAATAGAATTAAAATATCAACTATCAAGTAAGTATAACGATAATAGCGAAATTGTTACTGCTATAACCACTATGCTAAATACTAAAAACATTACTTTTGAAAAAAATCAAAACCAACTTATCAATGACTACTTTGATAATGATAATTTAGACTTGAGAAAAATGGACTTTGGTTTGAGAATTCGAACTAGAGGCGACAAACATGAACAAACTATTAAAACGGCAGGCATAGTTAAAGATGGCCTGCATCAACGACCAGAGTATAACGTTGATATAGAAAGTAGAATAGTAAATTTAGCATTGTTTCCATCTCATATTTGGCCTGAAAATGTCGATGTAATGGCATTACAACAGAGTTTACAGGTATTATTTTCCACTAATTTCTCACGACATACTTGGCTTATTTATCAAGGTGATAATATTATTGAATTAGCGTTAGACAGTGGCGATATTTCTACCACGCCGGCACAGCCAAGTGTCGTAATTAACGAGATTGAAATTGAATTAGTGAAAGGTGATAAAGAAGCGTTATTTACCTTAGCAAAACAATTGTTAAATATTGTGTCAATGCACCCTTCTGATGTAAGCAAGGCTGCACGTGGTTACGCTTTATACTATGATAAAATAAAGAAACCTAAGTAATATTAGGTTTTACCTTCATAAACACTATCTCTATCAAAAATAATTGATGTCAGTCAAAGCATAGATCGTCCTTTTGAACACCGGTCATGACCCCGAGTGTCGTCTGCTCTTATTATTAGGCGAATAAATTCGCCCCTACGGTAATGTTGATCACCTTCATCTAACAATGTTCTTTGTTAAGGCATATGTAGGGTGAATGTAGAGGCGTATGCAGGGCGCATGTAGAGGCGACTTCAGTCGCCTATTTTTATTAGGCGAATAAATTCGCCCCTACGGTGATGTCGATCACCTTCGTCTAACAATGTTTTTTGTTAGGACGTATGTAGGGTGAATGTAGAGGCGTATGTAGGGCGCATGTAGGGGCGACTTCAGTCGCCTGTTCTTATTAGGCGAATAAATTCGCCCCTACGGTAATGTTGATCACCTTCGCCTAACAATGTTTTTTTAGGGCGTATGTAGGGTGAACTTATTGATTTTCACTTAACTTTACATGCTGAATCAGCTCATCCATCAACTTTCTTTTTATCTCTAGTTGTTGCTCAGCTTTTAGGTTGTATTTCTCAGCTAATACTTGATAATCTTCAGGCGCTAAACTAACCGTAAGGCGAGGGCGCTTAGGGCGTTTATTAATAGAAAGTCCTAAAATATCACGAATTTGATCAGACGGGCTTAAACCAGCATCAAGCGCTTGCTTCCTAATGGACAATTGTATTTTCTCATCCATGTCAAAAGCGACTTGAACTGCTTTTATTGCCTTTATTGATGATTGCCACTTTTCCGGCATTTTATTTGTCATAAGAGTCTCTACTTACATCAATTACTATCGTATTAACTGGCAGGGTACATATCTATAATGTCAGTTAAAGGGCGATAAATAGTGAGAAAAACATCAGTATCACCATCTTGCCAAACTTCAACATCAACACCTTTACTTTGGTCTTCATTGTAAAGCGCATAAAACTCAAATTGCTCACCGCTATCTTTACCTTCATATTCACTAATGTTTTCGCTGCGATGATCTTTACGATGAAAATAACCAACTTTGGCGAAGGTACTTTGTTGGTACTGCTCGCTGCTCCAGTTGCTTGTTAAACTATTATCTGCTTTTTTCGTTAAAAAAGCTTCACCTGGCTCATCAAAAATTTCAGAAAATTCGTCTAAATCAAATAATGTTTCAACATCTTCAGGTAAAATCTTAAGGGCGAACTTTAATTCAGTCGCATCATCAACATCTAAAGATAGAAACAATAGTAGCTCATCGTTGCCTTGTAAGGTCCATTCTGTTTGAATATTATTTTCATATTCGTAACTGTTTACGGCTGTTACTTGTAGTTGTTGATTACGTAAGGTTTCGGGTAACGCAAAACTATCCGTTAAAACAATAATATCACCAACTAATAATTGATCTACGTGAGTCAGTTTACGTTGTACGGGTTTGTCTTTATTGAATATTTTTTTTAAAAAACTCATCAAATATTACCTTCTCAATTATTACTTTTAAAGAACTACTTTTTAAATCATTACCAGTTAAGTCATTACTTGTTAAATAATGACCTTAACAATTTACTCAAATTGTTTTTAGTATTTATAGCCACAATAACAAAACAGCGAGTAACGCATTCAATCGTTACTCGCTGTTATAAACGTATTGTTTATTACTATTTTTGCTTCGCTTTAATACGATCTAATACTGAATTAGCACTGCTATTTTGTGAACCAATACCTGCAGCTTTAAGTTGTGCAGCTAATGATGTGTCAGAATCTTCTGATTCAAGTACTTCAGCAGCTTTCATTTTATCATCAAATTTCTGCTGTTTAGCTTTAATACGCTCTAAAGAATCTTTAGCACTTAACAGTTTAGAATTACTTGACGAAAAGTTATCAGTAATGGCAGACGTTGCTTTTTGCACGCTTTCTGTGGTTTTTACCATAGACAATTGACGTTTGTGCTCACTTACTTGACGCTCACTTTTCTTCACCAATTCTTTTAATCTTTCAGCATTACCCGCAAAGCTATCATGTGCTTGTTGTTGTGCTGTTAAATCACTTTCTAAGGTTGATATTTTTTCAGCAACGGCTAATGCTAATGTTTCATCACCTTTTTCTAGTGCTTGAGCAACATAACCTTCATGCTCGGTAATTTCTTTTTCTAAACGCGTTACTTCACGTTGTGCTGCCATTTGTTCAGCCATAACGCCAGTTAAATCACGTTTTGCTTTGGTTAAATGATTTTCAGCATCACGAATTTCTTGTTCAAAAATACGGGTTGCATTCGCATCAATAATTGCTTCACCAGCTTCAGAAGCGCCACCACGAATTGCGGTCATAATTTTTTTAAATATACTCATTTTTTCTCTCCTAAATAAGGTAACTCTACAATGTTAATATCAACGTCATTAGTTGATTAAAGTAAGTAGTCACTCATATCATCAATAACTTCAACAGCGTTATTACTTAATACCGCCAATTCGTGTTCTATATCGTTAAAACTTGAGCCGATAGAAAGCGCGCCAAAAACCACATATTTATCACCAATTTTTGAAAAAGATGACAATGGCATAGGAATGTTCATTTCTAACATACTCTCATGCATTGCTGGAATGCTATCAGGTTTTACTTCATCAACGCCCCAAAGGTAGCTAATGCATAATACTTGATCATCAGTTACAGAAACAAAAATAGGTAACTCTTCTCTACCTAAAATAGTAATTTGTAGTACATCGACTTCACCTGAAATTGGCTGACAATCAAAGTTCATTCCAGTTTCTGAGTTGTCGCCTAAACCATTTAAATGATCGGCTATAGTATGAATATTCATGTATTTCCTATCCTCAATTTATTTTCTTGCGGCTGACATATTATGTCAACGAGGTTTAATTTATCACTTTGACATATTATGTCAAGTTGTTTTGTTTACTATTTATATCTTTTTACCATTATTATTTGGTAAAGGCTGTACAAAAACTTAACACAGCATTGAACTAAGCACTTACCTAGCGATTGTTCATAACACTATAAACACCGCCTATCATTGAATACCTTGTTGATTTGTCCAAGCTTTTTGATGAAGTTGATATAAGGTGTGGCTACCTAAAGTGTTTATAGCAATATTTTCTTCGTTTTTATAGAAGTCATTAGGAAAAACAAAGGCGGCTTTTAATATATCTAAATTAAGCCAAGTATGTTCAACTGGTAGCTTATCTAACTTATTTAGTCGTGCTAAAGGACTTGCCCCCATTTTAGTTGCAATAGTCCAGCCCCATTCGCCAAAACTTGGCACATTATCATGGTATTGTTGTACATGATTATAATCGGCGGCTTTTAAGGTTTTACCTATAGAAATAAAAGACTCTTTAGCATGGTAGGGACTTGTCGACTGGATGGCGATTATTCCATCTCCGGAAAGTAATTGTTTTAATCGAGCATAAAAATTAACTGTATACAGCTTATTTAAATCTGGGTGGCTAGGATCAGGTAAATCCACAATAATCGCATCAAATATTTGGCCAGATTTAAGTAAGGTATTAATAGTCAGAAAGGCATCACTGCGTAAAACAGTCACGCGCTCATCTTGCAAACTATTTTCATTCAAATGAGCTATTTTCCGTGCTAAGTTTGCATTTAAGTGATCTTTGGGATTCTGAAAAATATCAATTAGTTCACTATCTAAATCAATCAAGGTGACATTTTTAGGTGAATACTTCAGCACATCGCGTAGCGCCAAACCATCACCACCACCAATAATTAAAATATTATCATGACGTGCTGATCCCGCTAAAACAGGCGCAACTAAATAGTCGTGGTATATATGCTCATCAATAGAAGAAAACTGCAAACGACCATTAATATAAAAATTAATAATACTACTTTGTGTATTACCTAACGCTGAATCGGTAGTGTTTAACCCCATTTCTCGTTCAGTAAAAGTAAGCTGTTGGTAATTGGTTTTTTGAACATGCACTACTTTATCTAAATAGAGCAAACTATTCATTTGGTTGAGCCATTGATTGCCATAATTAAACATAACAACAATAAGCACAGCTAAACAAATATGGCCTACAACAAACATTTTTGGCCAATGTAAGTGTCGCCAATAGCGCATAATAAAGAATGCACCTGCAATTAAGTTTAAGCTAGCAGTTAAAGCAGCAGCTTTACTTATATCAATACTCAAGAGAAATAGAACCCAAATAGCAGCACCTAAACCAGCACCTATATAATCAGCGCCATAAATAGTACCTAGATTATTAGCAAGGTGTTGACCATGAATTTGTTCGCGTATGCGGGCAATTAATGGAATTTCCATGCCAATAAAAAAACCAACAACAACCCCAAAAAAATAAGGGCTCTTAATAGCAAGAAAGCTTAATGTGTTAAAAAGCCCACCTTGGGGCAACATATCTGGTGGCAGGGCGAACATATCAGCAATAATATGCGGTAATGTTTGGGTAATAGCGATTAATCCGCCAATAAATAAAATAGCGCTTGAGCCAAGTAAGGCAATAATTAATTCTAAATATACAAAACCATTAAAGGCGCAACGCACTTTACGAGCAGCAAAGGCGCCTAACCCCATCGACACTATCATTAAGCCAATCATGGTATAAATAGTACTTTCCATAACACCAAGCACTCTGCCAGCGTAGTGAGAAAGAAGGTACTCATAAATTAAGCCACAACCAGCAAGAATAGCCATGGTTAAAATTAATAGTATATCGTCAAGCAGGCGTGAGTCTTTTGAAAGCATATAATCAAATTCAGTAAAAATAGAAAAGGTGGTTCACAACGAAAAAGTAGCGAGTATTTGTGATTTAAATACTCGCTACTTAACGTGTTAACTAACTAATTGTTAAACGTTTTTTAGCATTCATAAGTTAGTAGATATAACGCATTAAGCCATTAACGCCGTTAATATTAACGCAATAGAAATACTGGTCGCCATTTCAATACTAGCAACACCAATATTATGTTGTTGATCCACTTCTTCTACTAAATTAATACCCCACAAGACAATGCGTTTTGCGAGCGAAGTTAACAAAGATACTAGTACCGTCATAATAAGCCCGAATACTAACCAGCCAAGTAGGTTTACCACTAAGGTATCTGGGCTATAAATAAGAAAATGGCTTGCAGCTGTTACCGCAAGTGCCGTACTAATTACTTGGCCACTGTAGCGTATCGCAAGTGCTAATTGACCTTCACTTAACGCTTCTTGTAAGCAATCTTCTTGATTGTTTTTAGCATACTTACCTTCACGAATACGCGTTACTAATACCAGCACCGCTTGTGCAACAATAAAACCACTAGTAATAGCAATAAAAGTGGCTAGGCTTAAACCGTCAACCCACAACAACACCGAGCGAATAATAATTGCGGTAGCAATAGCACCTGCCGCATCAATAATACCTATGCTAAGGTTTTGCTCTTTTATCAACTCAGTTTTATTTAAATGCTGTAAGGCAATTTTGTCTTGCACAATACGGCCCACTTTAATTAATACCAAACCGTATGTACCGTAGGCGAGCATACCGACTATTTCCATTAAATAACTAGGAGCATTTTCGCCAGTAATTGCGCCAGTTAACACAATACCTAGGGCTAAAATACTACCAGCGACACTCACACCAAAAGCAAAGTTATCTTTATGGGCTAATTCTTCAGTTGTATTAACCTGGCTGGTTAATCCTAATAAAAAGCGCATAGCACCTAAAAGCGCAATGGCAATGGTAATATCGATAGCTAAATAAATGAGGAGTTCTTGATTTACACCAACAAGCTCAATTAATGTATTCATAATATATTTCGTTCCTATTACTGGTTACTTACCACGTCGAAAACTGCGTGAAGTGTTGGTCTTTGAATTTCTAAAACTTGAGCTTTTGCTTTTATTTGAATAGCTACTTTTACTGGCAAAGCTGCTTTTTTTAGCAGTATTACTGCGAAAGCGATTAGCGCTAGTTTGTGCGGTTTTACTTTTACTTGATAAGCTCGAAGAGCCGGTACGGTTTTTACTATACGGACTCGTAAATTTTTGTCCTCTACTCGCAAATGATTTTTTAGTACGCTCATCAAGTTTAGTTTGATTATTTAACTGGCTAGGTGAGCTATAACGCGTTCTTCCATAATCATTGTAATAGCTGTAATTACGGCTTCTACCCCAATCATTATAATAAGTACGACGGCCAAGTAAGTCGCCCATCATCGAGTACATACCATACCATGCCCAAAACGACATACCATTACTGCCCGTTTGCCAGCTACCATAACTTGGGTTACCAATAAGTTGCTCACCGGTACCAAAATCTTGTGCATTATTGGCGCTTTGACTTTGTGCTTTTGATAACGAATTAACACGTGGTAATTGTCCATCAGACATATCAGCTAACACATTGAGCGGATCACTTAATGCTTCAGAAAATAATGTTGGGTCGGCCGCTTGATAAATATTAAGTAATTCATCATAAAGTGCTTGGCTTGACGCAAACATTTGTGGGGTGTTTTTTGCTGTATTTATCCGATCAAGCAAGGATAAGTACATTGGCCCTTGTACCGTGGCATCTTTTTTAAATTCATTAATTAATGCCGATAAGTTTGGTTTTATCGCCAATACTTTTTCTGCATATTGTTGAATTAAAACAGCATTACGTACCTGGCCATTTTTTAGGGCATCACCCAATTGCGCCACACGTTGCTCGGTAATCGGCAATTGTTGTAAAGCTTGTTCTTTAATTGGATCTCCACAAGCAGACAAGAATAAAATAGTGACTATAAATATAGTTTTAGTACACATATTTTTAAAAAACTGCTGAGGAAAAGAGTATTTTAGCTTTTGCATTACTGCCATCATCTCCATAAAGTGCTATGTTATTCTTAAGTTAATGTCGTATTAATAGCACTAACGACATATTATGTCTATTGTCTTAATGTTTATCTTGTATCAACTTGGTATTAGCAAAATAAAAAGGAACGCTTTTGTCACTTCTCACATTGTCTCAACTTAATGATAATAAGTTACTTGAACAGCAGCAACATAAAAGTTGGCAGCAGTTTAGCCAGCAGCACGCTGAAAGTTATCAAATACTAACACAGCAGCAGCTTGAACACTTTAAAATCGCAATTACTTTAAGTGATTTTGTATTAGCAAGTGCATTACAAGCACCTGAATTAGTATTAGACTTATTTGTAAGTAAAAGTGTTTATCTTACTTCCACTCCAGCGTACGAAACTTTATTACAAGATTTACTAATTGACTGTAAAAGTGAAGAGCAACTACATAAAATTTTAAGAAACTTTCGTTTGCAGCACATGGTTAATATTGCCATTGCAGACTTGGTATTGAACATTGATCTTGAAAAATCGTTAGAAAGATTGTCGTTACTGGCAGATGCCCTTATTCAAACAAGTTTGCATTGGTTAACTGAGTTTTGTCAGGAAAAGTGGGGTGTACCAACCAGTAATGACGGTCAGCCACAACCGCTACTTGTTTATGGTATGGGTAAACTGGGTGGGAAAGAGCTGAACTTCTCGTCTGACATCGACTTAATATTTGTTTACCCTTATAGCGGTGAAACCAAAGGCTGCCGCCGTAGCTTAGACAATCAACAGTTTTTTACTCGTTTAGCGCAAAAACTTATCACTTCACTTCATCAACAAACGGCAGACGGTTTCGTCTATCGAGTTGATATGCGATTAAGACCTTTTGGCGATAGTGGTCCACTGGTATTAACATTCAATGCCATGGAAGATTACTATCAAGAGCAAGGCCGAGACTGGGAACGTTATGCCATGTTAAAGGCAAGGGTTATTCCTAATTTAGCAAGCTCAACAATGCCAGAAGAAGATTATCATCAGCAATTAACGGCTATGTTAAAGCCTTTTGTTTATCGTCGTTATATCGATTTTAGTGTTATTGACAGTTTGCGCAAAATGAAAAGTATGATCTCGCAAGAGGTACGTCGCAAGCAATTAGTAAATAATATTAAACTCGGTGCGGGCGGTATTCGAGAAATTGAATTTATCGTTCAAGTATTTCAATTAATCCGAGGGGGCAGAGTTGAAGAATTACAGCAACGCAATTTACTCACCGTTTTACCTCAACTGGTTATTGCTGGTGAGCTAGAAGAAGACAATAAAAGAATATTACAAAATGCCTATTGCTTTTTACGTCGCGTAGAAAATATTTTACAAGCTTTAGCCGACAAACAAACACAAACGCTACCTGAGAATGACGTAGACAAACAACGACTACTTACTGTTCTTAAAATCGACACTTGGGAAGACTTTATGCATGTGCTGCAAGGGCATATGAATGATGTACACGAAACCTTCGAGCAATTAATTGGTGTTGAAAGTCCGAATCATCAAGCAGAAGATCAACATTGGAGTGTACTTTGGAATAGTCGTTGGAGTGATGAAGAATCTATCGCTTGGGTTGAACAAGAGCAAACCACACAAGATAGCGTAATATGGAATAGTGAAGCAATTTGGCGTTTATTATCAGACTTTAGAGATGATGTCAGTAAGCGCAGCATTGGCAGCCGAGGCCGACAAGTATTAGACAAACTTATTCCTTTATTGATATGTCATATTAAACAAGCCAAGCAAGCTGAATTTGTACTTGAACGAGTGTTGCACGTATTTAAAAGAATAGTAACTCGCACTGCCTATTTAGAATTGTTATTTGAAAATGAAGGCGCTCTAAAACAATTAATACACTTATGCCAAGCAAGTAGTTGGGTAACTGACTATATTGCCAAATACCCTATTTTATTAGATGAGTTGATTGACCCAACGTTACTACATAATCCGCCGCAGTTATCGACTTACGGCGTTGAGTTAAGAGAAAGTATGTTGCGTATTCCTGAAGAAGATCTTGAAGCGCAAATGGACGGCCTACGTCTTTTCAAGCAAGCACAACAATTACGTATTGCCGCCGCTGATATTGCCGGTGTTTTAGATGTGATCACTGTCAGCGATCATCTAACCGCTTTAGCTGAAGCCATTATTAATGAAGTTATAAACATTGCTTGGCAGCAAGTGGCGAACCGTTTTGGTGTACCAACCTCAACCATTGATAGTGAAAATAAAGGCTTTGGTGTTATCGCTTACGGCAAAACAGGTGGTAAAGAGTTAAGTTATGGATCAGATCTAGATTTAGTCTTTGTGCATAACAGCCCTCAAGGTGAAGAAACCACAGGGCTTGCAGGCGGTAGTAAAGTCGTTTCATCAAGTCAGTTTTATGTCAAATTTGCTCAGCGTATTATGCATATTTTTAACACCCGCATGAACAGCGGTATCCTATATGAATTAGATATGCGCTTACGTCCGTCGGGTAATGCGGGCATATTAGTCATTCATATCAATAATTTTGGTCAATATCAGCAAGAAGAAGCATGGACCTGGGAGCACCAAGCACTGGTGCGAGCTCGTATTGTTTATGGTAATAAAGCGATTATTGATACCTTTAAAACAATACGTGAAGAGGTACTAAATAAAAGCAGAGATAAGGTTAAGTTAAAAGAAGAGGTCAAAATGATGCGCGAAAAAATGCGTAATCACCTTGATAAATCGACCGATACTCACCTTGATATTAAACAAGGTGCAGGCGGTTTAGTCGACATTGAATTTATCGCACAATATCTAGTTTTAGCACACAGCTGTGAACATAAAAGTCTAACAGAGCGTTGCGACAATTTAGGTATTTTTAAGTTACTAGCAAAACTGGATATATTAACCAGTGGTGAGCAAGATATCTTAACCAGTAATTATCAACAGCTCAGACACCTAGGTCATGTCGCCACGCTACGCAATGAAAACTTACTTATTGATAAATCCTTATTACCAGAAAAAGAACAAGTGAGCGCGCTATGGCATAAGTTTATTGAATAATTTATTCGCCTAATAATAAGAGCAGGCGACTGAAGTCGCCCCTACATACGCCCTACATAAGCCGCTACATTCACCCTACATACGTCTTAACAAAAAACATTGTTAAGGTGAAGGTGAACGACATCATCGTAGAGGCGGATTTATTCGCCTAATAATAAGAGTAGGCGACTGAAGTCGCCCCTACATTCACCCTACATTCACCCTACATTCGCCTTAACAAAAAACATTGTTAAGGTGAAGGTGATCGACATCACCGTAGGGGCGAATTTATTCGCCTAATAATAAGAGCAGGCGACTGAAGTCGCCCCTACATAAGCCGCTACATTCACCCTACATAGGTCTTAACAAAAAACATTGTTAAGGTGAAGGTGAACGACATCATCGTAGGGGCGAATTTATTCGCCTAATAAGAACAGGCGACTGAAGTCGCCCCTACATTCACCCTACATATGCCTTAACAAAGAACATTGTTAGGTGAAGGTGAACAACATCACTGTAGGGGCGAATTTATTCGCCTAATAATAAGAGCAGGCGACTGAAGTCGCCCCTACATAAGCCTCTACATTCACCTTAACCAAAAACATTGTTAGACGAAGGTGATCAACATCACCGTAGGGGCGAATTTATTCGCCTAATAATAAGAGCAGGCGACTGAAGTCGCCCCTACATACGCCCTACATAAGCCTTAACAAAAAACATTGTTAAGGCGAAGGTGAACAACATCATCGTAGGGGCGAATTTATTCGCCTAATAATAAAAACAGGCGACCGTTATTCAGAATGACAACCGTCCAAGACGGTAAATATGCTAAAGATCAGCTATACTCGAAAAACATAAGCAAAGGATTATTTATGAACATTCAACATCACGGTGCGGTAAATGGTGTAACTGGCTCATGTCACCAACTGCATATCAACAAACAAAACTCACTCCTTATTGACTGTGGCTTATTTCAAGGTACAGAAAAAGATGCGGACTTTAGCCTTGAATCCAATAGCGAGGTGAACAATGCCGCACAACTTGCTATCGACTTTGACATAAGCACAGTACGGGCACTCATTGTTACCCATTGCCATATTGATCACGTTGGTCGAATACCTTATTTACTCGCGGCAGGTTTTCGTGGGCCAATATATGCCACTAAAGCGACTGCTCAATTATTACCTATGGTCATTGAAGATGCTTTAAAAGTTGGTGTTACTCGCAATAAATCAATTATTGATGCCTGCTTAAGGTTGTTAAAAACACAACTTATCCCCGTAGGTTATAAACAATGGCAAACGATAGACTTAACTAATAAAGCTGTCGCGAGTAAATTAGGCACAACCGCTAAAGTTAAATTTCAAATGGCAGGACACATTTTAGGCTCTGCTTATATAGAAGTAGAAATAGCAACACCAACAATAACCGCGACTAACCATAAACATCGCATTGTATTCTCTGGTGATTTAGGTGCGCCATATGCACCTTTATTACCAGCACCTAAAAGTCCTTACCGCGCAGACACCTTAATTATAGAATCAACCTACGGTGATAAAAACCATCAAGGTAGAAAAGCGCGTAGCCAACAATTGCAACATATTATAGAAAAAGCCGTGGCCGACAATGGTGTGGTACTTATTCCAGCCTTTAGCATTGGTAGAACACAAGAGTTATTGTACGAACTTGAAGGAATCATCTTTGAGCAACAACGCTCCCAGCAACAAAAATCTCAACAAAAAACAAAGCCAGCAGCTCAAGCCTATCAGCTGGCAACAATGTGGCAAAACATCGATATTATTGTCGACTCACCTATGGCGGCAAAATTTACTGAACAGTATCGAAACTTTAAAACCTTATGGGACAAGGAAGCGAAACGTAAACTTAAGGCTGGTCGTCATCCTTTAAACTTTGAACAGCTTTATACCGTTAATAGTCATCAAGAGCACCTTGACACTATCGCTTATCTAGCCAAAGGGCGAAATTTCACTAACCCCAAACCCGCTATTGTTATAGCCGCGAGTGGTATGTGTAGTGGTGGCAGAATAGTCAATTACCTTAAGCAGTTCTTAACTGACAGCACTACCGATGTGCTTTTTGTTGGCTATCAAGCACAAGGAACCTTGGGGCGCAGTATTCAACAATACGGGCCAACACTCGCACAGCCCAATAAACAAGGTTATGTTTATATTGATGGTAACCGGGTAACAATTAATGCCATGGTGCATACTATTAGTGGATACTCCGCCCATGCCGATCAAAATGGCCTCGTTAATTTTGTTAAGCGTATGCATCATAAACCGCAGCATATAAAAATAGTGCATGGTGACGTAAACGCGAAACAAGCGTTAGCACAAAAGTATCAACAATTATTACCAAGTGCCAAAATAGAAATTCCAACGGGCTAATTACCAACATAGTGCTCGGCTGCTAAAGCAAACTTAATTAATAAGTGCTAAAGAGTATTAGCAGAATTATAGCTAAGCACTGTTATATTATTTTTTATCGCACTTTTTATCGCACTTTTTATCGCACTTATATAAGTCTTTAGATTTAGCATTAATGATTAAGAGTAAATAAAAAAAGTAATGTTAAGCCGTCAATATAAGCACCAATATAATGCGGCAATAAAAAGCACAATTAAAGCGATAAAAACAAACTACAAAAATAAGCGACAAAACAAAAAAACTCAGCACACTACTAATGAAGTAACGCTAAAATAGCGTAAGGTAACACGCTATAATTTCATAATTTATTCGTTAAAATCACCATTAATATGAATATAACCGTTTTACCAACTCTTTTTTATCATAGTTAATTCATCAGCTGGGGTATTTTAAAATTTTTTATCAACTACATTGCTATTAATAAGCAGAGTTCAGCATTCCTCATCAACCCCACCAAAAAAATCAGTGCCGCCCTGTCGCTAGGTATAGTAGCTATAGTGAGAATAGTAGGAGTAGTAGGTGTAGTAGGTATAGCTCAGCCCAGAATAACCAGTGCTGCTGAGTGCAATCAACCAATGAATAAGGTACATAAGTTCAAATAAACAGCGATAATGTTACACACAATAAACAGTAAGGTAATAAAAGAACAAAGTTAAAGTTGAAGAATAAAGTCATAGAAAACTATGTGGGAACCAACAAAAATTTAACAAAAAAATAACATACGAAACAACAGGTAACATCTTAGGTGGAACTTTTTTCTCGTACACTGTTTAGCACACTATTACCGTGTGATTAGCTCGTTAGTTTACAACGAGTGCAATCGATTTCATCTTAAGGTTTTTTGGGGGGATTACGTGCAGCTATTGATACTAAAGGCTTGTACAGTAGTTGCTCTAGTCAATATAGACGGTTGACAAATGCTGAAATAGCAAGCTTGCACAACAAGCAATAGCCAGATCTGATCACCAGATTACAACAAATTACAATTTATAATAAATTTGTCGCTTATATATAAGAAATAATTAACTTTATGTGTTGATTATTAAAAAATATAAAGTTACTATCTTTTTGAAACATGTAGGTTGTAGGTGATATTTTGTTTTACGTATTTTGTGATTTGTTGCGTAAAGTTCAGTTTGAAGCAGAATTCCAACATGATATTGTTTCAGGTTTAAAACTATGAACAACATGTTTCTACAACAAAAAATATTTGCCAATAAAAACATGATGGCAGATACTTTTTGTGCGTAAAGCATGATAATGTTGTAAACCGAAAACACGATTTAAATGTACTCATATGTTGGCATATGAAGTATTAAAGTAATATTTAAGTGATAGGAACACTATAATGGTTAATAAAACTCAATTTTATAAAACAAAAGTAGCACTCGCTGTTGTACTAAGTTTAGGCTTAGCAGCATGTGGCGATTCAGACGGCGATGCAAATACATCAACTTCAGAAACTGTAGTTGAAGACAATGGTGGTAACACAAGTGAGCAAGCACAAGGTACAGGTACTGTACAAGGTACTGTTCTAGATACTAACGGTTTACCAGTAATGGGCGCTACAGTGTCATTAGCTGGTAGCACAGTAACAACTGATGCGAGTGGTTACTACCACTTTACTAGTGTTCCATTATCTGGTGTAGATGGTTCTAATAATACTACAAGCAATGGTTCAGCTTACACAGTTACAATTACAGGCCCAGACGGCTATGCTAGCGGTACAGTAAGTGTAACTACTAATAATATCCAGATTGATTCTGGTAACAACGGTTCTAATACTGAAGATTCTACCAATAACGGTGAGCAAATCACTTGGTTTGACGGTTTCTTAGCACAAGCAGAAACAGCTAACTTACCAATGTTCTCAGCTCAAGTAACTGGTGTTTTACGTGACTGTAACACAGGTGCTGCTTTACCAGCTGGCGTTAAAGTTGCTTTAGACTTTACTGCAGTAACTACTACAGGTACAAACGGTAATTCTAGTGTAGACCTAGGTGTTCCAACATTTACTACAGTAACTGGCGAAAATGGTACTTTCTCTTTTGATGCATTACCTACTGACTCTGATTTAACTCTAGCAGTTGAAGGTTATACTTCAGTAACAAATACTGGTACTCCTACTGAATTTGAATTAGGTGGCGTTAGCACTGTTTCTGAAGGTATCGTAAACAACCTTGGCGATATGAATGTTTGTATGATCACGTCTAACGACGATGTTGAACCATACATTGCAAGTGTAGCTGGTTCAATTGATACAATTGAAGCTGCTGATAATTATCAATATGTTGTATTAAGCAAAGGTATTGATGGTACTACAGGTATCACACTTAACTTTAACGAAGCTATGTCAGCTGCAAACTTCGACGCATCAGACGTTGTTGTTACAAAAGCAAGCGGTACAGCTTCTGCACAAATTGAATTAGATGTTGCTCTTAATACTGATGGTACACCAAATGTAACTTTAGCTGCTGACGGTATGTCGTTAACAGTTGTTCTTGCTGATGCATTAGACGATGGTCAACGTTTCTCAGTTTGGTTCCCACAATGGCAATACACTGATACTAGCGGTAACGTAATTGTTACTGGTGATGGTTCGGCTACTTCTGCTGATCCACTTGCAGATAACCTTATTATTGATGAAGGCGCTGACTTCGGTGGTAGTACTGAATTTGGTATCGCAAGTGATGTATTCTCTCAACAAACTGGTAAAATTGGTTACATCCGTACACGTCTATGTACTTATGTTCCACCATCTGAAACGCCAGAAGGTCTTACTGGTGAACAACTAGTTAAAACTTTAGATTCTTCATTATTAGCTGTTAGCCCTCTTTGGGATAACGACGGTGATGCTGGTTCTACTGTAATCTCTAACTTAAACGGTCAAGAAAATGCTGTTGCAGGTTTAGATACAGGTGAGCGTTTATTAAATCGTTTCGCTTCTACTTCTATTACTTCTATCGTTAATGATACAGCGGTAATCGTTGGCTCAGTAGAAAATGCAAGTGGTATTACAGCTACTGTAGTTTCTGGTTCTGGTACTCCAGGTACAGCAACGTTCTCTGGTAATGATTTTGAATTCCCAATTACGCAAACTGTTCACGGTGCAGAATTCTTACTTACGCCAACAGGTTCATTTGGTGTGACTGGTGATACACTTACTGTAACTGTTGAAGATAAAGTTGCTCCTACAACTATCTTACAAGAAAACTATGAATTATGGGCTCTTGAAGCTGATTACTCAGCTACAACAGCTAGCGCAGGAACTGGTGCTGCTGGTTCAGGTGGTGAAGTAACTGAAGGTAGCATTACTGGTGATGAGGGTGACCCAATCATCTACATCCAACCACGTCACTTATCGCCAACTTCAAGTTCTAACCTTTCTGAACGTTATGAAGAATTCTCTGCACTTGAATTCTCTGAAAAAATTGCAGATGGCCTTAATGATAACCCATTATATTCTGCTCCAGGCTATTCTGCTTGGACTGAACGTGGTAACAGCTTAGGTGTAGCTTTCTCAGAAACTATCGCTGTAGGTACTACTTCTCCATTAGAATCAGCGTCAGTTGACCTTACACTTACGGGTGTATTAAATGGTTTAACTACAGATATCGATGGTAACTTAATCGTAGGTACTGTTGATACTGCTGGTAACACTGTTATTCCTAAATCAGGTCAAGATTTAGCACGCTTCACTGTTGCTGATATGGTTGACTTTGCTAACAACGATCACGGTGAAGCGATTGACTTTACTAACGGTTCAATTGTTGATACTCGTGGTAACTTAGCTAATGCTAACTCAGCAGCACGTGTTGTTATTCAAGATGCAATGCCTCCGTTCGTAACAGCTGCTTACTGGGATGGTTCAAACGTTGTTATGACTTTCAACGAAACAATCGTACCTGTAGGTTCAGGTGCTAATGCTGATACATTAATCTTTAAAGATTTAACAGCAGTTGGTACTGATTACTCTGTAACACTAAGCTCTACAGCTACTTTCCCTGCGGCAGGTGCTTATAGCTTAAATACTGCTGGTAATGAGTTAACGTTAGCAGTTGATGCAACTTCTATCTCTGGTTTATTCCAAAACGGTAGTAATGATATCTTCTTGTTTGATTCAAACGGTGATAACGATGCAGAAAATCACGTAGCATTAAACTTTGATGATATTGAAGATGTACAAGGTAACAGCTGGGCAACATTTGACCGTGATGAAAATTCTGCTCTTACAGTAGATTCAGATGCTGATTCAACTAATGATCGTTTCGGTCGTTACTTAGTTGATGCGCCTCGTTTCATGGTATACAACGATGTTGGTATCTTTACTATCACTAAGCAAACAATCGGTTACTCTGATGCTAATGCTACACCTGCTGGTGATGATGATGGTATTGTAACTTTACGCTTTACATTTAGTCACCCAATTGACTTAGATGGTACAGCTATGGGTAACGCATTAGACGCTGTTGCTATTGGTGGTACTTTCTCTGGTCCAACTATGACACTTGATGAAGCTAATGCTATTTTACAATTAGATTTAGATGGCCCTGCTAACGCAACTCTTGGTCAAGCTGATTTCTTAAATGTTGGTTTAACATTCTCGGCTACATTTAGCTCAGATTACAAAACTATTCTAATTGAAACTGCTGAAGGTGGTGAAGGTACTGGTCTAGCTAATATTATTGCTGGTACATCACAAGTTGTTTTCCAAACACAGGTTGATAGTGAAATTACTGATGAGTTTTTAAACAATGAAACTTACACAGTAGTTAACTCTCAATAATTTTGGTAAATACCAAATATTAATTAGTTACAAATATTGTGAATAAAAAGGAGCCCTAGGGCTCCTTTTTTATTTATAATCTATCTACTCAGTTTTCTTATAAAACTAGCTAACTTTCTCATTATATTAATTTATAAAATTTCAAAGAGGTACACGATGAAAAAATTATTACTTTCGGCTGTTGTCAGCACAGTATTACTTAGCGCCTGTAGTGAAAATAACGACACCGCGTCTATGGACTCTGCTACGCAACAAGGCAATAGTGAAACAGTAGCTGCATTACAAAAGTCAGGTACAGGCATACAAGGCGCTTGGTCTTTTTGTCATGATAAGAAATTAGCAAAAGAAGACGTTGTTGAAAGTTGTAATTTATACGACAGCTATTTATGGCAATTTGATGACGGTGAAATCACGGTAGGCAAAGTAGCAAAACCGTTAGTCACTGAAAATTGTACAACGCAATGTTACGACGCAGCCTTAGCTGAGCTACAAGTCAAAAATTTAGCGACTGGCAGCTATACTAAAGAAGACTATGCGGTAATTATTGACATTACTGACAGTAACGATGAAGTTAATTTTCCTAAATGCCAAGTTAGATGGAATATTATCGATCAAATTGATGATCAACATCAGCAATGGCAGTTAGAAAATGTCAATTGTACAACCCCTATTTTTGACTTCACGACCTGGGTTAAAAAAATTAACTAGATTTTAGAATGGATTAATATCGAGCGTTGCTATTAACCCATTTACAGAATGACGGACTCTATCCGTCATTCTGAACAACTACCGCCACCCTGAACATTCGCTGTCATTGTGGATAACCGTCGTCATTCTAAACAATCGTCGTCATTCTGAACTTGATTCAGAATCCCAATTTACAAATGTGAGTATTTTAGCTAAAGTACTCGTCAAATAATTTTATACTTCTTACTCGTGGTACAAATACAATGCGTCAATTAAGTATTATTACGTTTCTTATGGTTTTTTCGTTCTCATTCAATGCTTTTTCACAAAGTACAGCATTCGATACAATGACAAGGTTAGCTGAGAAAGGTATTCCAACACAGCAATACAATTTAGGGTTTAGTTACTTTTATGGACAAGGCGGAGTACCACAGAATACAGAAAAAGGCTTGTTCTGGTTAAACAAAGCAGCAGAAGGTAATAGTGCAGCCGTGCATTATAAAATTGGCCGATTATATGAAACTGGTCAAATATTTAATAAAGATCTAAATAAAGCGTTTGAGTATTATTTGCTTTCAGGTCAAGGTGGCGATCCTTACGGGTTGACTAATTTATCAGTAATGTATATTGAAGGTAAAGGCGTAGAGAAAAATATTGAAGAAGGGATTAAATGGGCCGAAAAAGCGGCAAATAAAGGTTTTGTTAATGCCCAAATTAACTTAGCGTTGTTATACAGCTCTAAAGATAAAAGTTTACATAATAAAGAAAAAGCGCTTCATTGGTTTAATGAAGCCGCATCTCATGGCAGTGTTTTAGCAAAATATGAATTAGGTAAATATGAACTGCTCAATAAAAATTATGAAAAGGCGTTTGAATATTTTGATGAAGCAGTTACCGGTGGAAATACCGATGCAATGATTATGTTAGCGATGATGTTTGAACAAGGAATAGCAACTGAACAAAGTTCAGATAAAAGTTTAAAACTATTGACGCTGGCATATCAAAAAGGTAATAAAAAAGCAGGGCATTATTTGAAAGCGTTTAAAACACAAAATATTAAAAAATCGCAACCTGACTCAAGTAAGTAGCTTTAAGTGTTGATTTAATAATATTGTAATTATCATGAGTATGGATTGACCATACTCATGAATCCCCGCTAAACAACCATTGTTACCCTGAACAACCGTCGTCATCCTGAACTTGATTCAGAATCCCATTCGTTATGCTCAATAGTTGATTAACTACTATGCAACCACACGCACAAGACTCCGTATTAAGCCACCTACAAAATGACGAAGCTAGAGGCGTATGTAGGGCGTATGCAGGTGAATGTAGGGGCGACTTCAGTCGCCTGTTATTATTATTAGGCGAATAAATTCGCCCCTACGGTGATGTTGATCACCTTCGCCTCACAATGTTTTGTTAGGTCGTATGTAGGGTGTATGTAGGGGCGACTTCAGTCGCCTGTTCTCATTATTAGGCGAATAAATTCGCCCCTACGGTGATATCGATCACCTTCGCCTAACAATGTTTTGTTAGGTCGTATGTAGGGCGTATGTAGGGGCGACTTCAGTCGCCTGTTCCTATTATTAGGCGAATAAATTCGCCCCTACGGTGATGTCGTTCACCTTCGGCTCACAATGTTTTTTGTTAGGTCGTATGTAGGGTGAATGTAGGGCGTACGTAGGGGCGACTTCAGTCGCCTGTTCCTATCATTAGGCGAATAAATTCGCCTCTACGGTGATGTCGATCACCTACATACGACCTAACAATGTTCTTTGTTAAAGCGTATGTAGGGGCGACTTCAGTCGCCTGCTCTTATTATTAGGCGAATAAATTCGCCCCTACGGTGATGATAATCAATTCTTGCATTGGGTGTTTTGTATGACTTATAAATAATTACCATCTTGATCAATTGCATCTAAGCGTAAACCATCAGGGTTATTATCATTCTCATCAAGAATCCATTGGCTCATACATTCTCTGTCTTCAACACAAGGATCCGTTAATGTTTCAATAAAGGCGACTAATTCAGCAACCTCAGTATCCGTGAGTGAGATATCTTCAATACTTGGTATACCTGCAGCGCGATTTTGAACGAGTTTATCAATAGCTCGTTGAGTGAAAATAACACTATCTGTGGCATGAATTGCAGGATTTAACTGTGACCAGTCGTATTCATCTAATGCTTGTTGCGGATTTAAATGGGTACGAATAGCATGGCTAAGAGTTTTTGATGCACCAGAATGCCCCCACGGACCTGTAGCAGTAACATTGAGTAATGAAGGCGTTCTAAATGCGAACATTTCATCTTCGTTAAGGCTTTCTCTATAGCGACCAAAATCTTCAGTACCAGACTCGCCATCGCCTTTACCGCGACCCAGTTGGATCATACCAATAACATGAAAGTCTTCGTCAGTGAAAAAGTCGCCGCTGTGACATGAACTACAGTTTGCACCACCATTTTCTTGGCTATTAAAAAAGAGTTTTGCACCACGTTTGGCTGTCTCACTAATTGCGTCGTTATCACCTTGCACATATTGCTTCCAAGGTGTTTCTACAAACACTTGTGATCTTTCATATTCAGCAATGGCTTGAGCAATGTTATTGTAGGTAATTAATTCTTCTGCCGTGCCATCAGGCGCATCAAAGCCTTGTTGAAATTCTACTAACCAGTCATTTACTGCTAACATGCCCCCTAATGGGTTACCGTAATTACCAATACGTTGAGCTAAATTATCGCGAACTTCTGCGTTAGTTGTACCTTCAAAGTTAGTGTAGTTTTTCATTTCTTCGTCTGAAGTGACAGGAAACCTTGCTTGTGCGGCAACTAAATTGATACCCGCTGAGCTATCACTGGTACCAAAAGCAACATCAGGGGTGCGAATACCTAAGCCATCGTTACCGTTCTTTTTTGGCGTTTTGCCTAAACTTTCGACACGACCATCATGAAACATGTAGTTATCCCAAAGGGCAATGTTGAACGTTGTTGGTGAGTTTCTCGGTACAGTTGCAGCACCACTGTAATAATGTTCACCTGTAACACTGTGAACACGACCTGGGCCTAATAAATCAGGTTGTTCGGCATCTACACCAACAGGTAAAGCAAGATCATCACCACCACCTAACATAGGATGATGGCAGCTAACACAAGCAGAATCTAAATCGCCACCTAAGCTTTTAGTATAAAATAATTTCATACCTAATTGAGCTTGTGGGTCGTCAATGCTAGGTAGTTCTCGGTCAGTACTTGGATCACCCGTTAATTTTTGCGCAGTAATGATTTCTCTAAGTTCAGTGTCTAAGGTGATAACAGGATCTACTGGAGTATTATCATCTGTATTTGAATTATTGTCGTTACAACCAGCTAAAAATAGTGACAAGGCCAACATGATTGAACTATTTCTTAGTATTGTTTTAAAGTCCTTTTTTGGCGAGTTCGATAAAGCTGAGCTGATAAAGTGTGAATTGTTTAGTGAAAGATTACTCATTTCAATCTTCCGTGATAGATTTCGGGACATGTTATTTTTTCGCCATTTTATTTAAATTAATTCATTATTAATTTTAAAGTCGCTTAATTACCAATTTATGCTTATATAGCACTTAATTTACATGTAACTTTACTTATCAACTTTATTTATAAAGGAATGTAAACTTAAGTTTAATTGGTATAAATGCTACTTAAAATTTCAAGCAACAAAATATACGCATATTTGAAAATAACACAAGAATATTTTGTTACATTTAGCGTAGTAATGCGCCTAGGGGGCATACAATCACACGCACAAGATTCCGTATTAAGTGACCTACGGAATGACGAAGGAAGGGCGTATGTAGGGCGTATGTAGGGGCGACTTCAGTCGCCTGCTCTTATTATTAGGCGAATAAATTCGCCTCTACGGTGATGTCGATCACCTTCGCCTAACAATGTTTTTTGTTAGGGCGTATGTAGGGGCGACTTCAGTCGCCTGTTCTAATTATTAGGCGAATAAATTCGCCCCTACGATGATGTCGAGCACCTTCGCCTAACAATGTTTTTTGTTAGGTCGTATGCAGGTGAATGTAGGGGCGACTTCAGTCGCCTGTTCTAATTATTAGGCGAATAAATTCGTCCCTACGGTGATGTCGTTCACCTTCGTCTAACAATGTTTTGTTAGGTCGTATGCAGGGTGAATGTAGGGCGTATGTAGGGGCGACTTCAGTCGCCTGTTCTTATTATTAGGCGAATAAATTCGCCCCTACGGTGATGTCGAGCACCTTCGCCTAATAATATTCTTTGTTAAGGCATATGTAGGGTGAATGTAGGGCGTATGTAGGGGCTATGTAGGGGCGACTTCAGTCGCCTGTTATTATTAGGCGAATAAATTCGCCTCTACGGTGATGTTGGTCACCTTCGTCTAACAATGTTTTTTGTTAGGTCGTATGCAGGGTGAATGTAGGGCGTATGTAGGGGCGACTTCAGTCGCCTGTTCTTATTAGGCGAATAAATTCGCCCTACGATGATGTCGTTCACCTTCGTCTAGCAATGTTCTTTTTTAAGGCGTATGTAGGGTGATTAGCCAACTAAAAAACTAAACGATAACGACCACGGCTATCAGGTGTGCCTAAAAAAGGTAAGGCGTCATTAAGGGCGCTTGGAAACTTAGGGCCCGGCTTTAAATAACCTTTGCCAGAGGCTTTACCATTTTGACCAACAGATGCGGTAAAGGTTAAGCCTAAATCATTTTTTGGCGACATAACCAAAGTTAATACGCCGTTCGCGCAGCTAATGTCTGCGTTGAGTTGACCTAATGGCACTGTTTTATCTAAAGCGGTTATGCCTGCTTTCGACCATGCACCATTACCTGTTGCACTAATACATTGGTTGTTTTTAGTGAGGTCAATTTCTGCTGCAGATACGGTTAATTCAACATCACCTTGCGCTAGCATAGGTAAAGGCAGTGGTAACTGCTGTGCTACTTCGTTAGCACTTACTAGCAAGTTAAGATTTGTTAGAGCGGCTTTTTCTGAGGAAAGCGCTAAGTCAAACTTGCCTTCAGGACCTGCTTTAAATGGGTCACCAAAAGTAATGGCGAGTTTAGGCGTTAAGCTTAATAATGACCAGAAACTGACCTGTGCTTCAACCTTATCAATGGGCGCACCATTAATCTTTACTTGGTTAATACGGGTGTGCCACACACTGCCGCTCACTCCTGACAGGTAAACGCTATTCGTAACATTTTTAGGTAAGGTCACGTATTTCAGCACAACGCTGGTCGGTAATGTTGCGATTAAAAAGCCAATATAAGCGATTAAAAAAATAATCCCCATGGCAATCTTATTTCTCATTCTTGGTTTCTCATTCTTGGTTTCTCATTCTTGGTTGCTTATTTTTGGTTGCTTATTTTTGGTTGCTTATTTTTTTGGATTGCTACGCTTGGTTTATCAGTAACGGTCTTAAAGCTAATCTTTTACTGTTTACCTAGCTGCAAACGACGCACTCGTACTTCACCAGAGCTATCTCCCTGAGATAAGTCAATGGCTTGCACTTGTAACCCTTCATTATTCGCTAAGCTCTCTAACCAAAGCAGTAGTTGAGCAAACGGAACATTATCAAGCCACACCAGTAAAATATCACCTTGAGGCTGCATACG